>NZ_JAGSOG010000139.1 GCF_018139695.1 Actinospica durhamensis | reverse complement strand
AGCCCGAACCGCGGCCGGCCTCCCGCTCCGGCCGCGGCGGCGCGCTCAGTGTTCCGGCGGCGTGTCCTGCGGGCCGTCGAACAGCTCGCGCAGCTCGGCCAGCGCGCGGTCCAGGATCTCCCGGGCCCTGGCCGCCTCCGCCTCGGTCACCGGGCCGTGCCGGCGCAGCGCCTCGGCGACCGGGGCGCCCTGGCGGCGCAGGTAGCCGAAGAACTCACTGAGCTGGGACCAGTCCTGGCTGCCGGACCAGTTGCCGAGCAGGCCCCGGAAGGAGGCGCTGCTCTGCTCCCACTCCTGCTGCTGCTGTTGCCACTGCTCCTTCCACTGGCGCGCCCACTGCTCCTTCCAGTCGCGCTGCCAGTCGCGCTGGCGCTGCTTCCACTCCTGGTGGTGCTCCCGCTGCTGCTGACGCCACTCCCGCTGCTGCTCGCGCTGCTGGCGCTTCCAGTCCTTCCACTGCTCGCCGCCCCACTCATCGGATCCCGGCGGCGGCGCGAAGGGGAATCCAGGGGGAAAACCCGGCAGCCCCGGGACCGGCGGCGGCGGCGCGTCCTGCGGCGGCTGCGGCGGACGGGGCGGCTGCGGCGGGTGCGGGGGCCAGGGCGCGGCTCCGGCCCAGCCGCCGGCCGCGGCCTTGCCGCCGTCCTGCTCGCCGCGCTGGGCCCGGCGGGCCTGGTCGGCCAGCTCCTGCTGCACCGCCTTGGCGCTCTCGCGCACCTCCTGCCGGATGCCCTCGGCCAGGTCCCTGGCCGAGGCCCGGATCTCGGACTCGAGCTCGGACAGCTCCTCGGCCCGCGCGGCGAGTTCGGCGCGTCCGGCGTCGGTGATCTGGTAGACCTTCCGGCCACCGTCGGACTCGTGCCGGATCAGGCCCTCGGTCTCGAGCCGGGCCAGGCGCGGGTAGACGGTGCCGGCGCTGGGCGAGTAGAGCCCGGCGAAGCGCTCGCGCAGCTGCTGGATGATCTCGTAGCCGTGCCGAGGGCTCTCCTCGAGCAGCTTGAGCAGGTACAGCCGCAGGCGGCCGTGTCCGAAGACCGGAGTCATCGCGCGTCCTCGATTCCCTCGTCGTTGCCGGTGCTGCCGGCACCGCCGGCGCCCGGGTACCCGTCCTCGATCGGATCCTCGTCCGGATCGCGGCGCAGCACGGTGATCGCGCCGGAGACGGTGTGGCCGCTCAGCCGGGTGCGCCCGGTGCCGACCCGGCCGGACAGGCGCGAACTGCCGGGCTTGCGACTCGCGGTCACCTCGCCGAACTGGCTGGTGGCCTGGCCCGAGGTGCTGGTGAGCGCGACCTCCACGTCCGGGTCGTGCGGCAGCCGGACGGTCAGGCCGCCGGACACGCAGCTGGTCTTGACCTGCGAGGGCAGCGGCTCCTCGAGGTCGAGGGTGATCGCGCCGGCCACGGTGTTCAGGTCGATCCTGCCGCCGGAGCCGGCCAGCACGGTGATCGCGCCGGAGACCGCGCGCACGCTCAGGTCGTCGGTGGCCTGCTCGACCGTGACGGCGCCGGAGACGGTGCTGACCGCCGTCGGCCCGTACATCCCGGCCAGGGTCAGTTCGCCGGAGACGCCCTTGAGCGTGACCCGCTCGTGCAGGTTGGAGAGCACCACGGGGCCGGACACTACCGTGACCTCGACCAGCGCGTCGGGCGGGACCGAGACGGACAGCTCCACCTCCTGCCGGGCGCCGCGGCTGAGCCAGCTGAGCAGCCCGGTCCGCAGCGACTCCTCGCCGTGCCGGATCTGCAGCTCCCCGTCGGTCAGCTCCACCGTCAGCGGCGGTCCGCTGATCCGGCTCACCTCGAGCGCCGCCGGGCCGTCCACCCCCAGCACGTTGATCCGTCCGCCGACGGCGTGCAGACGCAGCCTGCGCACCCCCTCCCCGAGCGCCAACTGCTCCGGCGCCTCGATCTTCCAGGTCTCGGCCATGGTTCCTCCCCGCCTGTTGGACTCCCGGATGGACTCCGCTGAGGACAAGACGCGATGTATCGCGTCCGTCGAGAACCACGATATATCGCGTTGTCGGAAAGTCAAGCACCGCCTCCGCCGAGCCCCGGCCACACCGAAACCGCCGGTCCGGCGCGACCGCCAGGATCGCGCCACGGCGCACGTCCGGTCGCGTATTCAGGGCCGAATAGCCCCAGCCGTCACCGCATGTGCCCTGTCCACCACCCAGTGCGATTCCTAGGGTGGGGCCCATTGCCGTGCAAACAGCGCGTCGCCCCGAGTTCCGGAAGCCGACCAAGGAGGCCTCCTTGCGAATCCTGCTGATCGCCACCGCTTTCAACAGCCTGTCGCAACGCATCCACGCCGAGCTGGCCGAGGAGGGCCACGAACTCGCGGTGGTGCTCGCCGCCTGCGGCGAGTCAGAACTGCGCGAAGCGGTGTTCGGGCCCGGATACCGCACCGGCCCCCCGACGCCGCGCTACGACCTGTGCATAGCCCCGATGCTCACCAGCGCGATACCCCAGGACATCTGGGAATCAGTGCCCTGTTTCATCGTGCATCCGGGGCCGCCCGGGGACCGCGGACCCTCCTCGCTGGACTGGGCCCTGCATCGCGGCATGGACGTGTGGGGCGTGACGGTGCTCCAGGCGGTGGCGGAGATGGACGCCGGGCCGGTCTGGGCGCACACCTCCTTCCGGGTGACGCCGGGGGTGGCCAAGAGCGACCTGTACCGCGGCGAGCTCTCCGACGCGGCCAGCACCGCCGTACGCGAGGCCGTGCGCCGGTTCGCCCTCGGCGAACGCCCGGGCAGCGCGCGGCACGTGGCCACCCGCCCGTTCTACCCGCAGCAGCTGCGCACCGTCGACTGGGAGCGGGACTCGGCCGACCGGGTCAGCGCCCTGCTGCGGGCGGCCGACTCCAGCCCGGGCGTGCTCGACGAGATCGACGGCGCCCAGTACTACCTCTACGGCACCTCCCCCGAGTACGCGCTGCGCGGCCGCCCTGGCACGCTGCTGGCCACCCGGGCCGGCTCGGTGTGCCGGGCCACCGCGGACGGCGCGGTCTGGCTCAGCCACGCCAAGGCCAAGCGCCGCCCCGGCGGACCGCCCGGGATCAAGCTGCCCGCGGCGCTCGCGCTGGCCGGACCCGCTGCGCACCTGCCCGAATGCCCGGGCTCACCGGAGATCACCTACCGGGAGCGGGGCGAGGTGGGGATGCTCGGCTTCCGCTTCCCCGGCGGGGCGATGAGCGCCGAGCAGTGCCGCCGGCTGCTGCGCGGCTACAAGCACGCGCTCACCCGCCGGACCCGGGTCCTCGTGCTCGGCGGCCAGCGCGACTTCTTCAGCAACGGCGTGCACCTCGGCGTGATCGACGCGGCCGCGAGCCCGGCCGCGGAGTCCTGGGCGAACATCGTGGCCATCGACGACCTGGTCGAGGCGGTGCTGCGGACCACCGACCGGCTGGTGGTCTGCGCGCTCGGCGGCAACGCGGCGGCGGGCGGGGTGGTGCTCGGCGCGGCCGCCGACGAGGTGTGGCTGCGCGAGGGCGCGGTGCTCAACCCGCACTACCGGCTGATGGGCCTGTACGGCTCGGAGTACTGGACATACGTGCTGCCGCGCCGGATCGGGCAGGCGGAGACCACCCGGGTGATGCAGGCGGCCCTGCCGGTCGGCTCGGCCCGCGCGCTGCGCCTCGGCCTGGCCGACCGCGCGCTCGAGGTGCCGCCCGAGGCGTTCACCGAGTCGGTGTGGACGGTGGCGTTCGAGCTGGCCGCCGCGCCGGGCCTGAACACGCGGATCGCGACCAAGGCCCGGCGGCTGGAGGGCGACGAGGCGCGCAAGGGGCTCGACGAGTACCGGCGCGAGGAGCTCGCCCGGATGCGGGCCATCTTCGACGACCCGCACGCCCCATACCACGCGCTGCGCTCGGCCTTCGTGCGCAAGGCGCAGCCGGATCGCACGCCGGAGCACCTGCGGCAGATGGTCCGCGGCGGGGTGGCGGCGGCGGTGTAGGGCGGCGTTTCGCCTGTGGCGCTGGGCGACCCGGTCGAGGCCGGGTCGCTCAGTCCTCGTCCTTGGCCGCGCAGTTCGCGCAGGTGCCGAAGATCTCCAGGGTGTGTTCGACCTCGATGAAACCGTGCTCGGCGGCCACCTTGCCGGCCCAGGCCTCCACGGCCGGGCCCTCGACCTCCACCGCGGTGCCGCAGCCGCGGCAGACCAGGTGGTGGTGGTGCGTGCCGCTGGAGCAGCGGCGGTAGACGGCCTCGCCCTCGTCGGTGCGCACCACGTCCACCATGCCGGTCTCGGCCAGGGACTGGAGGGTGCGGTAGACCGTGGTCAGGCCCACCGAGTCGCCCCGGTGGCGCAGCCGGTCGTGCAGCTGCTGGGCGGAGACGAAGTCCTCGGTCTCCTCGAGCAGCGCCGCCACCGCGGTCCGCTGCCGGGTGGAGCGGCCGGGGGCGGGGATCGCGGAGCGGGCCCCGGTTTCTTCTCGCTGCATGCCGGCACTCCTCGCTTCACATCCGTATGGCGCAGACCTCATTGTGCCACCGACCCGGTCACCGCGCTTCCGGCTCCACTGAACGGCCGTGTACGGTACACAGTGGGGCCCTGGGCCGTTCGGCTCCCCGCTGCAGGCCGGCGCCCGGTCCCGACACGGCCCCGCCGCGCCCGACGGCCGCCGAGGGGGCAAAGCGTTGGAAACCGCTCCGGCTCACCCGCTACGATGCGCCCAGACCGCACGCCAGCCGGGCGTGAAGGCGAAAAACATGGAAAGAATCATCGTGGCCGCCGACAAGATCGAGTCCATCGTCCGACTGGCCAAGGCCAGGGGCATCGTTTTCCCGTCCAGCGAGATCTACGGCGGCTCCCGTGCCGCGTACGACTACGGGCCGCTGGGTGTGGAGCTCAAGGAGAACATCAAGCGGCAGTGGTGGCAGGCGATGGTCCGCGGCCGCGAGGACGTCGTCGGCCTCGACTCCTCGGTCATCCTGGCCCGCGAGGTGTGGGAGGCCTCCGGTCACGTCAAGGAGTTCACCGACCCGCTGACCGAGTGCCTCTCCTGCCACAAGCGCTACCGGGCGGACCACCTCGAAGAGGCGTACGAGGCCAAGCACCACCACCTGCCGGAGCACGGCCTGGCCGACGTCAACTGCCCCAACTGCGGCAACAAGGGCCAGTTCACCGAGCCCAAGCAGTTCAGCGGCCTGCTCACCACCCACCTCGGCGCGGTCGCCGACGGCTCCGGCCTGCACTACCTGCGTCCGGAGACGGCACAGGGCATCTTCGTGTCCTACAAGCCCGTGCTCGAGTCCAGCCGGCGCAAGATCCCGTTCGGCATCGGCCAGATCGGCAAGTCCTTCCGCAACGAGATCACCCCGGGCAACTTCATCTTCCGCACCCGCGAGTTCGAGCAGATGGAGATGGAGTTCTTCGTCCGGCCGGGCGAGGACGAGAAGTGGCACGAGTACTGGATCCAGGAGCGGATGAACTGGTACACCGGCCTCGGCGTCAACCCGGACAACCTGCGCCTGTACGAGCACGCCAAGGAGAAGCTGGCGCACTACGCGAAGCGCACCGTCGACATCGAGTACCGCTTCAACTTCGGCGGCAGCGAGTTCGGTGAGCTCGAGGGCATCGCGAACCGCACCGACTTCGACCTGACCACGCACTCGAACGCCTCCGGCAACGACCTGTCCTACTTCGACCAGGCCGCCAACGAGCGCTTCACCCCGTACGTGATCGAGCCGGCCGCGGGCGTGAACCGGGCCATGCTGGCGTTCCTGCTCGACGCCTTCGTGGAGGAGGAGGCGCCGAGCGCGGCGGGCAAGATGGAGAAGCGCGCGGTGCTCAAGCTGGACCGCCGCCTGGCCCCGGTGAAGGTGGCCGTGCTGCCGCTCTCGCGCAACACGGACCTGTCCCCGAAGGCGCAGGGCCTGGCCAACGCGCTGCGCCGGAACTGGAACATCGACTTCGACGACGCCCAGGGCATCGGCCGCCGCTACCGCCGCCAGGACGAGATCGGCACCCCGTTCTGCGTCACCGTGGACTTCGACACCCTCGAGGACAACGCCGTGACGGTGCGCGAGCGCGACACCATGTCGCAGGAGCGGGTCTCGCTGGATCAGGTCGAGGCCTACCTCGGCGCCCGCCTGATCGGCTGCTAGGCCGTGTCTTCATAGCCGGATCAGTGGCTTGACACAGGGGCCGGTGTGCGGATTCGCACACCGGCCCCTCATCCGACCGGAACGCGCCGACCGGCCGGTGCGTCCAAGTGCCATGAGAAGACTCGTGCAATCGAGGGCCGCGCGCGCCGGGGTGTTCACCCTGGCCGCGGTCGTCCTCACGGCGGGATGCACCTCGGCCTCAGTCGGTACGCACAGCAGTCCCGGGCCCGCCGACCCCGTGCGGGGCGGCTCCACGCACCTGAGCACCACGCAGGGCTCCGCCGGCGTGACAGTGCCCGCCACCGCGTACCTGAGCGTGATTCAGGCCTACTTCCCCTACGCCACCCCGACCCGGTCCGCGGCCGCGAAGATCCCGCAGCGCCTGCACTTCGCCGTGACGGACCGGCAGACGATCGCGCGTCTCGCCGCCATGATCAATGCCCTGCCGCGGTCGGCGGACAAGCTGCCGAGTTCGTGCCCGGAAGCGCTGGGACCGGCGTTCGAGCTCGACTTCGGGGACGGGCCCGGCAAGGCACCACGAGCCCAGGTCTCGATCCTCTGCTTCGGCGTCATGGTGAGTCTGGGCGCGCACGACGAGCCGATCCTGAGCGACACGGGCTCGCCCGGTGCAGACCGGTTCCTGAACACGATCGCGAGCTTGTTGTCCGACCAGAAGTGAGGCCCGCGGCGGGCGCACGCACCCACCGTCGGTCCTCGTCCGGGACTCGGCTAGGCCTTCGGCCGCAGGGTCTCGAGGAAGCGGTGGTGCGGGTGCTGCACGGGCAGCGCGGCGACCGAGCGCTCGGCCAGCCGGACCACGCGGGCCCTGGCCGGCTCCGGGATCTCGGCGACGGTCGCCTCGAGCAGGGCCCAGGACACCTCGTCCAGCCGCGCCCGCACCTCCTGCTCGCACACCTCCGGCGCGCCGCCCGGCCCGGTGCTGGCCGCGCAGGCCGCCTCCAGCGCCGCCAGCGCGCGCAGGGCCTCGTGATCGGCGCCGAGCACGGCCGGGACGAAGGTGTCGGCCTGCTCGGCCGAGGCGGGCTTGGCTCCGGGCGCCTCGAACACGTTGATCAGCGGGCTCACGTCGCCCGCCGTCATCGGGTCGTAGAGGCCGGGGAACGGCTGCTCCTCGTACCCCTCGTCGTAGCCCGCGATGTAGATCGGCGCGTCCGAGCCGGTCTGCGCGATCGCGCCGAGGGCGACCTCGAGCAGACTGGCCGGCCAGTCCAGGTCACGCAGGGCATTGATGCGCAGCTGGCCCGGCTGGGAGTCCACCACGCCGCACAGCAGCAGGTGCGCGGACTCGAGCGCGGACTGGATGTAGAAGCCGATCTCCGCGCTGTGCAGGCGGATCGGCTCGTCCGCGGCGCACCAGGCGCGCAGCCGGTCGCCCACGATCGAGTTGTCCACCACATGGGTGAACCGGGAGGCGGACAGGCGCAGCTCGCAGGCGGCCGCGGTGCGCGCCAGCATCCACTCGCCCACCCGCTTCGAGGCCGCGTACACATCCGGGGAGTAGGGGCGCAGCGCCTTGCCGGTGGAGGCGCACACGACGGTCCCGGTGCCCACCCGGGCCGCGGAACGCACCACGTTCAGCGTGCCGAACACGTTGGTGGCCACGGTCCGGCGCACCTCGGTCTCGGCCCGGCCCGGGTCGCGCTGCGCGGCCACATGGAAGACCACGTCCGGGCGCACCTCGTCGAACAGCTCGTCCAGCCCGGCGCGGTGGCGCACGTCTCCGTGCACGAACTCCACTCCGGCGAGCCACGGCGAGGCCTGCACGTCCGGCAGCGGGGTACGGCCGCGGGTGACGGACACGACCCGCGCCGGGTGATAGGGCATCAGTTCCCGCAGCAGCACCCGGCCTATACATCCGGTGCCGCCGGTGATCAGCACGACGCGCCCCTCGAGCCGGGCGAGCAGCTCCTGGTGCGGCAGGTCGATACCGCGGCCGCGCACGCCCTCGAAACGTCGGTATTCGGCCGGGGCCTGGGGCTTGAGTTCCAGCAGTTCGCGGGTGAGCACGCGCAACTGTTCGATCTGTTCTTCGGTCAGCCGCTCGGCGCGGAGCGGCGCGGCGGCTTTGAGATCACACAACAGGTCGCTGATACTTCTCACGGTGTCCTCCCCTATCCGCACCCCTGGGCGGGTGCAGACCGCCGCACGGCCGCTACACAACGGCACCGAAGAATTACGAAGCTAGCACACAACAACGCGCCTGGTACCTGTGATCTCGGGAAAAATAGTCGCATGGGTTGGCACCCACGGCGCACACGGTAGCATCGGGCACCGGCGGCCCAAGAAGAGCACGAAGAGGGGCGGGAAGAAACATGTCCGAGGTCCTCGGCAGACGGCGCGCCCGGACCGGGAGATTCCGCCTCCACTCCTCCGGCGGGTCCGGCTTCCCCATCGCCACCAGGCCCGCGGCCGATCCGGCCGCCACCCGGCAGGACGAGGGCGGACTGTTGCCCGTCCCGCCGAATGACTGGGAGAAGTACTCCTATGCCAAGCGCGGCAACAAGGCTCTGTTGATCTTCTCCTCGATGAGCTTCTTAGCTCTCGTGTACAGCCAGATCCTGATGACGAGACTTTCTCCGTGGATGTGGTCCTATGTCCCGTTTCTCGGCTTCACGATCATCTACTTCCTGATATCGCAGTTCAACACCGCGACGGCGCCGGAATTCGATCTGGCCGGACACCGCGAACTGGCCGGCGCCTGGGCGCCCGAGGCCTACCCCGCCGTGGACGTGCTGCTCCCGGTCTGCGGCGAGCCGGTCGAGGTGCTGCGCAACACCTGGGAGAACGTCGCCGCCCTGCGCGAACATTACCGGGGCCGGGTCACCGCTTACGTACTCGACGACTCCTCCAGCCCCAAACTGCAGAAGATGGCCGGGGAGTTCGGCTTCGTCTACGCCGGACGGGCCAACCGCGGCTGGTTCAAGAAGGCCGGCAATCTGCTCTACGGCTACCGCATATCGCACGCGCCCTACATCCTGTTGCTCGACGCCGACTTCGCACCCCGGCCGGACTTCCTCGACGAAGTACTGCCGCATATGGAGGCGGATTCGACGATCGGCATCGTGCAGAGCCCGCAGTTCTTCCGGGTACTCGATCAGCAGAGCTGGCTCGAGCGCGGCGCCGGCGCCGTACAGGAACTGTTCTATCGCAACATCCAGACTTCGCTCTCGACGTATGACGGCGCGATCTGTGTGGGCACCTGCGCGGTCTACCGCAGGGCCGCGCTCGAGGCCAACGGCGGGATGACCCTGATCGAGCACTCCGAGGACGTGCACACCGGGTTCGACCTGTACCGCAAGGGCTGGCGGCTGAAGTACCTCCCGCTGGCGCTGTCCACCGGCGTGTGCCCGGACAACGTCGCCGCCTACGTCAACCAGCAGTACCGGTGGTGCTCCGGCAACATGAGCATGCTCGGCAGCAAGAAGTTCTGGGGCACCCCGCTGCCGTGGCGGGTACGGCTGAGCTACCTCTCCGGCTTCTTCTACTACGTGCACACCGCGCTGGCGACGTTCATCGTCCCGATGGTCCCGATCGCGCTGATGGTCTTCTGGCCGGGCGAGATGCAGGTGCGCAACCTGATCTGGGTCATCCCCGGGCTGATCTACGCCGGCCTGCTCTTCCCGCTGTGGCACCGCGTCCCCTACCGTCTCGAGGCGTACGCGGCGCGGATGATCTACGGCTGGGCCCACGTCTTCACCATCTGGGACGTGCTGCGCCGCAACCGGATGGGCTGGCAGCCCACCGGCTCCTCCTCGAAGAAGCAGGGCCGCAACCGCCGCTTCTGGATCGGCATGGTCGGCTGGACCGGTGTGTCCGCGGCCGTCTGGGTCGGCACGGCGCTGTGGCGGATGAAGAACGGCGACCCGATCGACTACGCGCTCTTCCTCGCCTCCGGGTTATTCTACGCAGCCACGGCCGCCCGGGTGTTCCTCCAGCCCAAGAAAGCAGAAGCCTGATGCGAAACGGAACCGTCCGGCGTCGGCGGACCTCCGCCCTGGTGGTGGCGATCCTTCTCCTCGGTCCGCTGCTCACCGGCTGTTCGACCGTGCAGTCGGCGGCCGCCTGGAACGATCCACGCCATCCGGTCGCCGGCGGCGACGCCACCGGCTCCGGTCCGGCTCCGTTGTGGACCGGCCCGGGACAGGTGCAGGCGAAGGGTTCGGCCGAGAGCACCACCGGCCGCACTCCGGCCTACGACATCTCCTCGCTGCTGCAGCCCAGCAAGAAGTACCTGGGCGTGGAGATCAACGGCGCGCCCGACTCGATGGCCCCGGCCGAGCAGTTCGCCTCCTGGGTCGGCGCGAAGCCGAACATCATCGGGCAGTATCTGGCCTGGGGAACCTCCTTCGACACCACCGCGGCCTCCAACGCCTGGTCCTACGGCGCCCTCGACTTCGTCGTCTGGGAGCCCTGGAACACCACGCTGGCGAAGATCGCCTCGGGCGCGAGCGACTCGTACATCGAGAGCTTCGCGACGGCGGTGCGCGCGCTGAACGTGCCCATCGCCATGAGCTTCGGCCACGAGTTCAACGGCAACTGGTACCCGTGGGGAACGACCGGCACGACGCCCGCCCAGTTCGTCGCGGCCTGGCAGCACATCCACAAGCTCTTCGCCGCCGAGGGCGCGACGAACGTGATCTGGATCTGGGACCCCAACGACATCGACGCCGTGCCCGATGTGCAGCTCAAGCAGTACTACCCCGGCGACGCCTACGTGGACTGGGTCGGGGTGACCGGCTACTGGACGCAGGACGGCCCCAGCACCTACGGCTCGCTCTACCTCCCGACGCTCGAGGAGATCCGGGAGTTCACCGAGAAGCCCTTCATCATCGCGGAGACCTCCGTGGAAGCCGGCTCCGACGAGTCCGCCTCACTGACCGAGCTGTTCGACGCGGTGAAACAGCACTCCGACATCCTCGGCTTCGTCTGGTACGACTTCGACAAGGGCGGAGACTGGCGGATCGAGAACCGTCCCAGCCTGCTCAGCCAGTTCCAGTCGGACGTGGCTTCCGGCGGCTTCGGCCTGGTGGTGAAGCCGACCTCATGACCGAGCACCGGAAGGAGACCGACGCCTTCGCCGAGACCCAGATCATGCCGGCGATCCCCGCCTCGCCCCCGAAGCGGGTACCGTCCGCACACGCCGCGCCGGGTTCCGAGCGCAACGAGGTCCTCGACTCGGCCCCCGCGTCCAAGCGCTCGCTGAGCGACCTGCTCGCCCAGTGGATCGAGCCGGCCGAGGAGACGAACGCCGACGGCGAAGCGGACGACGCGGAGGGCACAGCGATCGGCGCGGATGGCAACAGCGACAACGATCGCGATGCCGAGGCGATCGGCGGCGACATGACGCAGCTGATCCCCGCCATCCCGCCTCTCCCACTCATCCCGCCCGTTCCGACCGCTCCGCCCATATCGACGCCCGATTCACCCGAATCACCCGAATTCCCCGAATTCCCCGCGTTCGATTCCGCCTTGGCGCAGACCACGGAGACCGAGCCGAGGCCGTTCGACGGACGCCAACGCCCCCTGGCCGAACCCGCGCCGCACACCGCCGTCGATGACACGGCCCTGAGTAGGCACGGCGCCGAGCTTCCGGTGCCCGCCCCGCGCGCGGCGATCCCGCTGCCGCCGGAGTTCCACGACCTACCGCTGTCCGAAGCCGCGGCGCCGTCCGTCGCCGAGGCCGAGGTCGCACGGGATCTGGACCTGGACCTGGACCTGGACCGCACGGTATCCACCTCGGAGCTGCCGCCGCCCGGCTCGGCCAAGCTGAACGTCGCGGCCGACGCACCCGAGGTGGCCGAGCTCGCCGTCGCGCCCGCACCGCCCGTCGCGCCCGCCGCACCAAAGGCCCCGGCCACCGCCCCTGCCGCTCCGTCCAGCGGCGGCTTCAGCGGGCCGCCGCGCTGGCAGGAGCACGTTCCGTTCGACGAGACCGGCGTGCTGATGCGCCCGGAGTCGTTGCGGGCCAGGGCGATGCAGGACGAGACCGAGCTGATCAGCGCCATCAAGATCGGCGCGGACGGCGACTCGGAGGCCGCGCAGTCCCAGCGGCCCGGGTTCTGGACCGGTGCGTGGCCGCGACGGTCGCTGCTCGCCGTGATCATGCTCGTGCAGGCGCTGCTGTCGCTGCGCAACAACAACTCGCCCTTCGTGGACGAGTCGCTCTACCTGTACTCGGGGCACCTCGAACTCGGGCACATGCTCCACGGCACGTCCACCGGCATCGACTTCTGGTCGTACTTCTCCGGCGCGCCGGTGCTCTACCCACCGCTCGGCGCGTTGGCGGACCAGATCGGCGGGATCTTCGGGGCGCGCCTGCTCAGCCTGATATTCATGCTCGGCACCACCGGGCTGCTCTACCTGATCACCCGTCGGCTGTTCGGGACCAGGGCCGGGCTGTGCGCCGCGGTGCTCTTCTCCTGCACCGAGGCGACCGTCTTCCTCGGCGGGCTCGCCACCTACGACGCGCCCGCGCTGTTCCTGCTGGCCCTCGCGACCTGGTTCGTCGTGCGCTTCGCCGCCGCCAGGTTCCCCTGGTACCTCCTCGCGATCGTCCCCGCCGCGGTCGCGGTCGGCACCAAGTACGTGTCGCTGCTGTTCGTGCCGACCATCTTCGCCCTCGCGCTGCTGGCGGCGGCGCCGTACTGCCGCCGCTGGGCCCTGATCCGGCCGGTACTGCTGAGCCTGGGCACGGCCGGCCTGCTCTACGCGGGCTACAAGCTGGCGGGCACGTCCGCCGCGGCGGGCATCAGCTCGACCACGACCAGCCGGGCCCACGGCACCGACCCCACCTCGCTTGTGGTGAAGCAGGCGGCGCAGTACACCGGCGTCGTCTTCGCCATCGCCCTGATCGGTGCCGTCTTCGTCCTGCTGCTCCCGCGTGCGCACCCGCACCCGGCCGTCGCGCGGTCCCGCTGGCAGCGCGGCCTACTGGTCACCCTGCTCGCCGGAACCGCACTGCTCGCCCCGGCCTACCAGGCGCATCTGCACACCGCGGTCTCGCTGCAGAAGCACGTCGGATTCGGCCTGTTCTTCGCGGCGCCGCTCGCCGGCTACGGCCTCGTACGCATAGTCGGCCCGCACTTCCACCGCGTCCAGCTCGGCATCGGCGTACTCGTCCTGACCTTCGCGCTCGGCATGGGCCAGTCCCTTTCGATGTTCCACAGCTGGCCGAACTCCTACGCGTCGGTCGCCGAACTGGTGAAGTACCAGAAGCCCGGCGCGCACTACCTCTTCGCCGACGGCCCCAACATCATCTACCAGCTGCGCGGCGACCTCTTCGTCGAGCCCTCCCAGATCACCGACGCCTTCTCCTTCGGCTGGTGGGACGAGAAGGGCACGTACATCACCGGCAGCCCCGCCTACGCCGACGCCATCCAGGCCGGTTACTTCCAGGTCGTCGTCTACGACTTCAGCGCGAATCCCGGGGTCGAGCAGTCCATCGCCCAGGACCTCTACGACTCGCCGATATACAAGCTGGCCGCGAAGATCCCCTCCCCGACGAGCGGCGGCCCCGGCTGGTCCTACGTGTGGATCCGCAAGTGACCGGGGTAGCCTGGCGGCCATGACCAGGGTCGCTGCGCGCAGAAAGCACAAGGTGTTCGCGAGCTGGTACCCGGGACGCGCGGAAGCGATGGACCGGGCCGGCTTCGCCGAATACCGCCGCCGCCTGCTGTCCGGGCTCACCGGCCACGTCCTCGAACTCGGCGCCGGCAGCGGCCTCAACTTCGCGCACTACCCGGCCGAGGTGGAGCGCGTCGTAGCCGTAGAGCCGGAGCCGACCCTGCGCGCACGCGCGGAGTCGACGGCGTCGGAGTTGGCGGCGGCGCGGGCGATGTCGGCATCCACGTCGGCGGCAACATCGGCGGCAACGTCGTCCGGCGGCCCACAGATCGAGGTGGTCGACGCCGTCGCCGAGGATCTGTCCGCGTATGCGGGGAAGTTCGACGCAGCAGTCTGCTCACTGGTGCTGTGCTCCGTCCCCGACCAGCGCGCCGCCCTCGAGCAGCTGGCCACGGTGCTGCGCCCCGGCGGCCAGATCAGGCTGCTGGAACACGTCGGCGCACCCGGCGGCGTACTCGCACCCGTCCAACGCGCACTCGACGCCACCATCTGGCCGTGGATCGGCGCCGGATGCCACTGCTCCCGCGACGTCACCTCGGCAGTGGTGCTGGCCGGGCTGAAGGTGACCGACGCCGAAAGCTTCCGCTTCCCAGCCGGCCGACTGACCCTGCCGACGTCCCCGCACGTACTGCTGACGGTGGTCCTCCCGCGCCGGGCTCAGTGAGCTGACGTCGCCGCCGTCAATGGCTTGAAGGGCGCCGCACCCGGCAGCCGACCACCCACCGGATCAGCCCTGCGATGGGCCGAGCGCCCGCAGATGCACTTGGCGCGGACGCAGGAGCTTCATCCGGCGCGCATATTCCGATGCGACCCTGGTCGGGGCGCCGATAGGCTCCTTCGCCATGGAGTTCTTCTGCTACCACCGCGACCGCAGCGACACCGACGCGATGCGGGGTGAACTGCTGGAGGCCCACTGGTCGTACATGGACCAGTACGCCAGGGAGATGATCGCGCGGGGGCCGACGCTGACGGCGGATCGGGAGTTGGCGACGGGCAGCATTCACGTGCTTGACCTGCCGGATGTGGCCACTGCGCGGGCGTTCGTGTTCGACGAGCCGAATTATCGGGCGGGCGTCTACCGCGACGTGATGCTGCGGCGGTGGCGCAACATGCTGGGGCGGAGCATGTGGGACTTTCCGGGTGGGCGAAATGGGGACGATCGATACCTGGTGCTCGGGCTCGGTGCCGGGCGGGCCTCGGAGCCGGAGCTGCCGGCGGGGTGGGACGGGGACGCGCTGATCGCGTTCGGGCCGCTGCTTTCCGACGACGGGGCTTCTTGGCTGGGCACGGTGGCGCTGGTGCGTGCGGCGGACGCGGAGGCGGCGCGCAGGGTGCTGAGTCCGGACGCGGATCGCTACAGCGATATCGAGGTGCACGCTTGGCAGTTCGGCGGGCGTCCGTCGTAGTTCGGAGCACGTGCGCGCGGCGTGTCCGGGCGTCTGGTCGAACGGCCGCAGATGCGTCGGGGCTTGCTAACGTGTCTGCCATGTCGAACGATCAGTCCAGCTTGCGGGCGTCGCACCAGGACCGCGACCGCGTCGTGGATGCGCTGCGTATCGCCGGGGGCGAGGGTCGGCTGGATGCCGAGGAGCTCGACGCACGGGTGGAGAGCGCGCTTTCGGCGCGGACGCTCGGCGAGTTGGCGGCGCTCACCGCCGACCTGCCGAGTCCGACCGGAGCCGGGACCGGGGTCGCCGCCGTCGCCGGGGCTGTGGCGGCGGTGCCGGTCAAGGACGTGCTGGTGGTCGAGCAGCAGGGTGGGAAGTACGTGCGGGACGGGCGTTGGGCCGTTCCGCCGCGCATCGAGGTGCGCACGAAGCTGTGCAGCGTCACCTTGGACTTCCGCGAGGCGGTGATCACCTCGAAGGTCGTGCGCATCGAGATGGACATGGCGCACGGCAAGCTGGTCGTCGTCGCCGGGCCGGGGGTCGTGATCGACACCGACGGGCTGCAGCTGACCTACTCGAAGGTCAAGCTCCGGTCCACGGCCGCCACCGCCGCCGCAGCCACCGAGGCGCGGCTGCGTATCGAGGTCGCGGGGCAGATCAAGCACGCGAAGGTCATCGAACGCTGATGACGATGACGGGAAGTGAGACCACTGCCATGCGCACGGTCGTGGCGGAGATGGCCGAGCGGCTGGCGAAGGTGCCGGGCGTGGTCGGGGTGCTGCTGGGCGGCAGTCGGGCGCGCGGGGAGCATCGGCCGGAGTCGGACTGGGATCTGGGCGTCTACTACCGCGGCGAACTCGACCTGGACGCGTTGCGGGCGCTGGCCGGGCCGGACGTGGAGGTCGCCGGGCCGGGCGGATGGGGGCCCTGGGTAAACGGGGGCGCGTGGCTGCGGGTCGACGGGGTCGCGGTGGACTGGATTCTGCGGGATCTGGACCGGGTGCGGCGGGTCTGGGCGGACTGCCGCGAGGGCCGTTACGAGGTCGGGGCGCAGGTGGGGCATCCGTTGGGGTTCTGGTCGCCGTGCTACGCGGGCGAGGTGGCGCTCGGTCAGGTTCTGGCCGATCCGACCGGGGAGCTGGCGGAGCTGCGGCGAGAGGCCGCGACGTACCCCGAGCCGCTGCGGGACGCGCTCGTGGCCGGGGCCGGGGAAGCGCGGTTCCTGGTCGGCGTGGCGGCGAAGGGCGCGGCCCGGGCGGACACGTTGTACGTGGCGCTCTGCCTGAGCCGGGCCGTCGGGGTGCTGACGCAGGCGCTGTTCGCGCACGATCGACGCTGGTGCCTGAACGAGAAGGGCGCGCTGGCCGTAGCGCAGACGCTGCCGGGCGCGCCGCATGACTTCGGCGCACGCGCCAACGGTGCGCTCGGACGGCTCGGCGGCACGCCCGAGTCGCTGGCGCTCGCGGTGGCCGAGGTACGTGCACTGGTGGAGGAGGCCTCGGCCGCGGTGGGCGGGACAGGGAACTGAGATCGATTGTCTTCGCGCAGGACCGGTGGGGCTGGTATACCGGCCCCATGCAGAATCTGGGGGAAGACATCCTTCTGCTGGCGATCACGCGGAACGGCACCATCGCGGCGTACGACAGGATGCACTTCGCACTGGCGGGGGCGGCGCTCGCGCGGCTCATCGCGCTGCGCCGCGTCGAGGTCGTCAAGGGCCGCATCGTCGTCATCGACACGACGCCGACCGCTGATCCGCTGCTCGACGAGGCGCTCGGCCATATCTACTCCTCGCGGCGGCCTCCGCACGCGAGGAACTGGATCGGCCGGCAGCGCTCGACCGTGACGGAACAGTATCTTGCGATGCTGACCATGTCCGGTGCGGCGCGGTGCGAGGTGCACCGCAGGCTGGGGCTCTTCCGCGTGCGGAGATGGTTCGTCCGCGACGTCGCCCGCGTCGAGCGGCTCAGGGCGCAGCTCGACGCGATCGCGTACTCGGACGGCCCGATCGATGCGATGCAGGCCGCGTTCGGCGGTCTGATCCATGTCACGGGCCTGGACTCGATGTACTTTCCGCGGGGCGAGGGCCGTCGCGCCAGGAAGCGCTTGAAGACGCTCGCCCAGTACAGCGAGGCCGCGGTCGCGGTGACCGCGGCCTTGAGGGCGCGTCAGGCCGCCATGGCGGCCACGGTGAGCGCGGGGACCTGACCGGCGGGTGAGCCGGGCCGAGACCCCGCGCTCGCGTGTGGCTATTCCTCGGCCGCGGCGTGCTCCGCACTGCGGGACTGCTGGTAGGCGTCCGCGTAGGTGGGCGAGTCCTTGATCAGGTCGTCGCAGAAGGCGGCGACGTCGGTGCCGATGAGTTCCAGCACTCCCTTGCCGTTCGCGGCGCCCTCTTCGAAGAAGTCGACGATCTCGGACAGCAGGTTCCCCTCGGACAGGGCGACCGGGCCGACCTTGAACAGGTACTTCTGCATCTCCCGGTAGACGATCTCGTAGTCCGGCGGGAGCGCCTTGACCCGGGCCATGTGCTCGCGCCACTGCTTCTTGCCCTCGACGATGTCCTTGATTCCCATGTCAGCCTCCCAGCCGGCCGAGCTTCTTGGCGACATTCCGGTTCAGCTGCCGGCGCCACCGGTCCCGATAAGTCTGGGCGTCCTCCCCGCCGACCAGCGCCGCGCAGAAGCCCTTGATGTCCCCGTCCAGCACCTCGTGGATGTCCTGCCCCTCCTGCGCCGACTCCTCGAGCAGGCCGAGGACGGCGTCGACGATGGGCGTCAGGTTGCGGCCGGTGAAGTCCCCGTGGCCCATGAGCTCGGCCTTGATCTGACTCCATGCCGCCCGGTAGTCCTCCGGCAGCGCCTCGGCCCTGGCTTCGAAAGCCTTCCAGTCCCTGCTGAGATCGCTGCCTGTGATGGTCTGCCAGAAGTTCATCTCCCGCCCTCCCTGAGCGTGTCGATGCGTGTGGAGACGTAGGCCCACTTGGCCCAGAACGTCGCCAGTTCCCTGCGTCCCGCGTCGTTGAGCGCGTAGAACTTGCGCGGCGGACCCACTCCGGACGGCCGCTTCGCCACGTGGACGAGCCCGTTCTTCTCCAGCCGCAGCAAGATGGTGTACACCGTGCCCTCGACGACATCGGTGAAGCCTAGTTCGTTGAGCCTGCGGGTGATGGCGTACCCGTAGGTCTCCTCGCCGCCGATGATCTCGAGCACACAGCCTTCGAGTGTGCCCTTGAGCATCTCGGTCAGGTCCTCCATCGCGTCTCACCTCCCGTTCTCCGGTACTCCGTGCTACCGAGTACCACTATACAGTGCCACCGAGTAGAGAAGTCAAGCGCGGATTCCGCCGGTACCGTGAGCGTATGCAGAATCCTGATACAACTCGGGGCGCCGCCGACGCCGCCGGGGACGGGCCGGAGCGCCGTGACCTGGCCGGACTGCCGAAGGCCGAGATGCACCTGCATCTGCTGGGGGCGATGCGCGAGTCGACGCTCGTCGAACTGGCCGCCGTGGCCGGGCTGCGCGCACCGGACCCCCGTGCCTTCACCACGTTCGACGACTTCCAGGAGATCTTCCAGGCGTCGTTCGCCGCGACCCAGACCCGGCTGGAGAGCCTGCTGCGCCTGGTCCGCGAAGTGGTCGAGGACGCCGCAGCCGACGGCGTCGTCTGGGTCCAGCCGCACTTCGACCCGCACCTGTTTCCCGCCTTCGGGACGCCGGACGAGATCATGGAGCTGGTCCTGGCCGAAGGCCGCGCGAGCGGAGCGCGCCTCGGCGTCGGCTTCGGCGTGACGCTCGGGGCCATGCGCCACCGCGGCCCGCAGGCCGTCGAGGAGCTCGCCGGGTTCGCCGCGCGGTGGGCCGGGCGCGGCGTCCACGCGTTCGGGCTCACCGGCGACGAGGCGGCCTTCCCGCCCGCGCCGTTCGCGCGCGCGTTCGCCATCGCACGGGACGCCGGCCTGGAGGCCGCGCCGCACGCCGGAGAGCTGGCCGGCGCCGAGAGCGTGCGCTCCGCCGTCGAGGACCTGGGCGCCGGCCGCATCGCCCACGGGGTCCACGCCGTCGACGATCCCGCGCTCATGGACCTGCTGGCGCAGCGCGGCGTCACCCTCGACGTGTGTCTGACCTCGAACGCGAAACTCGGCGTCTATCCGGACCCGGCCGAGCACCCGCTGCCCCGGCTGCTGGCCGCCGGCGTGCCCTGCTCACTGGGCGCCGACGACCCGCTGATGTTCGGAGCGGGGCTGCTGGACGAATACCACGTCGCCCGGACCGTGCTCGGCCTGGACGATCGGCAGCTGGCCGCACTGGCCCGCACCTCGATAGCGAGCAGCGGCGCTCCGGACGCCCTGAAGACCAGCGCGGCGGCGGACATCGACGCTTGGCTGAGCAGCTGACCCAGCGTCATATCCGTGCGAGAGCCGCGATGACGGCCTCGGCGCGCTCGTCTACAGGCGCGGCAGGTATCTCAATGAGCTGGTAACCGAGGGCACGGTAGGCGTCGCGGTGGATCTGCTCGAAGACGAGGGAGTCCTCGTAGCTGATGCGCCGGGCCGCGGTGGGACGGCAGAAGCCCAGGTTGGCGACGAAGAACACGGTCGGATGGTAGACGTCGTCACGGATGACGCGGTCGAGTTCGCTGCGCAGGAGCACGGACGGTTCGCGGCCCTGAAAGGTGCTCAGGGCGTGGGTACAGATCGGCGACCGGTCGTGCAGGATCACCGGGCCGGGCGGCGCGGCGTCCTCACGGGCGCGTTGGAGGTCGAGGATCTGGTCGATGAACTCGGCCCGGGTCCACGGCTCGCCGCAGCCCTGGGCCTGCTCGCGGGCGATGACGTCGGTGGCGGCTTCTTCGACGACGGGGTATCCGAGCTCGGGACGATGCAGGAGCGTGGTCTTTCCGGCACCGGGCGTGCCGGTAAGGATGTGGCGGCGCAATGCGGGTCCTCGCTGATCCCGGAACGGCGGGTGCCGATGATTCTAGGCGGGCACCCTCACCGCGTCAGGACCCTTGCGCGCACTGCGGCGAGTTCGGCGTCACCGCGAGGGAGACGACGCGCCAGCGGCCGTCGGCGCCGCGGCTGAGCGAGAGCTGCTCGTAGGACGAGCGGGTGTTCTTGGGCTGGACCGCCGTGCCCACGACGTGGGTGCGGGAGTCGCCGCGTACGACGTCGGACCAGTCGGCGCAGAAGCTGACCTTCGCGGGACCGTGGCTGTGCGCCGCGGGGGCGGTGTACTGCGTGTCGCTCAGCACGATGACGCCGACGGGCTGCTGGCGGTGCGCGACCCACGGCGCTATCTGGGCCGAGGCCTCGGCCAGGCCCTTGCCCTGCCAGTACTGGGCGAGTTCGGGATCGTCGCCGTCGGCGGTGTACTCGGCCTGGACCATCGCCCGCATCGCCTCCTGCACGGTGAACAGCACCTCGTGCTCGCCCCGGTTGGCGAGGCCGGGGTGGTGGAAGGCCAGGCCGACGGTCACCGGGAGGGTGATCCTGGCGTCCTCGTGCACGGTCGCGGCGGTGGCGTCGGAGGTGGTGGGCGCGTTGATGGGCGGCGGGGTGGCGGGCGCGCTGGAACAGCCCGCGGCCGCGGCCACGGCTGACGCGGCGGCGACTGCCGCGAGCAGCGGCACGCCCGGGCGTCTGGTCGTCACTCGCACGGGAACAACGGTAGCGCCACGAAGTCGACTGCGCACTGTGGGTGACCGAAAGTGTGACGGAATGGGCGGGCGCCGCTCAGCCGCAGGCACCGCTCAGCCTCGGGCGGCGACCGCGGCCCGGGCGGCTCAGCCGCCCGAGTCGTCCAGCTCGGCGCCCTCGGGCACGGTGTCGTCGTCGCGGTTCTCGAGCCAGCCGTACGGGAGCACGACGCGGGCCGGGGAGTTCGTGCGGCCGCGGGGCTTGCCCAGGACCTCGGTCGGGAACGGGGCGTCCTGGTCGAGCTTGCCGAGCAGGTCGTCGAGCTCCATCAGCGAGGAGGCCATGGCCATGCCGCGGCGCAGATCGGTGCCGACCGGGAAGCCCTTGAGGTACCAGGCGACGTGCTTGCGGAAGCCGGTGACCCCTTCGCGCTCGTCCTCGAGCCACCGGGACAATAGCTCGGCGTGCCGGCGCATGATCGTCGCGACCTCGCCGAGGGCGGGCATGGTGCGCTCGTCGCTGCCGCGGAACGCGTTGGCGAGGTCGCGGAAGAGCCAGGGGCGGCCGAGGCAGCCGCGGCCGATGACGACGCCGTCGCAGCCGGTCTCGCGCATCATGCGCAGCGCGTCGTCGGCCTCCCAGATGTCGCCGTTGCCGAGGACCGGGATGTCGAGCGCCTGCTTCAGGTTGGCGATCGACTCCCAGTCGGCCTCGCCGGAGTAGCGCTGCTCGCCGGTGCGCGCGTGCAGGGCGACCGCGGTCACGCCCTCTTCCTGCGCGATCTGCCCGGCCTCGATATAGGTCAAGTGGTCGTCGTCGATGCCCTTGCGCATCTTGATGGTGACCGGGATGCCCGCGTCCCTGGCCGGTTCGACCATGGCGCGCACGATCTGGCGGAACAGGTTGCGCTTCCACGGCAGGGCCGAGCCGCCGCCGCGGCGGGTGACCTTCTTGACCGAGCAGCCGAAGTTGGCGTCCACATGGTCGGCCAGGTTCTCCTTGACCACCATCTCCACGGCCTTGCGCACGGTGGCCGGGTCGACGCCGTAGAGCTGGAGCGAACGGGGGTTCTCCTGCTCGCCGAACTCGATCATCCGATACGTCTTGGGGTTGCGCGCGACCAGGGCCTGCGTGGTGATCATCTCGCAGACGTAGATGCCCGCGCCCTGCTCCCGGCACAGCTGCCGGAAGGCGAGGTTGGTGATCCCGGCCATCGGCGCCAGCACGACCGGGGGGTCGACGGCGTAGCTGCCGAAACTGAGCGGCGCGGTGGCGGTTGCGAGAGTCACCCTTCCAGGATCTCATGCTCGCGGACGGGGCCGGGCCGGGCTGGAACGCCCGCCATCTCGGGTGACGTGGCGGCGGACGTGGGGCCGGTCACGTCGACAGTGTGGCTACCCGCGAGTAGTGTCTAGGACGTCAACAGGGTTGCTGGTCGTGCGGGTCAGCGGCCCTTTCTATTTATGTACGCGCGGACTTCAGGGAGCCCCACGTGCCGACGACAGCTGCGCCGTCCCCTCAGGCGCCCAAGTACGTCTACGACTTCAGCGAAGGACACAAGGACCTCAAGGACCTGCTCGGCGGGAAGGGGGCCAACCTCGCCGAGATGACCAACCTGGGTCTTCCGGTGCCTCCGGGGTTCACCATCAGCACGGATGCCTGCCGGGCCTATCTGACCGCGGGAGCCCCGCCGAAGGAGCTCGACGCGCAGGTCGGGGCCTATCTGGCGGCGCTCGAGGAGCGGATGGGGCGCAAGCTCGGGGATCCGCGGGACCCGCTGCTGGTCTCGGTGCGCTCGGGCGCGAAGTTCTCCATGCCGGGGATGATGGAGACGGTGCTCAACATCGGGCTCTCG
>NZ_JAGSOG010000138.1 GCF_018139695.1 Actinospica durhamensis | reverse complement strand
GGGGTGGATCGATGGTCATCCTCGCCGCGAGACGGCGACGTCAACGTGGCGTCGGCGTGGAGACGGGGATGCGACGGGGCGTCGGCGTGGAGTCGAGGTCTGCGGTCACCCGGTGCGCGGTCGAGAGAAATGGAGTCGCACATGAAGCGGCGTCAGGCCGACCTCCCCCGGCGGCCTCGGCGGCTCAGGCAGCCCCTTGCCCAGCCCGGGACCGAGCCCCAGTCCGAACCCCAGTCCGAGACCGATTCCAAGATCCAGCCCTGGAATTCGCGGGAGGATTCAACCCAGCGCCGAGACCAGCAGCGAGACCAGCACCCGGATCAGCGCCGGAGTCCGCGGCGGGATGTCCGGCAGGATGCGCGGCGGATCCGGCGATCGGAGGGGCCGCGGCGGCGGGCGTTGACGGTGGCGGTGGCGGCGGTGCTCGCACCTGCCACGGCGGCGGCGCTGGTCGTGGGCGCGGCTGCCGGGCCTGCCGCGGCCGGGACCGCGGTGAGTGTGAGCGTGAACGCCGGGCAGTCGGTGGCCGTGGTGCCGTCCACCGGTATCGGCATCAACGGGTCGGTCTACGACTCGGCGCTGACCGACGCGGCGGTGCCCGGGCTGCTCTCGAGCGCGGGCGTGAACGTGGTTCGGTTCCCGGGCGGGAGCGAGTCCGACGCGTACAACTGGAAGACCAACACCGACGTGCTGAGCGGTAAGACGCAGTCCGTCGACTTCGACCAGTACGCGAGCCTGCTCGCCTCCTCGGGGGCGCAGGGCATGGTCACCGTGAACTACGGCTCCGGTGACACGATCGGCGCCTCGGAGAGCCCGACCGAGACCGGGGCGCAGCTCGCCGCGGACTGGGTCAAGTACGCGAACGTCACGCACAACTACGACATCAAGTACTGGGAGATCGGCAACGAGGTCTACGGCAACGGGACCTACGGCGCCGACTGGGAGACGGACAACCACTGCGCCAGCGGCAGCAGCCCGACGAACTGCGGGCCGTCTGTGTACGCGGCGAACGTCAAGGCGTACATCACCGCCATGAAGGCGGTCGACCCGTCCATCTCGGTCGGCGTGGTGCTCACGGCTCCGGGCAACTGGCCGGACGGGGTCACCTCCGGCGGCAGCCCGCAGAGCTGGAACCAGACCGTGATGACGGCGCTGGCCGGCCAGATCGGCTTCGCCGACGTGCACTGGTACCCGCAGAATCCGGGCAACGAGTCGGACTCCAGCCTGCTCGGCGACCCCTCGCAGATCCCTTCGATGGTCTCCACGCTGCGCACGGAGCTCAACGAGTACGCCGGTCAGCAGAACATTCCGATCGACATCACCGAGACCAACTCGGTGTCCTCGAACCCGGGCAAGCAGACCGTGGGCATCGTCAATGCCCTGTATCTCGAGCAGGACTACCTGACCTGGCTGAGCAACGGCGTCTCGAACGTGGACTGGTGGCAGATCCACAACGGCATCGTGACCGGCGGGAACAACAGCTCCTCGCTCTACGGGACGGCGGCGTACGGCGACTACGGCGTGCTCTCGGACGCGAGTTGCGCGACCGGGACGACGACCTGCGAACCGGCCGCGGACGCGCCGTTCCCCGCGTACTACGGGCTCAAGCTGCTCGGCCAGTTCATCCATCCGGGTGACACGCTGGTGTCGGCGTCCTCGAGCCAGTCCCTCGTTCAGGCGTACGCGGTCAAGGGCACGGACGGCTCGCTGCGGGTCATGCTGGTCAACGACGACCCGAGCAACTCCTACACCGTCAACCTCGGCTACTCCGGATTCAGCCCGAGCAGCGCCACGCCGAACGTCTCCACGCTCGCCGAGCCCGGCTCGTCGATCACGACGGGGACGAGCGGGAGCGCGGCGAGCCAGACGATCACGCCGTACTCGGTGACGGTCGTGACGCTCCAGCCGGGCTCCGCGAGCTCAAGCCCGAGCGCCAGTGCCAGTGCGAGCGCCAGTGCCAGCCCGAGTGCCAGCGCGAGCGCGAGCCACAGTGCCAGCCCCAGCGCGAGTGCGAGCGCCAGTGCCAGTGCCAGCCCGAGCGCCAGTGCCAGCGCGAGCCCGTCGGCGTCCGCTTCGAGCAGCCCGACCGGAACCGCGGGCGGGTGCACGCTGACCTGGTCGCTGGTCAACTCGTGGAGCGGGGGGTTCCAGTTGGGATTCACCGTGACGAACAGCGGGACCTCGGCCACGAAAGGGTGGACGGTCGGCTTCAGCTGGCCCGGATCGCAGGCCATCACACAGATCTGGAACGCGACCGAGACCCAGACCGGGGCGGCCGTCAGCGCGGCGAACCTGAGCTACAACGGGGCGCTTCAGCCCGGCGGCTCGACGACCTTCGGTCTGCTCGGGTCCGGCTCCGCACCGACGTCGCTCTCCGGCGTGACGTGCAAGGCGAGCTGATCTGAGCCCGCACGATCCCGTATGCAGTACGCCGTCCCACCTGCAGTAGGTGGGGCGGCGCACTGCGTGGGTGGCCTGCGTCGACGTGGGACGGAGCAGGCCGGCGCGCATGGCACACTCGATGGGTGCTCGGAACCGTGAATCTGCCGGAGTTCACCCTCGGCGCCCTGTTGATAGTCCTGCTGCCCGGACCGAACTCGATGTACGTGTTGTCCGTGGCGGCGCGCAAGGGTGTACGTCGGGGGTACCGCGCGGCACTCGGGGTGCTGCTCGGGGACACGGTGCTGCTGACGCTGACGGCCGCGGGCGCGGCGTCGTTGATGGGGCGTTCGCCGGGCCTGTTCGACGTGGTGAAGTACCTGGGGGCGGCGTACCTGGCGTGGCTCGGGGTCGGGATGATCCGGGCGGCGGTCCAGGCGGTGCGGCGGCTGGGGAAGACGGCGGCGACGGCGGACGGGGCTCCGGGCGCCGAAGCGGTTGCGGGTGACGGAGCGGTACTCGCGGGCACCGCGATGGCGACGGAGACGGCGGAGACGGCGACGGAGACGGCGACAGAGCCGACGCCGACCACACAGCAGCAGCAGCCGAACGCTGCCGAGCGCAGTCCGTTGCGGCGGGCGCTGATCGTGAGCCTGCTCAATCCGAAGGCGATCCTGTTCGACCTGGCGTTCCTGAGCCAGTTCGTGAGCCCGCACGCCGTGCATCCGGTGGCGGCGTTCTTCCTGCTCAGCATGATTGTGCAGATCTTCTCCGTGTCCTACCTCTCGGCCCTGATCCTCGGCGGGGACCGGCTGGCCGCGCGCTTCCGGCGTCGGCGGCGGCTGACGGCGTCGCTCACCGGCGGGGTCGGCTCGCTGTTCCTCGGGTTCGCGGTGAAACTGGCCACCGCGTCGCTCGGCTGAGGCGGGCTGGGGCAGAATGCGGGCATGAGCGCGTCGGGACGGGTCACCCTCAAGGATGTGGCCGCGGCGTGCGGGGTGTCGCGCTCCACGGCCGGGTTCGTCCTGGCGAATGATCCGCGCCAGAAGATCTCGCCGGAGACGCGCGAGCGGGTGCACCAGGCCGCGCGCGAGCTGGGGTATGTCACCCACGGGGTGGCCAGGGCGCTGCGCGAGGGGTCCTCGCGGGTGGTCGTGCTGGAGATCGACTGGGAATACGAGGGCAACTACTCCCGCAGCTATATCCGTGGGCTCGGCGACGAGCTCGGCGCCCACGATCACGACCTGCTGGTGCGGCACGGGCCGGTCTCGCCGCAGGCCACGCAGCGGCTGCTGGACGCCATCGCGCCGCGCGCGATGCTCCGCTTCGCCGAGCCCTACATGACCGGCCGCGATCTCGAGGACGGCGGCGGCGGGTGGGTGGACGGGCTGGCCGCGCACGTCGCGCTGCAGCTCGGGTACCTCGTCGACCGTGGGCACTCGCGGATCGCGCTCGCGCTGCCGAGTACGCACTCCCCGCTCAGCGACGCCCGCCGACGCTTCACCTCGCAGCACGCCGCGCGGCTCGGGGTGCCGGAGGTGGTGTGCTTCGACATCCCGCCGACCCGCGACGGGGCGGTCGAGGCTCTCGCGCGGCTGCGGCGGGAGCATCCGGCGGTGACCGCGATCGCCGCGTTCATCGACGACATCGCGCTGCGGGCGGTGACCGCGCTGCGGGATCTCGGGCTGGGCGTGCCGGGGGACGTCGCGGTCATCGGGTTCGACGACACCGACTACGGCGCGTTGGCGACGCCGGCGCTCTCCTCGATCCACGTCGACGCCGAGGCGCACGGCCGGCTCGTGGCGCGCCGCGCGCTGGGACTCGGCGAGGGCGGCCTGGCACCGGTACCGGCCCGGGTGGTCGTGCGGGAGTCGGCATGAGCGACGCCGAGAGCGCGCACCCACCGTGCCGCGGGGCTGAAGACGCGGAGCTTATCGCGATGCGGAGGCGAGTTCTCCCACTTCAGGATGCCTTCAGCATCTTCAGCGGTTGATCGGAAAGCTTAGTTTGACTCCCTAGATCATGCAGTGCGGCGCAAGTAGATTGCTCCCCATCGCCCCGCAGCACTAGATCGATCTAACGTCGCGTCGATCCCGTGTAGCGAGCCGGGCGTAAGCCCTTCCCGACCGCACCACGGCACAGGGCAGCACCACGGCACCACGGCACCACCCCTCCACCGCACCACGGCTCCACAGATCCAGCTGCTCGTACACATACACATCGAGGTGTCATGTCTACTGCTTCGCCCGCTGCATCCTCGCCTGCTTCACCCCTGTCCGCGCCGCCGGCGGCAACGACCGGGGCGCAATCCGCGAATCGGACCGCGACGGTCACTCTGGCCTGCCTCGGCGTATTCGTCTCCTATCTTCCGGTGGTCGGCGTCTCGACCGCACTGGCCGTGATCCAGCAGGCGCTCAACGCCTCGACGGTCGGGCTGCAGTGGATCACGGACGCGTTCATCCTGCCCACGGCCGCGCTGCTGCTGACCTTCGGCGTGCTGGGCGACCTGCACGGACGCAAGAAGGTCTACCTCTCCGGCCTTTCCCTGACCGTGCTCGGCTGCCTGGTCGCGCTGACCGCGCACGGCGTGCTCCAGGTCTGCATAGGCCAGGCGCTGACGGGCGTGGGCACGGCCGCGTTGCTGCCCTCGACCATCGGCCTGATCTCGCACGTGTGTCCCGACCCCAAGGTGCGGGCGCGGGCGATCGCGGCGTGGACGGCCTCGCTCGGCCTGGGTCTGACCCTGGGCCCGCTGTTCAACGGACAGATCCTCAACCACGTCGGCTGGCGCTGGATCTTCCTGCCGGCGCTGATCCTCGGCGCCGTCATCGCCGTGGTCGGCGCCTTCGTGCTGCCGGACTCGCGCTCGGACCGGGAGCGGCACCTGGACATACCCGGGCAGCTGCTGGCCATCGTGGGCATCACCGGCGTCGTGTACGGCGTGATCGAGGGCGGCGGCTCGGCGGGCTGGGGCTCGACCGAGGTCATCGTGGCGTTCGTGCTGGCGGCCGTGGGGCTGGTCGGCTTCGTCCTGGTGGAGCTGCGCTCGGCGCACCCGATGTTCGACGTGCGGCTGTTCGGTTCCCGCGCGTTCTCCGGCGCCGCGATCGTCATGGGGATCACGCTGTTCGCGCAGGTAGGCCTGGTGTTCGCGCTGAGCGAGTACTTCGGCCTGGTCCACCACGCCTCCACCTGGGACATCGGCCTGCGGCTGATCGCGCTCAACGGCTTCACGGTCGTGCTCAGCCCGGTGGTGGGCCGGCTGATGAACCGGGTGGCGCCGAGCGTGCTGCTGCTGGCCGGCCTGGTCGTCGCGGGCCTCGGGGCGCTGCTGGTGAACGTGTTCTCCGCCAGCACCGGCACGGGCGAGGCGGCGCTGGTCATCGGCGTGTTCGGCATCGGCATCGCGCTGGCGATGGCCCCGATCACGGCCATCACCGTGGACAGCCTGCCGCGCCGCTACGCCGGGACCGCGGGCTCGGCCAACAGCGCGCTGCGCCAGATCGGCAGCGCCCTCGGCCCGGCGGTGTTCGGCGTGATCCTGACCAACCGCACGCTGGGCACGCTGCCGGGCCACCTGGCCGCCTCGGGCCTGAGCCAGGCGGACCAGGGCCAGGTCAACGGCATGGTCTCGAGCGTCGGCATCCAGGCGGGCGCGTTCCTGCACCTGTCCACGGGCCAGAGCACCGGGCAGGCGATCGCGGCGTACGGCGACAGCTTCACCGACGCGCTGCACACCTGCGCGCTGGTGGGCGGCATCAGCATCCTGATCGCGGCGGTGATCTCCCTGGTGCTCATCGGGGTCCGGCGCACGGTGGCCTCCGAGACGGCGCGCGGCTGAGCGCACCGGCCCAGGGCTGCCCCGGAGCCGACGACGACCGCCCTGCCGCCGAGGACGCGGCAGGGCGGTCGTTCGCCGTCTCGGGCACGGCAGGGCACAGCCGGCGCAGGCCGCGGCCAGGTCCGGAGCCGGCCGGACCGGGGTGACGCGTCACCCAAGGGGGTCACCTGGAAGGCGGGCGGCACGTTCACCCCGGCTGCACGCGGGTAACCGGGATCAGCGGATCAACCGCGTGGAGGGAGACACCGTGACGACACGGACGTTCACCCAAGACCCGCTGACCTTCGGAGTCGAAGAGGAGTTCCTGCTCGCCGACCGCGATTCGCGCTTCACCGCGGCCCGGGCGGACGAGGTCATCGCCGACGTCGGGCGCGTGCTCGGCGAGCGCGTGACCGCGGAGTTCTGCACTTCCCAGCTCGAGACCCGCAGCGAGGCGTGCCATACCGCCGCCGAGCTCTACCGCGACCTCGCGCACGCCCGCCGCACCGCCGTGGACGCGGCCGGACGGGCCTCGTCCCTGCTTGTGGCCAGTCCGTGCGCGGTGCTCACCCACCGGCCGGCGCCGATCCGCACCGCGGGGCGCTACCGGCGCATCGCCGACCGCCTCGGCCCGCTCCTGTCCACCACCACCTGCGAGATCAACGGCTGCCACATCCACGTGGGCACCTTCGGGCGGGCCGAGGCGCTGCTGCTCAGCTCCCGGCTGCGGGCCTGGCTGCCGGTGGTGCAGGCGCTCGCGGCCAACTCCCCGTTCGCGGAGGGCTGCGACCGCAACTGCGCGAGCTGCCGCGGGCTCGAGTACGGGCGCTGGCCCACGGTCGGGCCCGCGCCGGTGCTGGACGAGGGCGGTTACGCCCGGTGCGCCGAGGAGCTGGTGGCCAGCGGCACGGTGATCGACCGGAAGATGATCTACTGGTACGCCCGGCCCAGCGAGCACCTGCCCACGCTGGAGTTCCGGGTCGCCGACGCCAACGCCGACCTGCGCACGGTGGTCCTGCTCGCGGTGCTGCTGCGGGCGCTGGCCGCGGTGAGCCTGGCCGAGGGCGACCCCGGCCGGGACGGGGAGCAGATCGACGACGCGGTGCTGCGGGAGAACCACCGGCGCGCGGCCCGCTACGGCCTGGCCGGCATGCTCTTCGACGCCGGCACGGGCTCCGAGCAGCCGGTGTCCGGCCTGGTCGCGGCGCTGCTCGCGCGGGCCCGCCCGGCGCTGGAGGCGGCCGGGGACCTGGAGTTCGCCGAGCGTACCGTGCACCGGATCCTGTCCCGCGGCAACGGCGCGTACCGGCAGTGCGCGGTGTACGCGGACACGCAATCGCTGCCGGCCGTGGTGGACCACCTCGCCGGCGAGACCGCCGCCGGCCTGGGGCGCTGAGCGCGGCGGCGCCCGCGCACGGCTCGGCGTGGCGGTGGGCCGGGTTCGCGGGCGGCGCCGACGGGCTCGGGTAGGGTCGGGTCGCCGGGCCCGCCGACGGCGCGGCACCCGGCTCCCCATCCGGGAGACGAGCGGTCCGGGAGACGAGCGGTCAATGCCGACACACCTGCGCATCAGCACCTCGCACGCGGAGGGCGCGACCGTGGTCCACGTCGGGGGCGAGGTGGACATGGCGAGCGCGCCCGAGCTCGAGGCCGCGGTGACGGCCGCGGTCGAGCTGGACGGCGCCGGGGCGAGCGCGGAGAGCACAGCGGCGGCGCCGCGCCGAGAGGATCCGACCGGCCACGAGCTGATCCTTGATCTCAGAGCCGTGACGTTTCTCGCCTCGGCCGGGCTGAAGGAGCTGCTCAAGGGCGCGCGGCTGGCCGCGAACCGCCGGCTGCGGATGCGGGTGATCGCCTCGGACTGCGTGCTGCGGGTGGTCGAGGTGGCCGCCATCCCGCCGACGACGCTCGCGGTAGTTCCGGCCACCACGTGGCGGGCGCCCGCCGTCGAGCCCTGATCGGCGCGATCCGACGCGGCGTCAGCTGCGAGGCCCACGGCCGAGCCCCAAGGCGCTCCTCCGAACGCTCCCCCGAAATCAGGCCGCCGACAGCGGCTAACGCACCGGCAGATACGCCCGCACGGCGGTGCCCGAGCCGGGCGCGGAGTGGATCAGCAGCAGGTCGCACAGCTGGTTGGCGGTCCACAGGCCCGCGCCGCCGATGCCGGCGGTCAGGTCGGGGCGGCGACGGCCGACGAGCGGGTCCTTGATCAGGCCGGCGTCGCGCACCTCGCACACGGCGTGGCCGTCCTGCGCCCACAGCGCGATGCTGCCCTGGCCCCCGCCGTGGCGCACGCTGTTGCAGGCCAGTTCGTCCGCCACGAGGACGAAGTCGGTCACGTCCGGGCCGCGCAGGCCGAGCTGGTCGGCCCGCTCGCGTACGGCGGTGCGCAGCCACGGCAGCGCGTCCATGCCGAAGGAGGCGGTGAACAGCGGCGGTCCGAGGTCGGGCGGGGCGGCGGCCAGGGCGGTGCCGGCAGCCTGGGCGTCGTAGGGCTCGGGCGCGGTCCGCGAGCCGTGTACGGCCGGGTGGGCGCGGGCGAAGTCCTCGATCGCCTCGGGCGCGAGCTGCGTGGTGTCGTAGGGGCACAGCAGCCGCCAGGCCGGGCCCGGGTCGAAGGCCGTGTTCAGCAGATGCTCGTGCACCCGGCACTCGCGGATCTCCAGCTCCGTACGCCCCGCCCACACCGGCTCGCCCACGCCCCGGAACCCGGTCCCCCGCGCGGTGTTGTGCTCCACCCAGTCCTGCCAGGCCGGGATGATCCGGGCCGGGTTGCGGCCTATCTCGGCCATGTCCAGGAACTCCACCGCCGCGACGTCCGGTCCGAGCTCCTCGCGCAGGGGCTGCGCGTGCTCGTCGATCACGGCGACCAGCACGGCCTCGTCGGCGGCCAGTCCATCCCGGATGTACTGCGCGGTGTGCGCGACGTAGCCCGTCGCGTCCGGGTAGAAGAGCACTTCGTGCCGGAACCGCCCATCAGCCGGCTCCATGGTGCCTCAACCCTCCACTGATAAGTGATCGCCGGTGCTGGGGCCAAGCCCGAACCCAGCCATCCGACCCGCGCCGGGTTGCCGTTCGGTCCGCCGCTAAACCCGGCCGGATATCACGGTCCGGTACGGCCTCGCGCGGCCGCGGGCGGGGTCGCCGTGCTGGTGGTGGCCGCGGTCTCGCTGACCGGAGCGGCCCCCGCGACGAGCGACGTGGCCGCACTCCGACCGCCGGGTTCTACGCAGGGTACGAATCCATCCGCGACGGGCGCGGCCGGCGGCCCGGCGAGCGCCGGACAGCACACGGGTACGGGCTCAGGGAAGACGGGCGGCAAGGGCTCGCCGTCCTCGGGCTCCACCGGGAACGGCGGGAGCGGCGGCACGGGCGGCCTCGGCGGTTCCGCCGGATCGGGGGCGATCGCGGCGCCGCAGTCTTCCGCGCAGGCGGCGTCCGGCGGCAGCGCCGCGAGTGCGGGCGGGGCCGGGACCTCCGGCGGCACGGCGGCGAACGCGGGCCAGACCGGCGCCGCGCCGAGCACCGGGACCACCGCGACGACCTCGGCCGCGGCGAAGCCCACGTACACGGCGGTGGCGGGCCTGGACTGCACCGGTTCGTCCACGGCCACCTACAGCGACTCCGAGGGCTACTACACCGACGGCGACTCCGGCTGGCTGCGGCCGACCGACGGCTACGCGGGCAGCGGGTGCACCGGCAAGTACGACGCGGTGCCGATGTCCGGGACGGCCGGCCTGACGCACTACGACACGACCGGCTTCGCGCTCTACAAGTGGAACTTCAGCGGCTCGTTCACCGACGCCAGCTGCAAGCTCTCGATCTACGTGCCCGACGACACCAGCCGCTTGCACGTGGGCGGGGACCCGACGTACTACTACTACTGGGCGCAGAACTACTCCTACGGCCAGTCCCTGACCCCGAGCGGCGACTTCTCGGTGACCGAGGTCGACGACCTCGGCGAGTGGGTGACGCAGCCCTCGTTCACCGTCACCACCGGGTACGTCACGCTGAAGCTGGTGAACTCGGGCTTGGACTGGACCTCGGCGGGTGTGGACTACGCGCACCACGCCGCGGCCGCGGTCAAGCTCAGCTGCACCGAGTCCTGACCGGCCGCGCCGCCCGCTACCCCTGGCTCTGCCCCGGCGCGTCGGTCTTCGCCGTGTCGGTCGTCGTCGGCTCGCTGGTCGTGGGCTCGATCGGGTGCGGCTTGAGGCCGAGCGCCGGGATGAGCTTGTAGGTGATCGACCACTTCTCGAACAGCTTCTCGCCGAAGATCAGGGTGAGGTCGGCCACGCCGCCGCGGTGGAAGAGCCGTCCGCTGCTGAGCTGGTGGGCGATGGTCTTGGGCAGGCCGACGACCAGGCCGCCGGAGAGGGTGCCGAGCGCGGAGATGCCGCCGACCTTGAGCGCGTCGGCCCCGTACTCCTTCACGTGCTGCGATCCGACGCCGAAGAGCGCGGCGGTGACGGAGTTGGAGACGAAGGAGCCGAGCATGCCGAAGCCCAGGGTGCTGACGCTGTAGTCGTACATGGTGGAGCGCCAGCGCGGCGGGGTCTCGTTGCCGGCCCACTCGTTGTCCCAGGTCTTGTCGTGGTTGTACGGGTTGCGGTTGAAGTCCTTGCCGCCGTCCACGTTGGCGATGCCGTCCTTGGTGCCCTTGAGCCAGCTGGACTTCTCGTGCAGCACGCCGCCGAGGGTCTTCACCCCGCCGCTGAGCGCGCCGCCGAGGAAGATCTTGCCCCAGTCGTCGCCCGAGTAGTTCCAGTCGTTCTCGGCGCCGGTGATGATGATGTTGGCGACGACGTCGAGCACGTAGTCCTGGGCGAAGTCCAGCAGCGCCTTCTGGCCGATGTTGCGGCCCTCGCCGTGGAAGCTGCCGACCGCGCCGTCGGCCACGGCGTACTCACGCCGGTTGACCTCGCGCAGGGAGCGGTTGTAGCCGCGGAACTCGTTGGCCAGGCCGCGGTATTCGAACTCGCGCCCGACCATCTTCCACTGCCCGAGCGGCGTGCGCTCCCAGACCCGGCCGGACAGGGCCCGGTAGCGCACCAGGCCGCCGCCCGCGGTGGTCTCGCGCCACTGCTTCTGCCAGCTCTGCGTCTCGCGCCACAGGCCGGAGCCGTCCGGCGCGGGCTTGCGCTCGCGGAAGACGGCGCCGTGGTCGTACTCCTTCCACGCGTTGCCGGTGTGGTCGGTGGCGGAGTAGATCCGTACCCTGCCGTCGAAGGTCTGCCGCAGCACGAGCGGGTTGCCGTGCGCGTCGAGCTGGGTCGGGTGCAGGTCGCGCCAGGGGGTGTTGAGCTTGCCCGCGGGCGGCACGTCGCGCCAGTCCCCGCCGCCGTGGTCGAACTGCCGCAAGCCCAGCGGGTGCGCGGCGTCGAGGACCTCGTTGCCCTGCGCGTCCCGGTACACCGAGCGCCACCGGTTGCTCGTCGCGTCGAACTCCGAGGTGAGCGAGGTGCCCTTGTCCAGCGAGCGGTAGTCGTGCGCCATCTGCCACGGCCCGTCGGGCGCCTGGCGGAAGTCGGTGTAGGAGTCGTCCCAGGAGCCGGTCCACCGGGTGTTGCGGGAGGAGATGCGGGTGCCGCCGCCGGCCGGGCCGGTCCAGCGCCACTCCCCGGTACGCGCGTCGCCGAGGCCGGTGACGGCTCCGGCGTGCCAGCGGTCGGTGCGGCCGACGATCTGGCCGAGGCTGTTGCGGGTGCTCGAGGGGCCGGCGCCGAGCGGGTGGCCGGTGACGGTGCTCGTGGCCGGGTCGAAGGTGGGCCGGTGCGCGGGGTCGGTGAACTCGGTCACGTCGCCGTTGTCGTGCACGCTCATCCGGGTGACCGCGGGCGTCCCCGGCTGGTAGGCCGGGTGCGGGGCGGCCGGGTTCGCGAAGGGATCGCTGACCTCGACCCAGTCGTGGTCGTTGACGTAGTAGCGGAAGCCGGAGTCCACCACCTGCTTGTTCGCGTCGAGCCTCTTCCACACCAGGGCGCGGCCGGGACCGGCGTGCCCGGGCGGGGTCACGTCCGTCTTGACCTCGATGGTGTGTCCGGTCTCGAGCTTCGTGGTGCCGCGCACGAACAGCCCGGCCTCGGTGAAGTCGGCGCTGGAGCCGTCCGGCAGCACCGCGCGCACGCCCCGGGTGCCCGCGCCGCCGGTCTCCTCCCAGTGGAAGATCTGCAGCCGGGAGTCGCCGAGGAGCCAGCCGTTGTGCGGGAAGTCGAGCGCGCCGTACTTGCGGCCGAAGAAGTACGCGAAGGTCTTGTCGTACCAGCTGAGGTTGTCCGTGGTCTTCCACAGCCAGTGCGGCGGGCGCTGCTCGCTCAGCCGGGTCACCGTGAGCGGGCCGGACGCGCTGCCGGTGTCCTTGGCCTGCGGGGAGATCTCCTTGTAGTTCGGCCGCACGGTGTAGGCGCCGGCGACGCCGTCGACCGCGTACTCGCGGTAGTGCGCGGCGGTGCCGGAGAGGCTGAGCCGGCTGTACTGCCGCTGGGCGACGTGCTCGACCCCGTTGATCAGGGCCTTGTCGGTCCAGCCGTCGCCGGTGGGTGAGAAGGTGCGCACGCCGGAGAGCGTCTCGTCGCCGCGGCCGTTGAACCTGGTCCAGTGCCAGGTGCCGTTCGGCATCCGGTCGGCGCGCACGATCCCGCCGTCGAGGGCCTTGCGGAAGGTGCGCACGGTGCGGCCGCCGGTGGTGACGTCTCTGGACACGGCCGAGTCCGGCTCGGTGCCGAAGTCGCGCGAGCCGGAGCTGACCGGCTCGGTATGGAAGCCGCGGCCGTCGGCGCTGAACTCGTGCCAGTAGCGCTTGCCCGCGCCGTCCCGGAACAGTTCGAAGCCGCGCGCGCCGCCCGGGTTCTCGCGCATGAACACGGGGCTGCCGTCGCCGCCGATCAGGTGCAGGTCGCCGTTGGGCCGGACCCGGACGTCGCCCGCCGCGTTGTACGCGGGCCGGGTCAGGTTCCCGGTCATGCCGCGGGTGCTGGTGAAGGGGTTGCCGGTGCGGTCGTCGAGGAGGGTCCAGGTCGCGCGGGCGGGGCCGCCGGGCACCGCGGCGTAGTCGACCTGGTACGAGGTCTGATTCCACCGGCCCCTGCGGTCGAGGACCGGGATGCGCTCGTCGGTCAGGACGCCGTAGCGGTCGAAGCTCTTGTAGCCGCCGCCCCCGTTCGCCCTGGTGTCGGTCACCCGCACGCCCCCGTTGTGCGCGGCCACGTTGACGTGCGCCATCGCGCCGTTCGCGTCGTGCACCGAATACACCGGGGGGTTGGCGCGGTAGTCGGCGTGCAGGACGAGGCCGGCCCGGGTGCCGGTGTTGCGCAGCGGCACGTGCTCCTCGGCCAGCGCGTTCTGCGCGTCGTAGCGGCGCAGCGCACCGGACGGGCCGTCCAGGTCGTAGCTGCCGTCGGCGTTGGCCGCGTAGCGGTTCCAGTCGGTGCCGAAGCCGTTCTCTGCGGTGGTCGCGGAGTTCGCCGGGTGGGTGGGGTCGGCGACGTGATAGATGGTCAGGGTGCCGTCGGGGGCGCCGCCGGGCCGGTTCGTGCCGCGGCCCTCGGTGATCAGGTTGCGCTGGCCGTCGGACTCGAGCCAGAAGCGGTTGTCCGCGCGGTCGGCCACCCGCCACCCGCCGGTCGCGGTCTGGGTGACGGTGATCTGCCGGGCCGGGCCGCCGGCCGCGGGCAGGAACGTGCCGTCGCCGGTCGCGAGGTCGAAGTCCACCTCGCCGAGGTCCGCGGCCCCGCCGCCCGCGCCTCCCGCACCGGCCGCGCCGCCCGGAGCGCCGTGCAGGGTGAAGATCTCGTCCGTCTGCCGCCCGTCCGCGCCGAAGCGGTAGCCCTGGCCGGTCAGCGGGTCGCGCAGCTCCCAGCCGCCGCCGTGCACCGGCGTGAGCGCGCGCCCGGCCGAGCCCGGACCGGTGGCCCGGTACCGGGGTGCGGCGCCGCGGAAGTCGGCGGTGACGGTGGCGTTGAACCCGTTGCCGTTGTGGGCGAACAGGTCCGTCTGCGTCTCGAGGTGCTGAAGGTCGTGGCCGAAGACCTCGCGCACGCCGGTGGTCGCGTCGGTGACGGTGATGTTCCCGGCGTGGTCGAGGGCGAACGGGCCCCCGTGGCGGGTGGCCGCGTTCTCGATGATCTCGGCCGCGCCGGCGGTGTGGTCGAGTTCGATGACGCGCGTCGGGTCGACGGTGTGGCCCTCGGCACCGACGTTGCCGTGGCCGTCCATCTCCACCCAGTGGTTCGCGTCGGCCGTGTCGACGAAGCGCATCGTGCCGTTCGGGCCAGGCGTGGCGTGGTAGGTCTCGATCGTCCCGTCCGGGCGCGTGATCGTGTGCGTGTGCGCGGCATAGTCGTGCGCGTACTCGCCTAGGTCACGCCCTCCAGGCGCTCGCACCGGGAAGCCCTCGTGCGCCAACACGCCGTCGCCGCCGAACACACTGAAGTGGGCGGTGGCCGAGTCCTCAAGGCGCCACCCCGGGCCCAGCGCCGTGAGCGTGTCGAAGCCGCCGGCTCCGGTGAGGCTGTGGACCGGGTTCGGGCCGCGCAGATCCGTCACGATCGTGGCGCCGAGGGGCGCGCCGCCGGGGCGCGCGAGGTCGGTGCGGGTCTCGATGTGCACGTGCATGGCGTCGTAGAGCTGGTGGACGCCGGTGCCCGGCGCGGTGAGCGTGAAGCCGCCGCCGGCGTGCCCGGTGTGATCCCAGGCGTGTTGGACGCCGTTGATCTCGGTCACCGCGCGGGTGCCCGTGGCGTTGACCCGCAGCTCGCCGACCACGTCGCCGACCTGGTCCAGGATCAGGTGGTTGGTGCTGTGCAGCACGCCGTTGGGCGTGAACTGGTGCCATTCGAGCGACGAGACGGGATCGTAGACCCGCAGGACGCCGTTCTCGAGCTGGTCGAAGTGCAGCGGTTCGGTGATTCCGTTGGGGCGAGCCAGTTCGCCGGTGCGAGTGTCGAAGTGCAGCGTCGCGGTCCCGAGGTGCTCGTTCTGCGCGTTACGCAGGTCCAGCGCGCGCGTGGGCCGCTTGCCGCCGCCGAGCAGGCCCGGATGCTCCTTCAGGTAGGCCTGGTCGGCGTCGTGCTGCCACTTCATCCACTGCAGCGGGTCCGCGCCGAGGCCGGTCATCTCCACGTTCGCGCGGTCGAGCCGGCTGAGCGCGTCGGTCATCTCGGCGTGCGCCTGCTGCTCGGCCGCGCTCATGCCGGTGGAGGACTCGCCGACCTTGCCGGCGAACTGGTCCACCTTCTCGGCCGCGTTCGCGACGTCGATGTGCGCGGCCTGATAGGACAGCCACGCGTCCTGGAGGGTGACCGGGCCGATCTGGTCCGGGCGCAGCGGCAGCGGGACGGCGTGGCCGTCGAGCGAGCCCACGGTGCCCGCGTTGGCTGGGTCGAAGGCGGGGGCCTTGCCCTTGTCGCCCATGCCCTTGTCGCCGATGCCGACGAGGTCGTTCGTGGTGACGGTGGTGTGCACGGTGCTGCTCACACCGGGCGTGCCGGCCAGGTCCTTGGGCACGGCGCTGGAGACGCCCCGCGTGCCCAGGTTCGCCCCGCCGGTGTGATCGAGCAGGTCCAGCGCCCGCTGCGGATCGTGCAGCAGCGAGGTGACGGTGTTCACCGTCGTCGAGATCGGGGTGGTGGAGACGACCTTGAGGTCGGCGGAGAAGCCGGCCAGCTTGAAGTCAGTGACCAGCGGCGTGATCGAGGTGGTGACCGACCCGAGCGAGCCGACGTGCGCGGGGGTCTCCAGGCTCGGCACACTCGCGGGCCGGATCCCCTCGGTGAACTTCACGATCGTCATATCGCCGGTGTTGATGACGATCGCCTCGTGGTTGAACAGGTGCGTCAGCTCGGTCGGGTTCTGCAGCAGCACGCTGTCGTCCAGCCGGTTGATCGCCATCCGCGAGGGTGCGGACAGGTCGGCCGGATTCAGCGTCAGGTGCGGGTTGAAGTCGGGGCGCAGCGTGGCCAGCGCCGAGTTCGCAGGGTCCAGATGCACCAGGTCGCCGCCGCCCTTGAAGTCGGCCAGGTGCAGGTCCGAGGACAGCGAGCCGAGCTTGATCAGGCTCGGCGTGCCGGTCTTGAGCCCCTGGATCGCCATCTTGAAGTTGAGCACGGGGTCGGCGGAGAACCCGAGGCCGCGTTCGAGCACGCCCAGGCGCAGCGCCCCGCCGAGGCCGACGACGTCGATCTCCTTGGCGGTGACCGGCAGGAAGATGCGCAGCCACTTGGTGCCGCCGAGCTCGGTGGAGATGGTCTTGGGCAGGCCGGTGATCCCGTCCAGCAGCAGCTTCCCGCCGGTCGCGACGAACGCCGGGATCGACTTGATCGTGTCCACCACGTACAGGCCGCCGACCTTGACCACGTCCAGGGCGAGCTCGGGGATGGCGTTGAGGAACAGCCGCGCCCCGCCGAACAGCTCGACCAGGTTGCCGAAGGTCTTGATCCCGTCGGACAGGAAGGTCACCGAGGCCGAGCCCAGGCTCTTGATCCCGCTGATCAGGCCCTTGAGGATGCCCAGGACGTCGAGCGGCTCGGTGGTGGGGGCCAGGATGCCGAGGAAGGAGAGCAGGAACGCGCCCGCGCTCTCCTTGCCGCTGAAGAAGTCCACCGCGGACTTGATGAACAGGATGAAGTTCAGGCCGAAGGCGAGCAGGGCGAAGCCGCCGCCGAACAGGATCGCCGGGATCATCAGGAAGATCGCCAGCCAGCCCAGCGCCTCCCAGAACCGGTCCCAGAAGGTGTCCGGCCAGGTGACCAGGGAGGCGGCGTTGTCCACGGCGGTGGAGGCGGTGGAGGAGGCGGAGTTCAGGGTGTCGCCCGCGCCCGACGCGGTGTTGGCCAGCGACTGGATCTGCGCCGCGTCGGTGGTCTTGTTCAGGCCCTGGGCCTGGCTGAGCGCGGTGTCGGCCACCGACTGCTGCTCCTGCAGGGCCGCGGCGAAGGTGCTCACGGCGGCGGAGGCCTCGGCGAAGGAGGTGGCCACGTTCTCCAGGAAGTGGTGCAGCTCCGTGGTGATCAACCCGGTCAGGGCGGTCGCGGTCTGCCCGGCGAAGTTCTCGGTCGAGGTCGCGGTGCCGTAGATCGCGTCCAGGCCCTGCTTGACCACCCCGGCCGAGGTGTTGATCGCCTGCATGTAGGTCGAGACGGCCATGACGCTGTCGTAGTCGCCGGGGGTCGGATCCCCGGTCAACCCGAGCGGCGACCAGTCGGTGGGTCGGGAGCTCACACGGCGTCAAACGCAGCCGGGGGCCCGCGGGGTTCATCCGGGCGGGTCCCCTCGCGGGCGGGCGCCGGTGAACCCTCCGGGCGGCGCGGCGCGTTTCACGCCGGGAAGGAGGTCGTGATGGCGGATCTGGTGATCAGTTACTCGTTGCTGCACGAGTGCGCCACCCAGCTCAAGACGCTCGAGACGCAGTTCTCCAGCGACTCGTTCTGGGACGCCGGCAGCATCCCCACCCAGAGCGGCACGGTGGACGACGGCGTGTTCGGCTCGGGGAACCTGGGCACGAGCGTGGACGACTTCTTCTCCCAGTGGAGCGCGCCCTTCGGCGAGGCCAAGAGCCGGATGACGCAGCTGGCCACCGCCTTCGACCAGCTGGCCACGGCCTGGTTCGACCTCGACGCGCAGACCGCGTCCCAGGTGGTGGCGGGCGAGGTGATGAGCGCGAACAAGAACTACCCGGCCGAGTGGGCCGCCTACGAGAAGGCGCTGCAGCAGTACAACGAGAACCTGCAGGAGCTCCAGAGCCAGGGCCAGTCCACGACCACGTACACCGAGTACGTCCCGGACGGGCACGGCGGCTGGATCGCCGAGACCGTGGCCATGCCTGGCCCGCCGACCCCGCCCGGCGCCGGCCCGGCCTCGCCCACCTCGGGCAGCTACGGCCCGGGCAGCACGACCGTGACCACCGGACCGGACGGCTCGATCACCTCGGAGACCACGACCGTCACCGGCCCGGACGGGCTGACCTACTCGGAGACCACCACCTTCGGCCCGAGCCAGGGCAACGACCCGAGCGGCGACCCGATCCAGAACACGACGACGGTGGTGCACAACTCGGACGGCTCCACCGACACGATCACGGTGACCGAGAACACCGACGGCAACGCCACCATGACCGACGTCAACTCGGACGGCACCACCACCGACTACACCCGGACCGGCTGGAACGGCAACTGGAACGACACCACGCCGACGCCCGTCACCGACGGCGGGAACGACCCCGCGCGCGGCGGCGGGCACGGCCCGCTGCTGGACTGACCGGCGCCGGGGACCCGCGCAGACCTTCGCAGCCATCTCAGACCTCGTAGGACCGATCACCTAAGGAAGAGCCCTCATGGCCGACATCTCCATCGACTACGCCCAGGTGCAGTCCGTCTCGGGCCAGCTGACCACGGCGGTCAGCTCCACCCTGGTACCCGAGCTGACCACCCTGCAGAACGCGGTCAACGGCCTGCTGCAGAGCTCTGGCGGCCTGTACCTGACCTCCACCAGCCCGGCCCTCGACCAGGCCTACATCAAGTTCAACAACGACCTGAACAACGCGATCCAGGGCATCACGTCCTTCGCGCAGCAGTTCAACCAGATCGCCGGACAGCTGCAGCAGATGGACTCGCAGATGGCCGCGTCGATCAAGAACGGGTCCTGAGTCGAGGGCCACCCGCAGGTGACCGCGCCCGGCCGACGGGGAGCGATCCCCGGCGGCCGGGCGCCGGCCTGGACGCAGTGGCAGGCAGGCGACGGCCGGCAGGCGACGCGCGTGGCGGCCTGACATCATGCCGATCGTGGAACGCGTCGTGATCCTCGGCCGCGGCGGCTCGGGGAAGTCGACCCTGGCAGCCGTCCTGGGCACGGTCACCGGGCTGCCGGTCATCGAGCTCGACCAGCACTTCTGGGGACCGGGCCTCGAGGCGACTGCCCCGGAGAAATGGTCCCGAGTCCAAGGCGAGCTCGCCCGGGCGAACCGCTGGATCATGGACGGCGACCTCGGACCCTACGACGTCCTCGACGTCCGCCTGCGTCGGGCGGACACCGTCGTCCTGCTCGATTTCCCCTTCTGGCGCTGTGCCTGGCGGGCGATGCGCCGTTCCCGGGAGCGGGCGGATTTCTGGCTCTGGGTCTGGTCGTGGCGGCGTCGGAGTCGGCCGCTCCTGCTCGAAGCGGTCGCCGCGCACGCCGCCGACGCGAAGCTCCACGTGCTGCGCAGTCCGCGCGCGACAGCCCGCTTCGTCACCTACGTCACGGCACACCAGGGCCCTGACCAGGCATGACGGAGCTCGCGGCCCGGCCACCGTTCGGCCGGGCCGCAACCCGCACACCCTCAGACCACTTCCACGCCTGCGCCGCTATTCGGCCTTGAGTGCCGTCATCGGCACGCTGATGGCCACCGGCGCGCCGGAGCCGCGCGGGTCGGCGGTCAGGGCGCTGCCGGGGCGGATCGGGCGGCGGGTGAGCGAGACCGGCAGCCGCACGCCCGCGAGGTCGCCCTCGAGGATGCCCTGCGGCGCCAGCAGCACGCCGCGGCGGCCGCGGCGTACCTCGCCGACCCAGCCCATGGTGGCCTGGGTGAGCGTGTCCGCGGAGCCGGCCACCGCGATGCCGCGCCCGGTCTCCTTGCCGGTGCGCACCAGCGTGGTCAGGAACGCGTCGGCGGCGGCGCCCATCGGCACCATGTCCACGTCGTCCACGAGCACGACGGCGGGGCCGCCGAGGCGGCGCAGCGCCTCGTCCAGCTCGGCCGGGGCCGGGTTGGCGCTCGCGATCACGGTGGCCCGCTCGTGCCGGGCCAGGCCGGACAGCGGCGAGGAGCGGGGCGTGACGGCCACCACCGCGGTTCCGTTGGCCAGCAGGGAGATCGCGATCGCCAGCAGCGTGGTGGAGCGGCCGGAGCCGCCGGGGCCGGCGACGGTCAACGTGGTGTGGGTGGTGAAGTCCGCGCCGATCGGCTCCGCCTCGTCGCCGCCGATGCCGAGCAGCGCCCACAGCGGCCGCCGGGCGGCCTGCGGAACCTGCTCGTAGGCGGCGGCGAAGGTGACCGCACCGGGTACCGCGCCGACCTTGAAGGGACGGCGGGCGGCGGGCACCTCGGCGTCCCGGGCGGCGGCCTTGCGCCCGATGTCGGCAAGCGCCGCCGCCTGCTCGCGGCCGGACAGGCCCGGGCCGAGCAGCGCGACCTGGGCCTCGGCCGGGCCCTCGCTGCGCCAGGCGCGGCCGGGGAACATCACCGTGGGCAGGTCGCCGAAGTCGAGGCCGATCATGGTGTAGTCGCTGCGGTCGGCCATCCGCAGCATCAGCCGGTGGTCGTTGAGGGTGCCGATGCGCCCGGTCAGCAGGCCGCGTTCCGAGGTCGCGACCACGTGCACGCCCGCCGCCGCGCCCTCGCGCACGATCCGCACCACGTCCTCGGTCAGCCGGCCGTTGTCGTGGTCGTTGGTGGTCCCGAACAGGCTCTCCCAGCCGTCGATGAACAGCATCAGGTAGGCCGGGCGCTCGGCCGGGGGCAGCATCGCCCGCAGCTCGGTCAGGGTGGCCGCGCCCCGGGCGGCGAGCAGCTCCTGACGCCGGGTCAGCTCGGCGCCGACCCGGGTGACGAGGCGGTCGATCCGGTCCAGGTCGCCGCGCCGGGCCACCGCACCGGTGTGCGGCAGGTCCTCGAGCGCGCCGAGCGCGCCGCCGGCCGCGTCGATGCCGTACAGGTGCACGTCGGCGCTGGAGTGGCGGCGGGCGAGCGCGCCGGCGAGGGTGCGCAGCACCTGGGAGCGGCCCGAGCGGGGCGCGCCGAGCACGTAGAGGTGGCCGAAGGAGGCGAAGTCGAGCGTGACAGGATGCTGTGACTGCTGGGCCGGGCGGTCCTCGAGCGCGTAGGCGACCGGGGCAAGCGCGGCGCCGGAGGGGTCCGGCGGGGCGAGGACGGCGGGCAGTTCGTCCAGCGTCAGCGCGGCGGGCAGCGGCGCCAGCCACGGGCTCTGCTGCGGCTCGATACCGAGGCTTTCGGCGGCCGCGCGGATCGCCTCCACCAGCGCGGACAGATCCGTCTCGGTGTCCTGCGGCACCGCCGAGCGCGTGCCGGGGCCGGCGACCGGAGCCTGCACCCGGCGGCCGAGGCCGGTCCAGGGCAGCGGCTGCGTCCACACGGCCTCGTCGGCCGCGGCCCACGCCTCGTCCTGCGCGGCGGCGTCCTGCGCCGCGTTCGCCGCCGCGCGCGGGCCGCCGACGTAGCCGGTCTGGAACGCGACGACCGTGCCGTGCGCGATCCGGGCCAGGGCGCGGCCTGGGGTGGCGGCGGAGATGGTGACGGCGTCGGTGGAGTCGATGACGTCGTGGCTCTCGGTCGCGTCGGTCACCCGCAGCGCGATCCGCAGGTTCGTGTTGGCCCGGATGTCGTGGTTGACCGCGCCGGCCGGGCGCTGGGTGGCCAGCACGAGGTGCAGGCCGAGCGAGCGGCCGCGCTGGGCGATGCCGACGAGTCCGGGCACGAACGCGGGGACCTCGCGCACGAGCGTGGCGAACTCGTCGATCACCAGCACCAGCCGGGGCATCGGGGCCAACGCGGGATCGCGCCGGCGCATCGCCGCGTACTCGGGCAGGTCCTTCGCGCCCGCGTCGGCGAGCAGGCGTTCGCGGCGGCGCAGCTCGGCGCGCAGCGAGTCAAGGGCCCGGGTGGTCAGGTGCTCGTCGAGGTCGGTGACCATGCCGAGGGTGTGCGGCAGCCGGACGCAGTCGCGGAACGCGCTGCCGCCCTTGTAGTCCACCAGCACGAACACCAGCTCGTCCGGGCGGTTGGCCGCGGCCAGCGAGGCCACCAGGGTCTGCAAGAGCTCTGACTTGCCCGAGCCAGTGGTGCCGCCGATCAGGGCGTGCGGCCCGTCGCGCACCAGGTCGAAGGCCGCGGGCCCGTCGTATCCGGCGCCGAGGACCACCTCGGTGCTCGCGGGCCGGGTGCGCCAGCGCTCGAGGAACGCGGCCGGGTCCGGCGGCTCGCAGCCGAGCAGCCCGAGCAGGTCCACCGCGTCGAGCAGGCCGGAGTCGTCCTCCACGGTCACGTCCCTGATCGGGGCCAGGGCGCGGGCGACGGCCGCGCACCAGTCCACCTCGACCAGGTCGGGGCGCACGTCGAGGACCTCGGGGGTGTCGCGCTGGCGCACCGCGAGCCGGTCCGCCGCGCACTCGACCACGGCCGCGCACTCCTCCGGCAGCAGCCGCTCGGCCCGGTCGAGACAGACCACGAACACGCGCGCGGCCGGGCCCTCGGTGAGCACCTGGACCATGCCGGGCACCTCGCGCAGGCGGCGGGCACCGTCGGCGATCACGACCACGTCGGCGTCGGTGGCCACGGCCGCGCTCAGCGCCGCGCCGCGCGCCTTCGTCCGGGCCTTGATGAGGGAGACGAGCTCGGAGACGCGGTTGGCCACGGTCTCCGGGTCGTTGCCCAGGGTCACGGCGGGGCCGCCGGG
>NZ_JAGSOG010000137.1 GCF_018139695.1 Actinospica durhamensis | reverse complement strand
GCTGACCCCGGTCACCCCGGCTCCGCACCCGCCCGGCGCGCCGCAGAGCACGTACACGCCCTCGACCGCCGCGTCGGTGCCCCGCGCGCGGCGCCGGGCCCGCGGCCGGCTGCGCTGGCCCACCCACGCCGGAGCCTCGGCCGCCCTGTCCGGAGCGCTGGTCGGACTCGCCTCGGTGGGCATCGTGGTGGGCCTGTACGCCTCGAGCGGCCCGGAGAACGTCTCCGCCCAGACGGTCAGCGCGGTCAACGTCTCCGACGGCGTCTCCGGCACGGTCCAGTACCGGCCGACCGAGTGGGGCAGCTGGGTGCAGGTCACGCTCAAGGGCGTGCCGGCCGGCGACAACTGCGTCATGTACGCCGTGGACGGCCACGGCAACCGGTCGGTGGCCGGCAGCTGGTGGGCGCCCTACACCGGATCGCAGAGCGCGACGATCCCGGGCGGGGTGGCGATGCAGTCCGCGGACATCCGGCAGTTCGTCGTGGAGACGACCAACGGCCAGATCCTGCTGACCGTGCCCGTCTCCTGACGACACCTGCCGCGCGCCACCGACGCCCTGCGTCACGCTCACTCCTCGGCGGCCACCCACAGGCAGAACGGGTGGCCGTCCGGGTCGTAGTGCACGAGGACCCCTTCCTGCGGCTGGAACTCGGCCACGGAAGCGCCGAGTCCCACCGCGTACACGCTGGCGGCGGCGAGGTCCTCGACCTCGATGTCCAGGTGCATCATCATCTGCTGCTCCTCGGCCGCGCCGTGCCCGGGCCACACCGGGCGGTGGTGGTGCTCCTCGTACTGGAAGGAGAGCCCCGGTCCGCCGTCCGCACTGCGCACGGTGGCCCAGTCCGGCTCGTCGCGCCGCACCTCCCAGCCGAGCAGGGCGGCGTAGAAACGGGCCAGGGCACTCGGATCCGGCGTGCCGATCACGGTGGAGGTCAGGTTGGTGCGCGGACGGGACACGGTTTTCTCCTCGGCTGAGCCGCGCGGGCCGCGTTCGGCGGGCTCACGGCGACGGGGACAGGCTCGGCGTGGCGGACGCGGCGCCCGCGAACGTGAAGCCCACCAGGACGCCGTTGCCGTCGGTCTGTTCGGAGGATATCGGGTTGGTCAGACCGTATCCGGCGCATCCGAGATTCTCGAACGAACCCTGCAGGCGCCCGGCCAGGAAGGTCAGCAGGCTGTCGGCCGCGGCCGGATCGGGTGAGGGGGCGGCCGCGAAGCGGGCGCGGTCGAGTTTCAGCCGCGCGGTCTGGATCGTGTCCATGTCCCGGCAGTACGCGGCGGGCCGCTGCCCGGCCGGCAGCGCGGCCTGATCCACTCCGGCCCGGTACAGGTTCGTCTTGCGCGTGCTCTGGGTGACCCCGTCCAGCGTCATCGGGTCGTTGAGCGGGACCAGCGCGGCGGGCGCGCCCTGATGCGCCGCGGCCTGGATCTCGTCGAGGGCGAGTGAGGTGGTGACGCCGCCCGCGGCCAGATCCTTGACCTGCCAGGCCGCACAGCCCAGGGTGGGATCGACGAACTCGTCCAGCAGGGCGTTGTCACTGGGGTTGGCCAGCACGACGGCGCCGGTCATCCGGGCGGTGTCGGCCGGGGTGTCCTGGGCGGTGCGGCCGTCGGGGGCGGCGAGGTACTGGGTGGTGACGTTGTCGCTCTGGTCCTGGTCCACGATCGAGAAGTCGCGGGTGCTGGGGCACGGCTTGCCGTCGACGGCGGTGCCGAGGGCCGGAACGGTGAGCTTGTGCGCCGCGATGCCCCGGTTCACCGCGGTGAAGAACGGCACGGCGTCGCAGTACGCGTACTGGGTGAACACCGAGCCGGGCAGGCCGTTGACGCAGCCGGCCCCGGTCAGGGTGCCCGGGGTGGCGGAGCTGAGCGTCAGGTCGTCGCCGTCGTAGCCGAACCAGATCCCGACCACGGCGTCGGCCGGCAGCACCGGCAGCACGGGTGCGGCGGCCGGGCGGGTACCCGCGTCGATCACCAGCGGGTCGTACACGGACAGCGCGCCGGTGGCCGGGTCGTACACGGTCGCCTGCACGAACGCGGACTGCGCGGAGTCGGCCTCGTGACAGGGCCCTTCCTCGGGGTTCGTCGCGGTCAGCCGGTAGGGCGTGGCCAGGCCGCGGGCGGTGAGCGGCGAGGCCGGGACCACGAGCGTGCAGTTCGGGTCCGCGTTCGCGGGGCTCGATATCGCGGTGCCGCCGCCGGTCGGCGCCGCGGACGCGCCGCCCCCGGCGGAGGCGGAGCGGCTGGGCCGGTGCCCCGGGCCGATCGGCCTCGGGCCGTGGTGCAGCGGCGAGGCGATGGCCGCCACCGCCATCGCGCCGATGAGCAGCGGCACCGCGGCCACGATCAGGCTCAGCCGGACGCGGCGGGAGGGTCGCGGTCGCGAATAACGATGCGGCAAGGGGACTCCTCGGGTGTGGGCGGATCCTCGGGTCCACGCCATGCTTTCACCGGACGCGTGCGTATGGGGGTAACTTTCAAGAATTTCGCCATGAATGCGCGAGCGTTTCGGGGCCCTGACGCCGTATCCGGGCCGGATGGCTTGTCCAGACCATTTGCGGTAACCGCCGAGATCGGCACACTGAAGTCGTCACACGGTATTGAACGCCTCATCATCCACCTCACTCATTTCGCGCGAAGGGACGACGTTGACCCGACGAGCAACCGTGCGGGCCCGCGGGTTCGGCCTGCGCGGCCTGATCCTCGGCTCCGCCTTCAGCCTGCTGGCCGCCGCGGCGGCCGGCCTGGCCCTGGCCTCTCCGGCCAGTGCGGCCGGCGGTCTGACCGTGAGCATCTCGGCCGGCACCTGGACCGGCGGCTACGACGACACCGCGACGGTCACCAACACCTCGAGCGCGACGATCTCCGGCTGGAGCGTGCAGTTCACCCTGGCCGCGGGCATGACCGTGACCTCGTACTGGCGCGCGGGCGAGGCGGTGAGCGGGAGTCAGTACACGTTCACGGCGCTGAGCTACGACACGACCCTGGCCGCCGGAGCCGGCACCACCTTCGGGTTCGAGGGCGCCGACACCGGCAGCTACTCGGCGCCGACGAACCTGACGGTCACGTATCCGGGAAGTACGGCGAGCAGTTCGCCGTCGGCTTCGGCTTCGGCTTCGGCTTCTGCGTCCCCGTCAGCGTCGGCGTCGGCGTCTTCCTCGGCGTCCGCGTCCGCGTCGGCCAGCGCTTCCGCCTCGGCCACCGCCACCGGCACTCCGACCGCCGCGAGCTTCACCCAGTCCGACATCGACACCGCCGTGGCCGCGCCGCTGATCGCCTTCGCCGCGCCGACCTCGGGCACGCCGCGGCCGGGCACCAGTCCGACCGACATCTACGAGTCGAAGGTGCTCTACTACCTCGCCCTGGTCGACCTCAAGGACCCCGGAGCCAAGGCGACGAGCGGGACCACGGTCGAGGGCGCCCTGCTCAAGCAGGTGGCCAACCTGGTCGGCGGCGGCCACGAACCGGACGCCGACGGCGGCCTCGAGGGCTGGTCGGCCGCGCCGGTGGCCCAGGCGCTGCTGCTGGTCAAGGACGGGCCGGTGTGGAGCGAGCTGACCGCGGCGCAGCAGAACGACGTCAGCTTGCTGATGGCGGCGCTGGGCTACGGCGGGAACTACGCCTACAACGACGCGAACGACTTCTCCTCGGGCATCTGCGGCTTCGGCGACTTCGCCAAGACCAACAACCCCAACTACGAGGACGGATACGTCGACGTCGAACTGGCCGCGATCGAGTACTTCGGCCCGAGTACCTGGGACACCATGCTGGCGAGCTTCAGCGACGCCACCGAGGCGTCCGTCCTCGACGCGGCCGGGCTGACCAACGCGGGCGGCTGCTTCACCACCGTCGGCACCGCGGCCAACGCGGCGATCCAGCCCGCGTGGCTGTGGAAGGGCCACGCGGCGAGCGATGAGATGGGCATCTGGAACCAGCTGGCCGAGGACACCTTCGACAAGACCGTGACGAGCTCGGTCTCCGGCACCTCGAACGGCGCGTCGGTCACCGCGTCCATCGCGGACGGCAGCACCAGCCCGGAGCAGGGCCTGCTCGGCATGGGCCACGAGTTCGACTCCACCGACTCCGGCGGCCTGCGCAGTTCGGCGCTGTACGTGTACGAGGGCTGGATGAACGTGACCGGCAGCCGGGTGGCGATGACCGCGACCGGCGCGTTCAGCTGCGCGAGCGCGGCCGGCGCGAGCCAGTACCAGGTCGGCAGCCTGGACCTGATCTACAAGCTCGACCACGGCTACATCAGCTACGCGCAGAGCCAGAGCGCCGTCCTGGTCAACGACTCCGGCGCTCCCAGCGACGGGCCGTTGGCCAAGGGCTGGAACTTCGACTACGACGCGTACAACGCGCAGGTGGTCGGGCAGGGCTGCTGAATCGCAGGACCCGTACGAACCGCGCCGCGCGGCCCCGATCCCCTCTCCGGATCGGGGCCGCGCGGCGGCGTGCGACGGCAGCGGCGGTCACCGGCCGCCGCGCCTCAGATCTCGTGCGTCTCGTTGTCCCTGGCGGTGACCGTGGGGCCGCCGAAGGCCGCGGCGGCGCGCGCGGTCGCCACGTCCGCGCCGAGGGAGTAGGCCACGTGCGTCACCATCAGCTTCTTGACTCCGGCGGCCTGCGCCATCCCGGCCGCCTCCTCCGGCGTGGAGTGCAGGATCAGGTGGGTGCGCTGTTCCGGCGAGTCGAAGTCGGCCTCGCACACGAACAGGTCCGCGCCGGCCGCGAGCCGGACCAGTTCCTCGCACGGCGCGGTGTCGCCCGAGTACACCAGCACTCTGCCCTCGTACTCGGCCCGCAGCCCGTACGCGGGCTGGCTGTGGCGCACCCGGCACACCGACAGCCGCAGGTCGCCGATCCGGTGGCTCCAGTCCTCGGCGATCTCGTGCGGCTCGAAGACGTCGGTCATGTCGCTGAAGTGCCCGGCGTGCTCGCCGAAGTACTTCGCCACCCACCCGGGCGGCCCGTAGACCGGGATCGGCGCCTTGAGCGCGAAGCCGCCGTAGGCGAGCCCGTAGAACGCGGTCTGCAGGTCGTGGCTGTGGTCCAGGTGCAGATGCGAGATCCAGATCGCGTCGAGCTCGGTCGGCTCGAGGTGGCGCTGCAGGTTCTGGAAGGTGCCGAACCCGGCGTCCACCCACACCTTCGTCGCCCCGGCACGCAGCAGGTAGCCGGAGCAGGCTGCGTCGGGGGCGGGATAGGGCGTGGCCGCGCCGAGAACGGTGAGCGAGAAGGTCATGCCGGTGATGGTACAAGCGGCAAGGGGCCTCGAATAGGGATCATCCGGGCGGGTATGGGCCGCTGGAAGACTCCCGAACGCGGGAGCCCGGCGACCGAGCGAGGTGTCCATGTCGAAGAAGACGAACAAGCGACGGGCCCGGCGCCGGCGCAAGGCCAACCACGGCAGGCGGCCGGCCTGAGCCGGCCGGCGCCCTCACCCGTCGCCGCGTCGCAGCCCACTGTGCCATCACATCACAGTGGGCTGCGTCACCGCGTCACAGCTTGCTGCGGAAGGCGATCTCGCACAGTTCCGGCAGCCGGTTCTCGGCCAGCCGCGCCGCCGTGCGCCGGAACACGGTGCACAGGCCGAGCCCGTAGACGGCCGACGCCGCGAGCAGCGGAGGCAGTCGCAGCGCCGCCGGGTCGTGCTGGGTGAGCAGGCCCGCGACGATCACCGGCGCCAGCAGCACGCCGGTCAGGATCAGGATGAGGAAGGTCGCGGCGAGCACCTGGCCGCGGTAGCCGTCGATGGCGCGCGGCGAGGGGCTGCCCACCCGCCGCTCGACCGGGTACGGCAGCAGCACGCTCATCATGTTGCCCAGGCCCGTGCCGATCCCGACGCCGGCCAGGTCCACGGCCAGCGCGATGAAGCCGGAGAGCGGATGCCCGGCCGCGAAGGCCAGGATGAACGAGAGCAGCCCGGTCAGCGGTACGGCGAAGGCGAGCAGCACCAGGTCGAGCCCGGCGAAGTAGTCGCGCCAGCTCGCGCGGCTGTGCAGGGCCATGGCGTCGAAGCCGAAGGCGGGGCCGGTCATGCCGATCGCGTCGGCGTTGAAGATGCCGACGAACGCGGCGCCGATCACCGCGCTGCCGATCAGGCCTCCGAGATAAGAAGGTGTACGTACCGTACCGACCGCCGAAGCCGCCATGATCACCAGCACGATGCCCCAGAAGATCTTCGCGCCGGGCTCGCGGCGCTGGTAGATCAGCGCGCGGGCGGCGATCGTGCCGCGCAGGCCGCGTGCGGCGAACGGCAGCGCCGAGGCCCGCACCGCCACCGCCTGGGTGCTCGTGTCCACCGTGACCAGCGCGCGGTCCAGCGACCTGATCCAGGCCAGCCCAAGCAGGAACACGATCGCGGCGAGCAGCAGCAGCCGGGCCAGCCCGGTCAGCGCGTGCCCGGTGGACGCGTCCTGGATCGCGTGCGCGGCCAGGCCCGGCGGCGTCCATCGCAGCACCTTGTCGATCCCGTCGAAGGTGTGCTCGTTGATCTTCCCCTCCGCGGTCAGCCGCGGCACGAGCTGCACGAAGGTCTCGTAGAGGGCGAAGATCGGGATGATCAGCAGCGCGGCGAAGTCCTTGCCCCGGCGCGAGCGCAGCAGCCCGGCCAACGAGGTGGTCACGGCGCGCGCGAGCACGATGCAGAACAGCAACTGCAGCACGACCGCGACCAGCGCGAACAGCACGCCGAGCGCGCCGCGGGCCACCCCGACCGTCACCCCGAGCAGCCCGATCAGGTTCGCGGCCGGCCAGGCGCCCGCGGCCGAGGCGGCGAGCAGGCCGAAGGCCAGCGGGCGGGTGCGCAGCGGATAGAGCGCGAGCGTGGCCGGGTCGAGCGTGGAGTCGAGGCCGAACACCAGCAGCGGCAGGATCAGCCAGCCGAAGGCGAGCGAGGTGAAGGTGGTGGCGGCCACGGCCACGCCCTCGCTCTGCCCGCGCTGCGCGGCCAGGCCCAGGAACATCAGCACGGCCACCACGGCGGCCGCGATGCAGCTGAAGATGAAGGCGCCGCGGGCCTGGCGCGATCCGCGCAGCGCGTTGCGCAGCAGGCGCAGCTTCAGGCGGACGAGGAGCCAAGCCACGACAGTCCCTCCCCGCCGTCGAGCCGGGTGCCGACCAGGTCGATGAAGGCCTGGTGCAGCGTCTTGCCGCCGCGCACCTCGTCCGTGGTGCCGCTGGCCACGATCCGGCCCTTGTCGATGATGGAGACGTGGTCGCACACCTGCTCGACCAACTCCATGACGTGACTGGAGAACAACACGGTGGAACCGCTGGCCACGAACCGGGTCAGCAGCCGCCGGATGGAGTCGGCGGAGACCGGGTCCACCCCCTCGAGCGGCTCGTCCAGGAAGAGCACCGACGGATTGTGGATCAGCGCGCTACCGAGCGCGATCTTCTTGCGCATGCCGGTGGAGTAGTCCGCGACCAGCCGGTTCGCGTCCCCGACCAGGTCGAGCACGCCGAGCAGCTCCTCGGCCCGGGACCGGCACGCCGCCACGTCGATGCCGCGCAGCCGCCCCGCGTACTCCAGCAGCTCGCGACCGGTGAGCCGCTCGAAGAGCCGGGCCTCGGCCGGGACCACGCCGATGACCGCCTTGGCCGCGGGCGGGTCGGCCCACACGTCCACCCCGTTGATCAGGATCCGCCCGAGGTCCGGGCGCAGCAGCCCGGTCATCATGGACAGCGAGGTCGTCTTGCCCGCCCCGTTGGGCCCCACCAGCCCGGCGAAGGAGCCGGCGGCGATGCTCAGCTCGATCCCGGCCACGGCCTCCTTCTCCCCGAAATGCTTATGTAGACCCTGGACCGCGATGGCCGTTGCGCTCACGTTCCGCCCTCCTCGACAGCTCGGCTCACCTGCGCCGACAGCTTGTCAGCGTAGCGGGTTCGGAACTGCCAGAACGTTGTGTAAAAATCGGCGACTCAATCTTCCAGAACGTTATGTAAAAATCAGCGACCGCCTCTTGAATGCCGACTACGCAGGGTGATCTACTCCCCGGAAAGAACTGCAGCTCGCAGGTGATCACCCATTGACGTGGGTGACCGAGACAGGAGTCGCGCGCAATGAGCGAAAAGTTGGAGCAGCCCGTGCCGCAGGCACCCGGCTCCGGCGGGTCGGCCCAGTTGGCCCACGGCGCCCTGCACGGCGCGGACTCGATCGTCATGGCGGTGGCCGGCAGCGCCCCCGGCTACTCGATCTCCGCCACCACGGCCGTGCTGGTGGGCGCGGCGGCGCTGGGCGGCCCGGCCGCCCTGCTGTGGTGCGGTATACCGATGCTCGGCATCGCCTTGGCCTTCTCCCACCTCGGCCGGGCCGACGTGAACGCGGGAGCGGCCTACTCCTGGGTGCGCAAGGCGCTGCACCCGACCCTCGGCTTCATCTCCGGCTGGGCCGTGGTGGCCTCGGCCACGATCTTCATGGTGGCGGGCGCGGTCCCGGCCGGGCAGGCCACGCTCTCGCTGTTCAACGAGAACAAGCAGTGGTCCACCGGCGCGGTCACCGCGACCGGCGCGATCTGGTTCGTGGTGATGGCCGCCATCGTCGCGGCCGGAGTCACGATCACCACCAAGGCACAGTGGATCATGTCCTGTATCGAGGTGGCGATCCTGCTGGTGGTGGGCGTGGTGGCGCTCTTCCACGAGGCGGGCAGGCACGGCACCGCGTTCTCCTGGAGCTGGTTCTCCCCGACGCAGTTCCACGGCATGTCAGGCTTCGCCGGAGCCGCCCTGATCGCCGCCTTCTACTACTGGGGCTGGGACGTCACGGCGAACCTCAACGAGGAGTCGAAGCACTCGAAGCTGACCGCCCGCGGCGGCATCATCGGCGTCGTCATCGTCTTCCTGCTGTTCGAGCTCTTCACCATCGACATCAACCTGTTCTTCAGCCAGGACGCCATCGCCGGCGGCGGCACCAGCCTGCCGACGATGCTCGCCACCGTCATCGGCGGCTCGTTCATGGGCAAGCTGATGATCATCGCGGTGATGCTCTCCACCATCGCCACCCTGGAGACCACGCTGATCCAGGTCTCCCGCTCGCTGTTCGCGATGGGCCGCGACAACACCCTGCCGAAGATCTTCGGCAAGGTCGACGTCGTGCGCCGCACCCCGGTGGTGGCCACCGCCGCGGTCACCCTGGTGAGCCTGGCGCTGTTCGTGGCCGCCGCGTTCCAGTCCAGCGTCTCGACCGTGATGACCGACGCGGTCAACGCGATCGGCATGCAGATCGCCGTGTACTACAGCCTCGCGGCGCTCTCGGTCACCGTGGTCTTCCGCAAGCAGGTGTTCGCCTCGCTCAGCAACGCGCTGTTCATCGGCTTCCTGCCGCTGCTCGGCGCCGCCTTCATGATCTTCACCTTCGTGGAGAACCTGTTCGGCAACGGACTGAGCAACGGCACCAAGGAGATCGGCATCGGCGGCCTGGCCATCGGTCTGATCCCGATGGTCTACTACATGGTCAAGAAGGTCCCGTACTACTCCCGCAGCGAGCGGCTCGCCTCCGAGGACGACCTCGGGGTGCTGGCCGAGGTCGCGGCCTGACGCGAGACCCGCGGGGCGCGGGCCGCCGACGGAACACGGACAGGGTGCGGGCCTAGACTCACACCATGCCTGAGAACCTCATCGCCGGCCCGCCCCCCACCTTCCTGCCCATCGACCCGCGGGCCGAGCAGCTGCTCGCCGCGGGAACCTCGCCGACCGAGGTCGCGGCCTCCTGCCCGTCCTCGTCGCTGGCCTGGGCGCTGCTCGCGGAGCAGTCGCTCGACGCGGGCGAGCCGGTGGCCGCGTACGCCTACGCGCGCACCGGCTACCACCGCGGTCTCGACTCGCTGCGCCGCTTCGGCTGGAAGGGCCACGGCCCGATCCCGTGGTCGCACGAGCCCAACCAGGGCTTCCTGCGCGCGCTACGCGCCCTGGGCGAGGCGGCCGGCGAGATCGGCGAACTCGACGAGGCCGAGCGCTGCGCCTCCTTCCTGGCCGACAGCGACCCGTCCGCGCCGGCCAAGCGCGGCTAGCCCAGCCGGCCCGAAGTCAGTCAGCACACGAAGAACGCGAAGAACACGAAGGCCCCGTCGCCGCGCATCGCGGCCGGACGGGGCCTTCTCGGTGTTGCTCAGCCCTGCGCGCGCGCCGCCGCACTCAGGTGCCGGGCCAGGAACTCGAGTGCGCGCGGGTAGGCGTCGAGCCGGTTGGCCCGCTTGGCCAGGCCGTGGCCCTCGTCCGGGTAGACCAGCAGTTCGCAGGGAACGTCGTTGGCGCGCACCGCGGCGACGAGCTGTTCGGCCTCGGACAGCGGCACCCGCGGGTCGTTGGCGCCGTGGATCACGAACAGCGGGGCGCGCACCTCGTCGATGCACCGCAGCGGCGAGGCCTGCTCGAGGAATTCGAGGTCGTGCTCGAGCGAGCCGTACTCCCGTTCCCGCGAGGCCCGCCGGTACGCCGAGGTGTTGCGCAGGAACGTCACCAACGAGGAGATGCCGACCACGTCCACGGCCGCGGCCCACAGCTCCGGCTGGAAGGCCACACCCGCGAGCACCATGTATCCGCCGTAGGAGCCGCCGTAGAGCGCGGCCCGCTCCTGGTCCACGCCCAGCTTGGGCAGGTAGGCGTGCAGCGCGGCCATGTCGGCGACCGAGTCGAGGCGCAGCCGGACGTCGTCGAGGGAGACCCAGCGCCGGCCGTATCCGTCCGAGCCGCGCACGTTCGGCACCAGGATCGTGTGCCCCTGCGCGGCCAGCGCCTGCAGCAGCGGGTTGAACGCCGGCACCGCCTGCGCCTCCGGGCCGCCGTGGATCATCAGCACGGCCGACGCGGCGAGCCCGGGATCGGCCGGCTCCGGGTGCCGGTAGACGAAGCAGGGCACGAGTTCGCCGTCCGGGGTGGGCACCGCGTGCAGCTCGGGCCGGGCCAGGCTTGCTCCGGCGAGCGCGGCGGCGGAGTCGGTGACCTGCTGGACCGTGCCCTCCACCACGTCGACCCGGAGGATGTCGCCCGGGGTGACCGGGCCGGTGAAGGAGATCACCGCGTACCGGGAGTCGGCCGACCACTTCGGATCCGGCAGCGGGTAGAGCCCGGTGCAGCCCTCCTCGGGCAGTTCGAGCCGGTGGCGTAGCGCTCCGGTCCGCGCGTCGCGCAGGCTCAGCCGGGCGAAGCCGCCGTCGTTGACCACGGCCAGCAGCGTCGTGCCGTCGGGCGAGAGGAATCCGGTGACGTTGCGCTCGGGTTCGGCCACCACCTCGGTCCAGGTCCCGGCGGCCACGTCGTAGCGCAGGACCGCGATGTACTCCCGGTCCCGGTCCGAGCTGACCACGAAGGAGCGGCCGTCGGCGTCCCAGAAGAAGGTGGAGTGCCGGGCCGGCTCGGCCGCGCCGGTGATCGCCCGCACGCCCTGCGCGTCGGAGAGAAACAGCTGGTCGGAGACGGCCGCGGTCCCGTCGCGGGTGAACGCGCAGTCGCGGCCGTTCGGCGCCACCTCGACCTCGCTCAGCATCCCGCCCTGGTCGAACACGACCGTCTCGGCGCCGTCGGCGAGCGTGCGCACGACCACGTCGAAGTCCACGCCGTTGCGCCGGTTGGTCCCGTACACGATCTTGCCCGGCGCGACCGCGAAGAGGTTGTGGATGAACCGCGGATCGCGCACCAGCGGCTCGAGCCCGTCGAGGCCCGCCGCCGCGGCCGGCAGCGGGTCGAGGCGCAGCAGCGACAACTGCGCCCGCTCGTTGCCGCCGTCATCGTGCACGACCACCACGGCCCGCTCGCCGGGCAGGTAACGGCCGCTGCAGGCGCCGGGCAGCGCGGTCAGCGGTGTGGCACTGCCGTCCGTGCCGAGTTCGACCAGTTGGATCGAACCGGACGCGTCGTGACCGGCCAGGATGCGGCCGGCGTCATCGATGTCGAATGCCCGCCAGGTCGGCAGGTCGAGGAGTTCGCGGATTCCCAGAGCCATGAGCCCGATCCTAGATCGATAGGTGCCGCCGCGTCTGCTGTCCGGTCGGCCTTTGCTCCGTCAGCAGTCTGTCCCGCACACTCTCCCCCTCAGCCCTGTGCCCTCTCAACCCTGTGCCCTCTCAACCCTGCGCTCCCTCAGCCCTGTCCCCGGTAGACGAAGCCGGAAATCGGCGCGTACGTCTTCCAGCCGAGCGACTCGTAGAGCGCGCGGCCCTGGACCGAGGCGCCGAGGATTCCCCTGGTAGCGCCCGATTCCTGCGCCTCGTTCGCCAGGGTGCGCATCACCACGGAGCCCAGCCCGCGCCGCTGGTGCGCGGGTTCGGTGCCTACCTGGTCCACCACGGCGGTGGCGCCGTCGAGGCCCGCCTGGCCCTGCGCCGCCACCGAGCCGTCGGCCGCGCGTATCAGCACCCGGATCACGCTCTCGGCATGCCCGACCTCGACCGCGTAGCCCTCCGGCCGCGCCACCGGCTCGGCGGCGAGGTCGAGGGCCATCAGCCAGACCGGTTCGCCCCTGGTCCACTCCGGACCGAGCCAGGGCTCCACGACCTCGGGCTCCTCGAAGACCTTGAGCCACAGGGCGGGCGTGCGCACCCGGGAGACGAGGTCGCGCACGATCGGCTCCCTGCTCTCCAGCATCACGTACCTGGCGTACTGCCGGGGCGTGCCCACGTCCACGCGCAGCCCCCAGGGCGTGCGCCGCGGCGCCGGCGTCGCGCGCGAGACCGCCCAGCCCCCGACCCACGCGGCGGCCAACTCCCGGTCCATCCCGACTCCCCTCGGTAGTCACCCCAGTGTCCTGGTGAACCTTACCGGGGCCCACCGACAAGGGCGCGGGGGCGTCTCAGTCGGGTACGTCGCCGGGGGTGACCAGACCGGATTCGTAGGCTGCGACGACGGCCTGGGCCCGGTCGCGCAGCTGGAGCTTGGCCAGGATCCGGGCCACGTGCGTCTTGACCGTGGCCTCGCTCAGCACCAGGTGCTCGGCCAGTTCCGCGTTGCTCAGGCCCCGGGCCAGCAGCCGGAAGACCTCGAGTTCGCGCGGGGTGAGCGCGGCCAGCTCGGCCCGCGGGGCGCGAACCGGTCTGGTCTCGGCCGGGCGGGCGGCGAACTTCTCCACCAGGCGGCGGGTGATGCCCGGGGAGAGCAGCGCGTCGCCGCAGCGCACCAGCCGGACCGCGCCGACGAGGTGCTCCGGCGTGACGTCCTTGAGCAGGAATCCGCTGGCCCCGGCGGCGAGCGCGTCGTAGACGTACTCGTCCAGGTCGAAGGTCGTCAGGATGATGATACGAGGCCGGGCGTCGGCGCCGTCCGCGACCGCGTCGGCGGGCTCCGCCAGGATGCGCCGGGTCGCCTCGAGCCCGTCCAGCTCGGGCATCCGGATGTCCATGAGCACCACGTCGGGACGGGTGCGCCGGACCGCCTCGATCGCGGCGAGCCCGTCGGCGGCCTCCCCGACCACCTCGATCCCGTCGGCGGCCAGGATCATCCGGAAGCCGGTGCGCACCAGCTGCTGGTCGTCGGCGACCACCACGCGCAGCGGTTCGGCGCCGACAGGCTCCGACGTCAGAGAGTTCACACCGAGTCCTCGGCCGGGAGCGGAATCTGCACTCGTACACGATACCCGCCGAGCGCCCGCGGCCCCGCCTCGACCGAGCCGCCGTGCACCCCGACGCGTTCGCGCAGTCCGATCAAGCCCTTGCCGTTGCCGCTGGCCGCGGTCTGCCCGGGGACGCCGCCGCCGTCGTCGATCCTGAGCTCGAGCCGGGCCGGCGCGTAGGTCACGTCCACGTCGATGCCGGCGCCGGAGGCGTGCTTGATCGCGTTGGTCAGCGCCTCCTGCACCACGCGGTAGGCGGTCAGGTCGATGCCGTGCGGCAGCGGCCGCGGCGCCCCGGTGACGCGGTACTCGATCGGGACGCCGGTGGTGCGGATGCGCCGGACCAGCGAGCCTATCTGGTCAAGGCCCGGCTGCGGGGCGAGCTCCCGGCGGTCGCGCGGGTCCTCGGTGAGCAGTCCCATGACCTGCCGCAGCTCCGTCATCGCGGCGCGCCCGGCCGCCTCGACCTCGAGCAGCGCGTCGGTGGCCTGCTGTGGACTGGTGTCCAGCACCTTGCGCGCGGCCCCGGCCATCACCACCATCACGCTGACGTTGTGGGTGACCACGTCGTGCAACTCCCGGGCGATCCGCGCGCGCTCGCCCTCCACCGCGGCCCGGATCGCGGACTGCTGCTCCTGCTCCAGCTGACGCTGCTGGGTGGCGATCATGCCCTCGGCGTCCTTGCGCACCTCCCGGCCGTAGAGGTAGATCCCCATCAGAACCGGCACGGCCACCGGCAGCAGCTTGAGGTTGTTGCCCGGGATCAGGTTCGCGTAGCCGGTGATGAACAGCTCGATGGGCACGAGCGGCAGCAGCCAGTGGGCCACGCGCCGATAGGGGCTGTACACGGCGGCCGAGTACGCGCTGATGATCAGGCCGACGCCCACGGTGATCATCGGCATGGGCCACAGCGGCAGCATCGCCAGCATCACCCAGAACACCGCGAGCGGGAAGCGGCGGCGCAAGCACAGCGGGACGAGCATGGTCAGGGCCATGATCGTCAGCGTGCCCTTGGACACGTCCATGACGTTCGCGTAGGCACCGCCGAGGTGCTCCTGCGAGTAGTTGCGCGCGGCCTTCATCGGCGAGGACAGGGCGAACGCCAGCACCGCGTCGAACAGGTACTCGCGCACCCCCGGCCGGGGCAGCGGCCCCACGCTCCGCAGGAGGTGTTCGAGGCCGCGCGGCTGCGGGCCCGGCTCGGGTCGACTCAACCATTTCACGTCCGCCATTGTGGCAAGCCGCCGGACCCCGAGGCATCGGCCGCCCGGCCCATGGTGGCGGACGCGCCGGTGTACATCGGGAGGATGACCCGGCGGGCGTATGCGCCGGAGGTGGTAGCGCAAGTTCGGCCGCGGGGGCGACGCTGCGGACCGGGCCCGCGCCATAGGCTCGCCCTGCATCGATGAGTTCGATTATTCGATGGCGTACCCACATACTCTGAGGAGAGCATCATGACGGCCCCCGTCATCGAGTTCAAGCAGGTCGTGAAGAGCTACGAGAACGGCCCGCCGGCGCTCGGCCCGGTGGACCTGACCGTGTCCGCGGGCGAGGCGGTGGCGGTGCTCGGCCCGTCCGGCAGCGGCAAGTCCACCCTGCTCAACCTCATCGCCGCACTCGACCGGCCGAGCTCCGGCGAGATCACCGTGGACGGGGTGCGGGTGGAGCGCCTGGGCGAGGCCGCCGGGGCGAAGTATCGCAGGGCCCGCATCGGCATGGTGTTCCAGTTCTTCAACCTGATCGACGACCTGTGCGTGCTCGACAACGTCCTGCTTCCGGCGCAGCTGGCCGGGGTCGGCCGCGGCGAGGCGCGCGACAGGGCCCTCACGCTCCTGTCCGCCCTCGGCGTGGACGGCTATGCCAAGCACTACCCCGGGCGCCTGTCCGGCGGCGAGCGCCAGCGCGTGGCCGTCGCCAGGGCCCTGATCAACCGGCCGCCGCTGCTGCTCGCGGACGAGCCCACCGGCGCGCTGGACACCGCCTCCCGCGAGGACGTCAAGGAACTGATCAAGGACCTGAACGAGCAGGGCCAGAGCATCGTCCTGGTCACCCACGACGAGGAGCTCGCGGCCACCTGCGCCACCCGTGAGGTCCGCCTGCTCGACGGCCGCGTCGTCTCGGACCGCGCCCTGTCGGCGGTGTCCCGATGAGCCGGCGGCGCGAGCGCAGGCGGGCCGAGCGGCACGCGGCCGGGGCGCGGCGGGCCGGATCCGGCTCGGTGCTGCGCAAGGTGGCCCGCGCCGGGGCGAGCCGCCGCAGGCTGCAGTCGCTGATCCTGATCCTGGTCACCACGGGCTCGATGGCGGCGGCGCTGTTGGCCGCGCAACTGCTGGCAGGCGTGGACGCACCGTTCGACCAGGCGTTCGGCCGACAGCAGGGCAGTGAACTGACCCTCCAGTACGACGCCACGGCGGCCACCACGGCGCAGGTCGCGGCCACCGCGCACGCGAGCGGCGTGACCGCCTCGGCCGGGCCGTTCCCGACCACCGTGCTCAACGGCTACACCACCGACCTGAACATGCCGGGGCTCGACCTCACCGACTTCCCGCTCCCGCAGATGCAGCTGATCGGGCGCGCCGCGCCCGGCGGCCCCGTGGACGACGTGGAGCTCACCGCGGGCCACTGGCCGACCGCGGCGAACCAGATCGTGATCGCCGAGGGTTCCTCGCCGCTCGACGGCTCACCCATGGGCACGACGCTGACCTTCCCGCACTCCCCCGGCGACCCCACCCTCACCATCGTCGGCGTCGCCAACACGGTGAGTCAGACCGCTGACGCCTGGGTGCTGCCGCAGGAGGTCTCCGCGCTCGCCCCGGCCGGCACCGCCACCGGATACGAGATGCTCTACCGCTTCGCCTCCGCCGCCACCGCGGCCGAGGTCACGGCCGATCGGACCGCGGTGACCAAGGGCCTGCCGACGCACGCCGTCACCGACGCGGAGTCCTGGCTCACCCTCCAGTCCGCCGCGCAGACCGGCGGCAACGCCATCATCCCGCCGTTCCTCGGCGCCTTCGGCATCCTCGGGGTGATCCTCTCGGTGATCATCCTGGCCAGCGTCATCAACGCCACCGTCGCGGCCTCGGCCCGGCGGATCGGGATCCTCAAGGCCCTGGGTTGCACCCCGGCCCAGGTGGTGCGGATGAGCGCGATGCAGGCGCTCATCCCGTGTGTGGCGGGCGTGGCACTGGGCACCGTGTTCGGCACGGTCGGCGCGCTGGCCCTGCTCAGCAACACCGGCCAGGCGTTGAACGTCGGCACTCCCCCGCTCTCCATGCCGATCGAGGTGCTCGTCCCGATCTCGGCGCTCGCCCTGGTCGTGGCCACCGCCGTGCTCGCCGCGGGCCGGGCCGGGCGGATGTCCGTGCTCGACGCCCTGGCCGCCGGGCGCACCCCGACCTCCGGCCGCGGCCGGGCCGTACAGCGCCGGCTGGCCCGCACCCGGCTGCCGCGGCCCGTCAGCCTCGGTCTGGCGGCGCCCTTCACCCGCCCGGCCCGGGCGGCGGCGCTGACCCTGGCCGTGGTCTTCGGCGTGATCGCGGCGACCTTCGCGGTGGGCGTGGCCAGTTCGCTCGACCACGCCACCACGGACGTCTCGGACAACAAGGGCGGCGTGCTGGTGTACATCGACGCGAACGCCTCCGGGCCGCCCACCGCGAAGGACTCGGCCGCGGCACTCAAGGCCGTCGAGGCGCAGCCGGGCACCGCCGCGTACGTCAGCTCGATCAGCTATCCGATGTCCGTCCAGGGCGTCGGCGAGGACGGGACCGTCACCGAGTTCTCCGGCGGCGGCGCGTGGAGCTTCTACCCGATCGTCTCAGGCCACTGGTTCACCGGCCCGAACCAGGCGGTGGTTCCCACCCACCTGCTGCGCGCGACCGGACTGCACCTCGGCGACACCATCACCGTCGGCGAGGACGGCAGACTGTTCCCGCTGACCATCGTGGGCGAGGCCTTCGACACCCACCAGCAGGGCATGGAGGTACTCGCCGACGCGGCCACCTTCGCCTCGGTCCAGCACACGGTCCCGCTCGGCTCGATCAGCATCCAGCTCAAGCCCGGCGTAGATCAGGCCGCCTACCTCTCGTCCTTGAACGCGGCGCTGTCCTCGAGCAACTCGATCGCCACCGTCGGCCAGGGCGGCGGCGGCAAGTTGAAGCTGATCATGGGCGCGCTCTCGGTCATGATGACGCTGATGCTGGTGCTGGTCGCGGCCCTCGGCGTGATCGGCAGCGTCATGCTCGACACCCGCGAGCGGGTGCACGACATCGGCGTGTACAAGGCGATCGGCATGACCCCGCGGCAGACCACGGCGATGGTGCTCACCTCGGTACTCTCCCTGGGCATCGTGGCCGGAGCCATCGGCGCGCCGCTCGGCATCGCCCTGCACGACTACGTCATGCCGCTGATGGGCAACGCCGTCCAGTCCACCCTCCCGCCCGACGTGCTCAACGTCTACCAGCCCCTCGAGGTGGCCCTGCTCGCCCTCGGCGGCATCGCGATCGCGCTGATCGGCGCCCTCGGCCCGGCCGGCTGGGCCGGCCGGATCCGCACCGCCACCGCGCTGCGGACCGAGTAGCCGCCGTAGCTCTCTCGATCGCCTACGCGGAAGGCGCCCGGTTCCCAGCCGGGCGCCTTCCGCGTCCGCGTCGACAGTTCGGCTCATGTTTCCTGACTATCATGAGCTGATGTGATGCCCGAACTGCCGCTTGACCAGGTCCGCACCCTGCTCGCCGCCGTGGACGAGGGCACGTTCGACGCGGCGGCGCGCGCCCTCAACGTCACACCGTCCGCGGTCAGCCAGCGGGTGAAGGCGCTCGAACAGCGCGTCGGCCGGGTGCTGCTCGCGCGCACGAAACCGCTGACGTTGACCGAATCCGGCGAAGTCCTCGTGCGCTACGCCCGGCAGTTCGCCCGGCTCGAGGCCGACGCGGCGGCCGAACTCGGGCTCCCGGGCGAGACTCAGGCCCCGACGACACTCGCCGTGGCCGTCAACGCCGACTCCCTCGCCACCTGGTTCCTGCCCGCGCTCGCCCGCGTCCCCGAGTCGCTGCGGGTCGGGTTCGAACTGCACCGGGAGGACCAGGAGCACACCGCCGAACTGCTGCGCAACGGCGGGGTCGCCGCGGCCGTGACCTCCTCGCCCCGGCCGGTCGCCGGCTGCCGGGTGCAGCGGCTCGGCGTGATGACATACCGCGCCTACGCCGCACCCGCGTTCATCGAACGCCGGCTCGGCGGCGCTCCCCTGCGCGAGAGCCTGCCCGCCGCGCCCGTGGTCATCTTCGACCGCCACGACGACCTGCAGGACGGCTTCCTGCGCCAACTCACCGGCAGGTCCCCGGGCGCCGGTGGCAGTACGTCTCAGGAAACCACCCAGGTCAGACATCTGATCCCGGCCTCGGAGGCGTACCTGGGCGCGGTCGCCTCGGGACTGGGCTGGGGCATGCTCCCGGACGAGCAGGAGGCCCAGCTGCCGCCCGGCGCGGTCGTCGATCTCGCCCCCGGCCGCATCGTCGAAGTGGAGCTTTACTGGCAGCGCTGGAAGCTCGACTCGCCCGCGCTGGCCGCGCTCACCAAGGCCGTGACCGAGGCGGCACGCGGCCTCGGGCGCCCCGGGCCGGCGGACGGCGGCCCGGCCCGGCGTCGTAAGGTGAGCACATGACGGACCTGATTTCGCCGACCCCCGGCGCTCCCGACTTCCTGGCCCTGCTCGCCGTCGCCCGCGAGGAGGCGCGCCGCGGCCTGGCCGAGGGCGGGATCCCCATCGGCGCCGCGTTGTTCCGCACCGACGGCACTCTGCTCGGCCGCGGCCACAACCGCCGCGTCCAGGACGCCGACCCCTCGGTGCACGGCGAGACCGCCGCGTTCCGCGACGCCGGCCGGCTGCGCGGCTACCGCGACACCATCATGGTCACGACGCTCTCCCCCTGCTGGTACTGCTCGGGCCTGGTGCGCCAGTTCGGCATCGGCCACGTCGTCATCGGCGAGGCACAGACCTTCTACGGCGGCCACGACTGGCTCGCCGAGCACGGCGTGAACGTGACCGTGCTCGACGATCCGGAGTGCGTGGACCTGATGCGCACCTTCATCGCCGAGCGCCCCGAGCTGTGGTACGAGGACATCGGCGAGTGACGCGTGGCGCTCGGCTGCCGAGCTGATCTGCGCAATGTCTGGTTTGCCCCGAAGCCTTGATTCGGTCGGGTTCTGTCGGTGGCCGCGCCTAGGCTGATCTCATGACGGAGCTCAGCACGCGCACGCTCAACCGCACCCTCCTGGCGCGGCAGTTGCTGCTGCGGCGTGCGCAGCCGACGCTCGAGGGCGCGATCGAGCAGCTCGTGGGTCTGCAAGCCCAGGCCCCGAACCCGCCGTACCTCGGCCTGCACACCAGGCTGGAGAGCTTCGATCCCGAGCAACTCTCGAAGCTGATCACCGATCGCCGTGTGCTCCGCATCGCTCTGCAGCGCAACACGATCCACCTCGTCACGGCCGAGGACGCGGTCCTGCTGCGCCGCGTACTCAAGCCCGTCATCGACAACGGGCTCCGGCACAACTTCGGCGCCCAGCTCAAGGGCGTGGACCTGGCCGCCCTCGGAGCGCGCGGCCGCGCGCTCGTCGAGCAGGAGCCGCTGACCTTCGCCCGGCTCGGCGAGTTGCTGGCCGAGGAGTATCCGCAGGCCGCGCCGAACGCGCTGGCCCAGGGCGTACGCCAGCTCGTCCCCCTGGTCCAGGTCCCGCCGCGCGGCCTGTGGGGACGCGGTGGCGCCGCCACCCACACGTCGCTGGAGTCCTGGCTCGGCGGGGCTGACAGTGGTGTCGGTATCGATGGGGGCCTCGATGACACCGCGTCAGACGAGGAACTCGACGCCGTACTGCTGCGCTACCTCGCGGCATTCGGCCCGGCGAGCGTCCGCGACATGCAGATGTGGTGCGGCCTGACGCGGCTCAGCGCGGTGGTCAAGCGCCTGGGCGAGCGGCTACAGCGCTACACCGACCCGAACGGCACGGTGCTCTACGACGCCGCCGGCGCGCACCTGGCCGACGAGGACGAACCCGCACCCGTCCGCCTGCTGCCCGAGTACGACAACATCCTGCTTTCGCACGCGGACAGATCCCGGATCCTCGACCCCACCCACCGATCCGCGGTGTTCACCCAGAACGGCCGGATCCTGGGAACGGTTCTCGTGGACGGCTTCGTCGCCGCGACCTGGCGTTTCGAGGAGCGAGCGGGGGCCGAGGACGGCGGCCAGGGTGTGCTGACGGTCGAGCCGCTGCACGCACCGACGACGCGGGCACGGCGCGCACTGGAGAACGAGGTGGAGCCGGAAGCGGCGCGCATGCTCGAACTGCTGGCTCCCGGAGGCGGCGCGCAGGTCAGGTTTCCGTCGAAGTAGCCGCCTGCACACGGCTTGTCCTGCACACGGCTTGACCTTCGCCCGGCTTGTCCTTCGCCCGGCTACCGCACCCAGTCCGCGTAATAGGCAGACCAATCAGACGCCGTCGCGGCGAAGTCCACGTACATCGCCACGCCGAAGGAGCGCCCGCTCGGCACACCACCCGGCAGCCCGAGCCGCACTCCGCGCAACGCCGCGGCGACCGTCTCCGCGGACGAGGAGTGCCCGAGGGAGTGCGCGTCGTGGTAGGCGGGCAGTCCTATCAGCAGTTCGACATCCGAGGGGACCGCGGCCATCGCGGTCTCGGTCTCGTCGCGCACGAACCCGGAGTAAGCACTCTGACTCCACAGCGCCGTGTCGTACGTCATCAGCGCGACCTCGTCCACGCGCTCGGCCACCTGGTGCAGGTAGCCCGCGGACCACCACGAGTCGCGGCCCTCGGCGGCGGCCATCGCCCAGCGCAGCCCCGGTTCCGGCTCGACCTGCTCCCCGGAGACCGACAGCACCCCGCCCGCCGCGTGCACCACCGGCCGGACCGCGTCGAGCAGCTCCAGGAAGCCGGGGTCCGCGTCCCCGACGGGCTCGAGGTCGAGGTGCACACCGTCGAAGCCGCGCGCCATCACCTGGCGGGCCGAAGTGACGATGCGGGCGCGCACGGCCGGATCCTCCAGGTTCATCCGGCCGTCCGGCTCGATCTCGTCGCCGAGCCAGGCCTGCACCCGCACCCCGGGTATCAGCTCGTGTACCTGCTGGGCGAACCAGGTCGCCCGCGGCGCCTTCGCGGGGTCGAGCGATCCATCGTCGGAGAGCGGCCCGACGTGTACGAACAGGTCCGTGATCCCGCCCCCGTGCAGCTGCTGCGCGAGCGCTGCCACGTCGGCCGCGCTCTTGCGCCCGTCCACCCAGGCATGCCCGAGCCAGAGCCCGTCGTGCCCGGTGGAGCGCGCGGCGGCGCTCGGGCTGCCGAGGTCCTGCACCGAGAACGCGGCCCACCGGCCCCCGATCAACACACTGATCACCGCGAGCACGGCCATCGACTTGCCCACGACCTGCCTGGCCACGCCCGGACCGTACACGGAGATCATTCTCATCCGCGCAGGCTAGTGGATCATCGTCGTCGGCGTTAACCCCTTTCTCCTCCACGGGAGGGAATGAACAGGTAATGAAACAGCGCGTCAGAGCCGTTGTCCGGGCTCGTGTTCCCGCCTGTCTCCGCGCCCCGGAGACCCTCCGCGGCCTGCGCCTCGGTCAGTGGGCTGAGAAAGACCGGCCGCACCCGTGCCGGGTACCGCAGCCGGGCATAGGGCGTCCCGAGCGCGCCGAGACCGTCGAGCAGGTACGTCGGATTCGCCGCGATGACCACCGGCTCGCCCTCGTAGCCGACCGCCAGCGTGACGTCCGCCAGTGCGTGGTCGCCGGAGCCGGCCGAGACCGTCACCTGCCCCGGCTCCAGTTCGAGCCGGACCGGAGTGTGCCGCTCGGCGACGAGCGCGATCGCCCGGATCGCCTCGGTCAGCGCCGCCACCTCGAGCACCACCTCGCCGGTGTACTCGTCCGGGAAGAGCTGGGCGTAGCGGATGAACTCCCCGTCGAGCTGGCGCAGCGTCAACTCCAGCCCGCCGACCGCGAGGCCGAGCAGCCCGTCCCCGAGCCCGATGCGCACCTGCTCCGCACCCGGCAGCAGCTTCGCCGCTTCCAGCAGCGCCCGGGCCGGCACGAGCGCCGAGAGCTGCACGTCCGCCCCAACCGAGCCGTCCCCACCCTCCGCCCAAGCC
>NZ_JAGSOG010000136.1 GCF_018139695.1 Actinospica durhamensis | reverse complement strand
GGGGCGGGGAGCTGGGCTGCGGGCGCCGGGCCCGGGCGGCGGCGGAGCACGTATGCTTCCCTCATGCGCACGGCGGCGTTCTTCGATCTGGACAAGACGATCATCGCGAAGTCCTCCACCCTGGCCTTCGGCCGCTCCTTCTACCAGGGCGGGCTGATCAACCGGCGCGCGGTGCTCAAGACCGCTTACGCCCAGTTCGTGTACCTGGCAGGTGGCGCCGACCACGACCAGATGGAGCGGATGCGCAAGTACCTGTCCGACATGTGCACCGGGTGGGACGTCGGGCAGGTCAGGGAGATCGTCGCGGAGACGCTGCACGACCTGATCGACCCGCTCATCTATCAAGAGGCCGCGGACCTGATCGCGCAGCACAAGGCGGCCGGGCGCGATGTGATCATCGTCTCGTCGTCGGGGGCCGAGGTGGTCGAGCCGATCGGACAGATGGTCGGCGCGGACCGGGCCATCGCGACGCGGATGGTCGAGGAGGACGGGCGCTACACCGGCGACATCGCGTTCTACGCGTACGCCGAGCACAAGGCCGCCGCGATCAAGGAGCTGGCCGAGGCCGAGGGCTACGACCTGAGCGAGAGCTACGCCTACAGCGACTCGGCCACGGACCTGCCGATGCTCGAGGCGGTGGGGCACCCGTACGCGGTCAACCCGGACCGGGCTCTGCGCAAGGAGGCCGGCTCGCGCGACTGGCCGGTGCTGGTGTTCACCAACCCGGTCTCGCTTCGGGCGAAGATGGCCAACATCCAGTTGCCGACGAAGCCGGTACTGGCGGCCACGGCGGTAGGCGTGGGCACGGCGGCCGCGGCGGGAATCGTCTGGTACGCGCGGCGGAAGAAGTCCGGGGACTGAAGGAAGTAAGGAAGTCCGGGGACTGAAGAAAGTCCGGGGGCTAAGGACCGGGGGCTAGGCTGCCGGAAGAAGTCATAGGGCTGCCCAGGGACCGGGGACTGCTCAGGGGGCTAGCTCTTCCGGGGGAACGTCGCCGGGAACGGGGGTCACGGCCGGCTCGGGCCGGACGTGTGACAGTCAGCCGGACACACAGAACAGCCGCTGACGGACAGCCGGATACGGGTGACATACCAGGTGACACACAGCTGACGGCACCCCGAACTACTGTCCGAGGTGCCGCCTGAGCAACGGGAATCCGGGATATCAGCGTGCACGATGCTTGTTCGCCCTGTCCGGGCCGTCACCTGGTTTCTCTCCACCCAGGTCTCGACGGTCCGGCGGCGGGCCCTGACGAGGGTCGATCGCGCGTGGGTTCCCGAATCTCCGTGTGCGGTCCGTGGGCCGGTCGACTCCAACTCCTTCTGTTTCCCGGGTATCCCAGATGTGCCAGATACCCTCGAAGCGGTCTCGCGGGCCGTACTTCCTTTGTAGGCCTATACCGCGGAGTTGGAAAGCGGGGCGCCGGGCATACGCCGGGTTCTTCACCCGGATGGCGCAGAGGCGACGGGGAAAGCGCAGGTCAGGGACTGAGGCGAGCAGAGAAGCCGATGGGGGACTCCCTCAGCCGCGCATCAGTGCTTCGCACACGGCCATGGACTCCTGGGCGCCGAGCTCCAGTGCCTGGGCGCAGGCGGTGATCCACTCGGCGATGCCGGCGGCGGTGCCCTGGGCGTAGGCGGCGAGGGCTTCGCGGTAGGCGGGCAGGCCCAGTTCCACCCAGCCGACTTCGGGGACGGCGAGGGAGTTGGGGTCCAGGCCGCGGTCTACCAGCAGGAGGCGGAAGAGGGCTCGGGCGATCAGGCCGTCGCCCCAGCCGAAGGCGGCGATGGACAGCAGTTCCGCATGCGCGATCGAGGCGACCACGAGCGCGGGGGCCTTGCTAGAGCTGGCCAGTACGCCGGTCAACGCGGTGAGCCTGGCGGCGGCTTCCTGGGCGTCGACAGGGGGTTGGGGCATCGCCGGCTCGGCTTCGACCTTCTCCCCTGCCAGGCGCGGGCGGCCGATTCCGGTCGAGTCCGCGGTGCCGGCGGCGGCGAGCAGGTGCATCCGGGTCAGAGCCTGGGCGGGGGCCTGGCGCAGGACCGGCAGCAGCTCGGAGAGTTCGCCGGAGATGCGCAGGGCTCCGCGCACGGCCGCGGCTCCGGGTTCGTCGCCGAGGTCGGTGCGGCGGCGCAGTTCCTCCAGCGGCCAGTCGGCGCCGGCCAGGGCGGCGGACGCGCGGGCGCCGCGCAGCGCCGATTCGGCCGTCACCTGGGCGCTACGGCTTCGCAACACCTTGTGACCGCGCAGTCGGTCCACGGCCACCCGGGACCGTTCCACGGCTTCGTCCACGCCCGGCAGGGCGGCCACGGCCGCCAAGGGATCCGCCTGCACCTGCACTCCTGTCACCGGTTGTCGCACCACTGGATACTACTTCGCCGGATCCGACGGTTTGTCCCGCCCGTCTTCTTCCGCCGGACAGCGCACTGCCGTACCGTCACTGTGTGGACTCAGCCACCACGACCATCGCGGTAGCCGGTGTATTGGCGATCCCTGTGGGCGCCGCCATGCGCGCGGCGCGGCGTCACCATGTCTACGGGACCGCCACGGAACGCGCCGCGTACGAGGCGATGCACACGGTCTCGCTCGCCGCTCCGGCACTGCGCGAGGGGCTCTCGGCCGATTCGGCGCGCAAGGCGGCCCGGCATCTGCGGCGGCTGCTCGACACCACGGCCGTGGCCATCACCGACTCCGAGCAGTTGCTGGCCTGGGAGGGCGCCGGGCACCGGCACGAGGGCGACGCGTACACGCACGCGAAGGAGGTCATCGCGACCGGGCGGGTCAAGCTGCTTGACTGGATCGAGTGCGGCAGCGAGGACTGCACCGTGCGCGACGCGGTGATCGCGCCGCTGGTGGTGGAGGGCGAGACGGTCGGCACTCTGGCCGCTTACAACACCGCCGCCTCCGTGGCGCTGACCCGGGCCGTGTGCGAGGTGGCGCGCTGGGTCTCCTCACAGCTCGAACTCGCGCAGCTGGACCAGTCGCGGGCGCGGGCGGTCGAGGCGGAACTCAGGGCACTGCGGGCGCAGATCTCGCCGCACTTCATCTACAACTCGCTCACCGCGATCGCCTCCTTCGTCCGCACCGACCCGGGGCGGGCGCGGGACCTGTTGCTGGAGTTCGCCGACTTCACCCGGTACTCGTTCCGGCGCGGCGGGTCGATGACGACGGTGGCCGAGGAACTGCGCTGCATCGACTGCTACTTCGAGCTCGAACAGGCCAGGTTCGGCGACCAGCTGCAGCTGGCGGTACGGGTGGCGCCGGACATACTCGCGGTCGAGATCCCGTTCCTGTGCCTGCAGCCGCTGGTGGAGAATGCGGTGAGACACGGACTGCGCGAGCGTGGCGGGCAGGGTACCGTGACGATCACGGCCGAGGGGCGCAACGCCGGCCGGCCGGATGAGCACTTCGCCATCGTCATCAGGGACGACGGGGCGGGCATGGACGCCGACACCAGCCGCGGTGTCCTGGACGGGCGCGGGTCCAACGAAGCGCACGCGCTGTCCAACATCCACGAAAGGCTGCGCGCCGCCTTCGGACCGGAGTACGGGCTCGAGCTCGACTCCACCCCGGACGCCGGCACGAGTGTCACGGTGCGGATCCCGCGCTAGGAGTGCGGGACCACGAGGGAGCACGGGACAAGGAGCTTCGGATCAGGCTGCGGCTTCGGACGCGTGCGTCCGCCGCGGATTCGCGCGGTGGGCGCGGCGCGTGACGGGCGCCGCGGCGATGCCATGGGCACGGCCGCCGCCCCGCGACGGACGCGAAGACGACGAGTAGGCGGACAAGGAGCGGCGCGGTGACGGAGCAGCAGAGCGGACTTTCGGTCCTGGCGGTGGACGACGAGAAACCGGCCCTCGAGGAACTGGCCTACCTGCTCGGCGCCGATTCCCGGATCACCGCCATCCGCACGGCCAACGGCGCCGCCGAGGCCCTGCGCGCGCTCGGTGAGCCGGGCCGGATCGACGCGGTGTTCCTGGACATCCGGATGCCGGGGGTGACCGGTCTCGACCTGGCCGGAACGCTGGCCCGGCGCAAGGACAGCCCGCACGTGGTGTTCGTCACCGCGCACGAGGATTTCGCGGTCAACGCCTTCGACCTGCACGCGGTGGACTACGTGCTCAAGCCGGTGCGCCAGGACCGGCTGGCCGAGGCGGTGCGGCGGGTGGAGGAGCGGCGCAGCGCCCGGGCCAAGGGGGATCAGGCCCCGGACGAGGTGGTGCCGGTGGAGCTGGCCGGGGTCACCCGGTTCCTGATGCGCTCGCAGATCCGTTACGTCGAGGCGCACGGGGACTACGCCCGGCTGCACACGGCCACCGGCTCGCATCTGGTACGGATCTCGCTGGCAACGCTCGAGGAGCGCTGGACCGAGCACGGCTTCGCCCGGATCCACCGGTCCTACCTGGTCGGACTGCGGCACATCTCGGAGGTGCGCTGGGACGCGGGGCACACCACGGTGACGGTCGGCGGCAAGGTTCTGGCGGTGAGTCGGCGGCATGCGCGGGAGTTGCGTGAACGGCTGGTAAACCTGCCGGGTCAGCACTCCTGAGTCGCGGCCGTTCGGCGCGCTCCGTCCGCCTCTCGGCGCAAGCGCGGCGCGGATGAAAGCTGACCAAAGGGCGGAACGGGCACAGGTGGGTCAGGACCCTACAATGATGTAGAAGGGATCTGAACTCCCCATGAGCAACGAATCCGCTCCCGCGTCCGCTCCAGGAATCGCCGACCCGGCACCGCTGGGCCTGCTCGGCTTCGGTTTCACCACCCTCATGCTCTCGCTGAGCAACGCCAACCTGTTCAAGGGCACCGACGGGGTCGGCCTCGTGCTGGCGCTTGCCGTGTTCTACGGCGGCGGGGCGCAGCTGGTCGCCGGCATCTGGGACTTCAAGCGCGGCAATCTGCTCGGTGCGACCGCGTTCTTCTCGTACGGCTCGTTCTGGCTGATCTTCTGGTACTGGGCCAAGGAGGAGAACGAGGGCGGGGCGACCAGCAACGGCCTCGCCTGGTTCTTCCTGGGCTGGGCGGTCATCACCGCGATCTTCGCGCTCGCCGCGCTCAAGAGTTCGCACGCGCTGCTCGCGACTCTGACCTTCCTGACCCTGACCTTCCTGTTCCTGGCCTTCGGCGAGTGGCAGAACGCGACCGGGCCCGACCCGGCCGCGCTGACGAAGGTCGGCGGCTGGCTCGGCATCGTGACCGGGCTGCTGGCCTGGTACACGGCGGGCGCGACCATCGTCAACACGGCGCACAAGCGGGAGCTGCTTCCCACCAACCTCAAGCGCTGACACACCGCCAACGCGGCGTGCCCGAGCGCTCCACCTCGGCCGCGGCCCCGTCCCGGGGTCGCGGCCGAGTATCGTGGTCTAGACCATATTTTCGGCGCAGACCCTTGCATAACCCCGTGCGGCCTGCTGTGCTTGGGCGCTGGGAGGTTTGTGAAACCTTCCGCACGAGATCATCGAGCCGGTCTGCACACAGATTGCCCGTGAAGGAGTTCGCGCGTGTCCAACGAAGCGCTGTCAAACCTTTTGCACGAGGAGCGACGGTTCGCGCCCCCGGCGGAGTTCGCCGCGGCGGCCAACGTGACCGCCGAAGCCTATGCCGCGGCCGAGGCCGACCGGCTGGCCTTCTGGGAGACTCAGGCCCGCCGGCTGCACTGGGCCGAGCCCTGGACCGAGACCCTGGACTGGTCTGACGCCCCGTTCGCCAAGTGGTTCGTGGGCGGCAAGCTGAACGTGGCCTACAACTGCGTCGACCGGCACGTCGAGGCCGGACACGGCGAGCAGGTCGCCATCCACTTCGAGGGCGAGCCCGGCGACTCGCGCTCGATCACCTACGCCGAGCTGCAGCGCGAGGTGAGCAAGGCGGCGAACGCGCTGACCTCGCTCGGCGTGGTGGCCGGGGACCGGGTGGCCATCTACATGCCGATGATCCCCGAGACCGTGGTGGCCATGCTGGCCTGCGCCCGGATCGGCGCGCCGCACTCGGTGGTCTTCGCCGCCTTCGCCCCGGACGCGCTGCGCTCCCGGATCGACGACGCCGGCGCCAAGGTCCTGATCACCGCGGACGGCTACAACCGCCGCGGCTCGGTCGCGAACCTGAAGCCGAACGCGGACGCCGGCGTGGAGGGCGCCGAGACGCTGGAGAAGGTGCTGGTCGTGCGGCGCACCGGGCACGAGGTGCCGTGGAACGCCGAGCGCGACGTGTGGTGGCACGAGTTGGTCGACGCGCAGTCGGACCAGCACACGCCCGAGGCCTTCGACGCCGAGCACCCGCTGTTCATCCTCTATACCTCCGGCACCACCGGGAAGCCCAAGGGCATCCTGCACACCTCCGGCGGCTACCTGACCCAGGCCTCGTACACCCACCACGCGGTGTTCGACCTGAAGCCGGACACCGACGTCTACTGGTGCACCGCCGACGTCGGCTGGGTGACCGGGCACTCGTACATCGTGTACGGCCCGCTCTCCAACCGCGTCACGCAGGTGCTCTACGAGGGCACCCCGGACACCCCGCACCAGGGCCGGTTCTGGGAGAACGTGCAGAAGTACAAGATCTCGCTGCTCTACACCGCCCCGACCGCGATCCGCACCTTCATGAAGTGGGGCGAGTCGATCCCGGCGAAGTTCGACCTGAGTTCGCTGCGGCTGCTCGGCTCGGTGGGCGAGCCGATCAACCCGGAGGCGTGGATCTGGTACCGGGAGTTCATCGGCGGCGGGCGCTGCCCGATCGTGGACACCTGGTGGCAGACCGAGACCGGCTCGATCATGATCTCCCCGCTGCCCGGGGTGACCGAGACCAAGCCGGGTTCGGCCATGACGCCGCTGCCGGGCATCTCGGCGAACGTGGTGGAGCAGGACGGCACCGTGGTGCCGAACGGCGGCGGCGGTTTCCTGGTGCTCGACAAGCCTTGGCCCTCGATGCTGCGCGGCATCTGGGGTGACCCGCAGCGCTACAAGGACACGTACTGGTCCCGCTTCGCCGAGCAGGGCTACTACTTCGCGGGCGACGGCGCGAAGAAGGACGAGGACGGGCACCTGTGGCTGCTCGGCCGGGTCGACGACATCATGCTGGTGTCCGGGCACAACATCTCCACCACCGAGGTCGAGTCCGCCCTGGTCTCGCACCCGAAGGTGGCCGAGGCCGCGGTGGTCGGCGCCAAGGACGAGATCACCGGCCAGCGGATCGTGGCCTTCGTGATCCTGCGCGGCGGCAACGCCGAGGACGAAGGCCTCGACGACGAGCTCAAGGCGCACGTGAGCAAGGCGCTCGGCCCGATCGCCAAGCCCAAGCAGATCCAGTTCGTGGCGGAGCTGCCCAAGACCCGTTCCGGCAAGATCATGCGGCGTCTGCTCAAGGACGTGGCGGAGGACCGGGCCATCGGCGACACCACGACGCTGGCCGACTCCACGGTGATGGACCTGATCGCCTCGAAGCTGCCGCACGCGGCCGAGGAGTAGGAACCAGCTACCTCAGGGCCCTGTCCGGCTTCGGCCGGGCAGGGCCCTCGCGTTTCTCGGCCGCCCGGCTCAGATCCCGATCGAGAGCCAGGGCTGGACGTCGCTCGCGAACGCCGTCGACGCGGCCCGCACCGCGCCCTTGGTGTGCTCGGTCACGAGCGCGGCCGACTCGAGCGCGCGCAACGTGGTGCCGCCGAGGTAGGCCGCGCCGAGTTCGCGCACGTCGACGGTGAGGTCGGCCGGCGCGTCGGTGCGCGCGCATTCGGCCCCGGTGCCGTCGCCGGTGAGCCGCCAACGCCCGGCGTTCCAGGGGCAGAACGCGTCGGCGACTTCGAGCACGACGTCGATGGGGGTGCGGTAGGTGCGGGCGGCCAGGGCGCGGTCGAGGTCGACGAGGCGGATGTGCAGCTTGTCCTGGATGGTGGGCGCCGCCGAGCGGACGTCCTCGAGCAGCAGGAGCAGCGGGTCGTCGACCGGCAGTCCCATGTAGACCGTGTGCGTCTCCCGGACGAGGTCGATGTTGAGCAGCATCTGCCAGAGCGCGGCGTACGCGGCGATGTCATCGGCCTGGACCTGCCTGACGCGCGTCTGACGGCTGTTGACCTCGGTCCGGTAGAGCGAGAAACCGACCGGCGTCCCGCCACGCTCGGCGAGCACGCAGCGCAGCTTGGACTCGCCGCCGCGCATCTCGGGGGTGTCGGCAACGTCGAAGCCGAACCACCACTCGGGCTTGGTGAGGATGCCGGGGCGGGTCAGGGCCTGACGCTCGTACAGCTCCCTGCGGAACGCGGTGATCGAGGACGGCTCGACCAGCCGCAGGGAGACCTCGTCGGTGCCCGGCGGCAGTCGCAGGGCGTTGGCGTGTCGCGGGACCGACAGCGTGACCGCGCTGCTGGCCCGGCCGTAGCCGAAGCGGGCGTAGATCGACGCCTCGCTGGCGGTCAGCCCGGCGACCGGCTCGGCCCCGGTCTCGTGCAGGGTGTCGAGCTGTTGCCGCATCATCGCCCGCAGCCCGCCCCGGCGCCGGTGCGTCGGCAGCACGCTGACCCAGGTCACCCCGGCCATCGGCACCCGCCTGCCCTCGGGCACGGTCAGCCCCAGGGTGAAGATGGAGGCGCCGCCGACCTGCTCGTCCCGGTCGAACAGGCCGATGCTGCGGTCGGTCTCCAGGAACCCGCGCTGCCAGTCGGCCATTTCCGGAGTCACCGGTCCCTCCAGGAACGCGATGTTGTCGAGTTCGAGGAAGCGGTCCATGTCCGCAGGGGTGAGCGGACACACGTTCAACTGCGGCTGTGGCATGGCTCATGGATAGCACGCCGTTCCTGGCGCGATCCACGCCATTACACGATTTATGTCGCCAAGGAGATTTATCGACAAATCGATTTGGCGATTCTCGGGTGAGACCTGCGCAGACTCCCCCCGAGTGGCCCAATCCCCGCGTACGGGGCGAGCGGGACGGGTACGCGGGCGGCGACCGAGGTAAGCGCAGCAGGCTGTGAAGGGCAGGCCAGCGATGTCCGTGGATACCGAACAGAAACTGAGCAACCTGGTCTCGAGCGCGGCTCAGGACGTTTCCGCGCTGGTGCGCGGTGAGATCGCGCTGGCCAAGGCGGAGGTCCGGGAGGACGTCAAGCAGGCGGCGACCGGCGGCGGGCTGTTCGGCGCGGCGGCGCTGCTGGCCCTGTTCGCCCTGATGATGCTGTGTTTCGCCGCGGCGTACGGGCTGCACGCGACCGGACTGGGCCTCGCCTGGTGCTTCCTGATCGCCGGCGGCGGGCTGCTGCTGCTCGGCGGGGCGGCGGCGGCCATAGGGCTGGCCCGGTTCAAGAAGATCAAGGGGGCCGAGGCCACCAAGCGCTCGACCTCGCAGACGATCGCGGTGCTCAAGCGTGCGGACGGGTGAACCCGGCCGCACCGGCACCTCGAAAAGCGAAGACTGATCGTACTTATCACCCTCCGGTGTGGGGTCAACGACACTGCCCGGCCACCCGGATGTGCCATGCTGACGAGCATGGCTTCAGATCTCACCCCGGTGTACGCGGACGGGCCGTGGACGCACCGGGACGTGTCGGCGAACGGCGCGCGCTTCCACGTCGCCGAACTCGGCGAGGGACCGCTCGCGCTGTTCCTGCACGGGTTCCCCCAGTTCTGGTGGACCTGGCGGGATCAGCTGCGGGCGTTCGCGCAGGCGGGTTATCGGGCCGTGGCCATGGACCTGCGCGGGATCGGCGGCAGCGACAAGCCGCCGCGCGGCTACGACCCGCTCACCCTGACCATGGACGTCACCGGCGTCATCCGGGCGCTGGGTGAGTCGAACGCGATTCTGATCGGGCACGGCTGGGGCGCCGGACTGGCCTGGACGGCCGCCACGATGCGGCCCAAGGCGGTGCGCCGGCTGGTGGTCACGGGCGCGGCGCACCCGCGGGCGCTGCGTTCGGCGCTGCTCACCCACCCGGGTCAGATGGCCGCGAGCAAGCACATCTTCGCGGCGCAGCGGCCGATGCAGGCCGAACGCGCCCTGGTCAAGGACGCGGGCGCGCCGGTGGCGCGGATGCTGGAGGCCTGGAGCCGGCCGGGCTGGCCGGACCCGTCGGTCGAGAGCCGGTACCGGCAGGCGATCCAGATCCCGGGCGTCGCGCACAGCGCGATGGAGTACTACCGCTGGCAGGTGCGCTCGCTGGTGCGGCCGGACGGGCTGCGCTACCACCAGCGAATGCGGACACTGACCGAGGTGCCCACGCTGCACCTGCACGGCGCGCTCGACCGCGCGGTGCTCGACTCCACCGCGCGCGGCTCCGGGGTGCACGTGAACGCGCCGTACCGGTGGCGGCTGCTCGACGGCGTCGGGCACTTCCCGCAGGAGGAGGCGCCCGACCTGTTCACCGCCGAGGTGCTCGGCTGGCTCAGGGACGAGGAGCCGGACCGGTAGGTCGGCGCCGAAGACGCCGCCGCCCGCGGCCGAGACGGACGCGGGCAGCGGGACGGGTGCAGGCGGGCGGTAGCCTACGCCGACTAGTGTGGAGTCCTTATCGCCAGGAAGACGCAGGCCAGCGCGCCGATCGCCATCAGCGGAGTGAGCACGGCCGTCTCGAGCTTGTTCCCGGTGTGGCTGATGATCGGGATCTCGAAGTGCTGCTTGATCGGCCAGAACAGCGGGCAGCCCTCCTTGGTCAGGCAGTCGCCGACCAGGTGCACCAGTGTGCCGAGCCCGACCGCGGCCGGCAGCCAGGCCGGGTTCTTGGGCAGGTACTGGTAGGTGGCGAAGGTGCCGGAGATCGCGATGATCTGCACCACGCCCCAGGACTGGATCCCCTTGCCGGGCGGGCACAGGTGCAGCGCGCGCACCGCCAGCGAGAGCAGCAGGTACATCACGCCCAGCACGAAAGGCCTGCCCCAGTAGTGCGCGCCCTCCCAGGCGCCCACCGTCACCAGCGCCACGAACAGGAACGAGTGCGTCGCGTGCCGGTGGCCGCCGGAGATGAAGGACACGAACTTGCAGAACGCGTGCGAGACCGGCCCGAGGAAGTGCGCGATGGTGCCCTCGGGGTGGTCGAGGTCGGGCAGCAGCGCGGCGCCCGCGGTCGCGAAGGCACCTAGCACTATGTCCGCGACCGTGAGCTTCTGATGGTCCAGCAGATCCGCCCACCAGGCCACCGGAGCGGCCGCGGCCGCGGCGCCCCAGGCCAGGGCGCCGCTGGTCGAATGCGAATGGCCGAGCACTGCATCCCCCTCCAAGAAGATCGATCAGTCCGCGAACCTACACGGCACAGCCCTCCGTGTCGACCGAGGTGACGGCGTCGGCACCGCGCTGGGCATCACTCTGCACGAGGTTCGCGGTGAGCGCGTACCCCGTGGAGGAATCCTGAAGCGACTTGGCGAATACGACCCCGTAGACCTCGCCGTCCGCGGTCAGCAGCGGGCCGCCGGAGTTGCCCTGGAGCACCGACGCGTAGAGCGAGAAGATGTCGCGGGTGACGGTGTTCTGGTCGTAGATGTCCTGGCCCTGCGCGTCCATCTCCTGCCGGATGCGCGCGGGCACGGCGCTGAAGGAGCCGTCCTCCGGGAACCCGGCCACCACGGCCTCGTCCTCGGCCTTGCCGCTGGTGTCGAACTGGAGCGAGGGCACGTCCAGGTTCGGGACGTAGAGCACGGCGATGTCCTTCTCCGGGTCGTAGAGCACGACCTTGGCGTCGTACTGCTTGCCCACCCCGCCGACCTGCACGGTCGGGTTCTGCACGCCGCCGACCACGTGCGCGTTCGTCATGATGTGGTCGGGGGCGTAGACGAAGCCGGAGCCCTCGATCTGCTTGCCGCAGCTCGGCGCGTCGCCCACGATCTTCACGATGGAGGACTCCGCCGCGGTCACCCCCTGCTCGTGCAGCACGGCCGGATCGGGGGCCGGGACGTTGGCGATCGTCTCCTGGGTGAAGGGCCCGAACACCTGCGGGAATCCGCTGCGCCCGAGCACCAGCGAGAAGGAGTGGAACCAGGAGCTGGAGTCGGCCGGCAGCAGTTTCTGAATGCCCGCCAGTATCCGCGACTGGTGTACCTGGGTGACCACCACCGGCATGGTCGAGCTGGCCAGCGCGAGGCCGAGGAACCAGGAGACCAGCAGCACCGAGACCACGGACACCACCGCGCCCGCGCCCTGGTCCACCGCCTGCACCGGACGCCACGTCATCTCCCGGCGCACCCGCCCGCCGAGCGAGGTGGCGAGCACCTGGCCGAGCACGGCCAGGGCGAGCACGGCGCACAGCGAGATGGTGGAGACCACGAGCGAGGACTGGAAGCGGCGCATCAGGTCGGGGACGAGCCAGACCCCTATCAGCAGGCCGCCGACGAAGCCCACGAACGACATCACGCCGACGACGAAGCCCTGGCGGTAGCCGGAGATGGCGAAGCCGACACAGATCAGGATGATGATGAGATCAAGCAGGTCCATGCGCGCTCCGCAGCTCCCTCGGGTCGAGTGGCAGGTCGAAGGCCGCGGCCTTCTCATCCCAGTCCCTCGCCCAGCCGCCGAGCCGGAGCACCGCGTCGAGCACGCCCGCGGTGAAGCCCCAGACCAGCAGTTCGTCCACGACGAACGCCGGGCCTTTGAATCCTGACGAATGACGTACCCGGATCCGGTTGGCCGGATCGGTCAGGTCCGCCAGCGCCACCCGGCACACCCGCGCCACCTCGGTCGGGCTGCCCGCCCGCAGCGGCCCCGGCGCGTGCCACCACGCCAGCACGGGCGTGACCAGGAAGTCGCTGGGCGGCAGGTAGAGCTCGGGCAGCACGCCGAACACGCTCGCCCCGGCCGGGTCCACCCCGGCCTCCTCCTGCGCCTCGCGCAGCGCGGCCCGGATCGGGCCCTCGCCCTCGGGGTCGCCGTCGAGCGGGTCGATCCCGCCGCCGGGGAAGGCCGCCTGGCCGGCGTGCGCGCGCAGGGTGGTGGCGCGCTCGGTGATCAGGATGTCAGGGCCGTGCGGAAGTTCCGCACCGAACAGCAGCAGCACGGCCGAGCGGCGCGGCTCGCCGGAGAGCTCGGGGGGCCGGCGCAGGCGGGGCCGCGCCATCCACTCCAGCCCGGTGGACGCGCCCGCCGCGGCCTTCGCGAGCGGCCGCAGCCAGTCCGGCAGCGCCTCCTCGGCGGCGAAGCGGACGTCGTTGGGCAGGGGGATCGGCAGCGGCATCGCCCTGGTCACCCGGCCTTTCCGGCCAGCGCGCCGGGCGCCCGCCGCGGCTTGCCGACGACCGCGGCCGGGGTGGCCGCCCGCTGCTGCCTGCGGACCTCGGCCAGGGCGGCGGCCTCGCGCGCCGAAGCGGGCTTGAGCAGCGCCTCGGCCTTGGCCGGATCGAGTTCGCCGACGCCGTACGAGGGGCACAGCGCGGCCAGCGGGCAGGCGCCGCAGGCCGGCCGGCGGGCGTGGCAGATGCGGCGGCCGTGGAAGATCAGCCGGTGCGAGAGCAGCGTCCACTCCGTACGCGGGAACAGCTCGCCGATCTCGTGCTCGACCTTGACCGGGTCCTCCAGCGTGGTCCAGCCGAAGCGGCGCACCAGCCGGCCGAAGTGGGTGTCGACGGTCAGCCCCGGCACGTCGAAGGCGTTGCCGAGCACGACGTTCGCCGTCTTGCGGCCCACCCCCGGCAGCGTGACCAGGTCCTCGAGCCGCCCGGGCACCTCGCCGTCGAAGCGGGCGCACAGCTCCCGGCCGAGCCCCAGGATCGAGGCGGCCTTGTTGCGGTAGAAGCCGGTGGGCCGGATCAGCTCCTCCAGCTCGACCCGGTCGGCCCCGGCGTAGTCGGCCGCGCTCCGGTAGCGGGCGAAAAGGGCCGGGGTCACCTGGTTCACGCGCACGTCGGTGCACTGCGCGGACAGGATCGTGGCCACGATCAGCTCGAGCGGGTCGTGGAAGTCGAGCTCGCAGTGCGCGTCCGGATACAGCTCGGCCAGCACGCGGTTGATCTTTCTGGCCCGGCGCACCAGGGCCACGCGGGACTCGGTTCTCCCCGTCTTGCGCACCGCCACGCTCGCCTCGCCGACCTTCCACCGACCTCGTACACGCTCGTACACGGCCCGGGCATCCGCCCGGGCTCAGGGGCCAAGCCTACGGGCGTCCGTCTGGGCTACGCGAACATCCGTCACCCTTGAAGGAAAACGCGCCGAAGGCCCCGAAGCGTTCCCGAGCGTCGGGCGAGCCGGATTCCGACCGCTTTCCGACGACTCCCGCCGCCGTGTCGCGGACCGGGCGCGAACATGTCCCGCACCGGTTCCGCATAGCTTTCGCACACCGCTCCCGACTAGGTGTTAGACGGTGTCGTAGGCCACACTGGAGGGGCAACGACATAACAGATTGGAATCCGCGGTCGAGTGGCCGAGCCACCGGCCAGCGGAGACCTTGAGCGTCCGCAAGGACTGTTGGAGGGTTGGCCAGTGGACGACGTGCTGCGTCGGAGCCCGCTGTTCGCCGCGCTCGACGAGGAGGCTTCGGCCTCCCTGCTGAAGTCGATGACCGAGATCGTGCTCTCCCGCGGGGACGCGCTGTTCCACGAGGGCGACCCGGGCGACCAGCTCTATGTGGTGGTCGAGGGCAAGATCAAGCTCGGCCGCAGCTCAGGGGACGGCCGGGAGAACCTCACCGCGGTGATGGGCCCCGGCGAGATGTTCGGCGAGCTGTCGCTGTTCGACCCCGGACCGCGCACCTCCACGGCCACCGCGCTGACCGCCACCAAGCTGCTCGCGCTCGGCCACGCCGAGCTCCAGCCCTGGCTCTCGGCCCGGCCCGAGGTGGCAAGGGCGCTGCTCAAGGCCATGGCCCGGCGGCTGCGGCGGACCAACGAGACCCTCGCCGACCTGGTCTTCTCCGACGTGCCCGGCCGCGTGGCCAAGGCGCTGCTCGACCTGTCCACCCGCTTCGGCCAGCCGGCCGGGGACGACCAGGAGGGCATCAAGGTCTCGCACGACCTGACCCAGGAGGAGCTCGCCCAGCTGGTCGGCGCCTCCCGCGAGACGGTGAACAAGGCGCTGGCCGACTTCGCCCAGCGCGGCTGGATCAAGCTCGAGGCGCGCGCGGTCGTGCTGCTCGACACCGTCCGGCTGGCCCGCCGCGCCCGCTGAGGTCCGCCGTCGGCGTGTCCGCAGGTGGCCGCCGCGCGGACGTCGGAGCCCGGAATCCGGAAAATCGACGTCCGCGGCGGTAACACTTAGGTGAACGTTTGTACGCCGAACTAGGCTCCGCCCCCGGCTCGCGCCCCGCCTCGCGGGCTCAGTCGAACCGGGTCGGATCCAGGTAGTGCAGCTGGGCGCGGACCGAGAGTTCGGCCGCGGGCCACAGCGCCGGATCGACCTCGGCGTACACCCGGCGCACCACCTGCGCGGCCGAGTCGTCGCCGGCCGCGAGCGCCGCCTCCACTTGGGCCAGCCGCTCGGCCCGGTGTGCCAGATAGAAGTCCAGCACCCCCACCGCGTCCCCCAGCACCGGACCGTGCCCGGGCAGCACGGTGTCGAACTCGTGCCGGGCCGCGGCCGCCCTGAGCGCGCGCAGCGAGTCGAGGTAGTCCCCCAGCGTGCCGTCCGGATGGGCCACCAACGTCGTCCCGCGCCCCAGCACGGTGTCGCCGGTGAGCATCGCCCGATCGGCCGGAAGCAGGAACGAGAGGCTGTCGCCGGTGTGCCCCGGCGTGCCGACGACCCGCAGTTCGAGGCCGCCCACCGCCAGCGCGTCGCCGTCCGCGAGCCCCTCTGAGCCCAGCCGCAGCGCCGGGTCGAGCGCGCGCACCGGCGCGCCGGTGAGCTCGGCGAAGCGCCGGGCCGACTCGGCGTGGTCCGCGTGACCGTGCGTCAGCAGGATCTGCGCCACCCGCGCGCCGAGCCCCTCGGCCGCCGCGATCACCGCCGCGAGATGCCCCTCGTGCGACGGACCGGGGTCCACCACCACGGCGGCGGTGGACCCCGGCTCGCACAGCACCCAGGTGTTCGTGCCCTCCAGCGTGTAGGGCGACGGGTTGGGCGCGAGGACCAGCGTGGCCCGTTCGGTCACGCCTACGCGACTTCCGCGACGAGCTCGACCTCGACCGGCGAGTCGAGCGGGAGCACGGCCACTCCGACGGCCGAGCGCGCGTGCACCCCGGCCTCGCCGAAGACGTAGCCGAGCAGCTCGCTCGCCCCGTTGATCACCCCGGGCTGCCCGGTGAACTGCGGGTCGGAGGCCACGAAGCCGACCACCTTCACGATCCGGCGCACGTTGGCCAGGTCGCCGACCACGGACTTCACCGCGGCCAGCGCGTTCAGGGCGCACCGCTGGGCCAGCTCCTTGCCCTGTTCCGGGCTCACCTGCGCGCCGACCTTGCCGATGGCCGGCAGCGCGCCGTCGACCATGGGCAGCTGGCCGGAGGTGTAGACCAGCGAGCCGTTGCGCAGCGCCGGGACGTACGCGCCGGCCGGCTTGGCCACCTCGGGAAGCGTCAGCCCGAGCTCGGCCAGCCGCTCCTCCGGGTGCTTCGCCTCCGACATCAGGACTCCCCTCCGCCGTCCGACACCGTGCGCTTCATGTAGGCCACCAGGTTCTCCGGGTTCGGCCCAGGCACGACCTGGACCAGCTCCCACCCGTCCTGACCCCAGTTGTCCAGGATCTGCTTGGTGGCGTGCACCAGCAGCGGCACCGTCGCGTATTCGAACTTCTTCGCCATGGGGCCTACCGTAACGCCTCCCGCAGCCGCGTCGGCGTCCGCAGGTCCGGCTCCGCCTGCCGGTTCCTGCGTCGGCGGCACTGAGCACGGGGTAAGGGTTACGCTCGGATGGTGACCAAAGCCGACTCCGACACCGCCAGGGACTGGCCCGGCGTCCGTCTGCACGTCGTGACCGGGAAGGGCGGCACCGGGAAGACGACGGTGGCCGGCGCGCTCGCGCTCGCCCTGGCCGGCCGGGTGCCCCGACGGCGTAGCGGCGACGCGGAGCGGCCCCCCACCCGAGTGCTGCTGGTGGAGGTGGAGGGACGGCAGGGGGTGGCCCAGCTCTTCGACGCCCCGCCGCTGCCCTACGAGGAGCGGCGCATCGCCGTCGTGCCCGGCGGGGGCGAGGTGTGGGCGCTGGTGATAGACCCGGAGCAGGCGCTGCTCGAGTACCTCGACATGTTCTACAAGCTCGGGCCCGCGGCCCGGGCGCTCAAGCGCTTCGGCGCCATCGACTTCGCCACCACCGTGGCCCCGGGCATCCGGGACGTGCTGCTGACCGGCAAGACCTGCGAAGCCGTACGCCGCCGCTCCACCGAGGACGGGCGCACCTTCCACTACGACTCGGTGGTCATGGACGCGCCGCCCACCGGCCGGATCACCCGGTTCCTGAACGTCAACTCGGAGGTCTCCGGCCTGGCCAGGGTCGGGCCGATCCGCAACCAGGCCGACGCGGTGATGCGGGTGCTCACCAGCGCGCAGACCGCCGTGCACTTCGTGACCCTGCTGGAGGAGATGCCGGTGCAGGAGACGCTGGACGGGATCGCGGAACTGCGCAGCGCCAGCCTGCCGGTCGGCGGGATCGTGGTGAACCAGGCCAAGGACGTGGTGTTGACGGACGATCAGCTCAAGCGCGCCGCCGGCGAGGGGGTGGACCGGGCCGAGCTGGCCGCCGGGCTCGGGCCCGTCGGCCTCGACCAGCCCCCGATCGTGGACGCGCTCGCCGCCCTGGCCACCGAGCACGCCCGGCGGGTGCTGCTCGAGCAGGAGCAGCGCGAGGCCCTGAGTGTGCCGGAGACCGCCGTGTACGAACTGCCCCTGCTGACCGAGGGCGTGGACCGGGTGGGTCTGGACCGGCTGGCCCGGGCGCTGCGCGGCCAGGGGGCCGCGTGAACGCCCCGGCCCACGCCCCGCGGCTCGACCTCGACGCCCTGCTCGACGACCGCGGCACCCGCATCATCGTGTGCTGCGGCTCGGGCGGAGTCGGCAAGACCACCACCGCCGCCGCGTTCGCGCTGCGCGCCGCCGAGCGCGGCCGGGACGTGGTCGTGCTCACCATCGACCCGGCCCGGCGCCTGGCCCAGTCGCTGGGCCTGACCGAGCTGGACAACACCCCGCGGCCGGTCGAGGGCATCGACACCGGCGCCGGCGGCCGGCTGCACGCGATGATGCTGGACATGAAACGCACGTTCGACGACATCGTGGTCGAGCACGCGGACTCCGGCCGGGCGCAGCAGATCCTGGACAACCCGTTCTACCAGTCGCTCTCCGCGAGCTTCGCCGGTACGCAGGAGTACATGGCGATGGAGAAGCTCGGCCAGCTCTACGACAAGGGCGAGTGGGACCTGATCGTGGTGGACACCCCGCCGAGCCGGTCCGCGCTGGACTTCCTGGACGCGCCCAACCGGCTCGGTTCGTTCCTCGACGGCAAGTTCATCCGGGTGCTCACGGCCCCGGCGAAGGTCGGCGGCTTCGGCGGCGCGTTCAAGCTGCTGGCCGGCGGCGTGGGCCTGGTCACCGGCGCGCTCGGCAAGCTGCTCGGCTCGGGCCTGCTGGCCGACGTCCAGGCCTTCGTCAACGCGCTCGACACCATGTTCGGGGGCTTCCGCGAGCGGGCCGAGGCCACCTACCGGCTGCTCCAGGCCAAGGGCACCTCGTTCGTCGTGGTCGCCGCGCCGGAGCCGGACGCGCTGCGCGAGGCCTCCTACTTCGCCCGGCGGCTGGCCGAGGAGCACATGCCGCTGGCCGGCCTGGTGCTCAACCGGGTGCACCCGCAGCTGACCGACCTGACTCCGGAGCGTTCGCTCTCCGCGGCCGAGCAGCTGGACGAGAACCCGGGCCCGCAGCAGGCACTGGCCAGCGGGCTGCTGCGGCTGCACGCCGAGCGGGTGGAGCTCAACCGCCGGGAGTCCAAGTTGGCCGACCGCTTCGCCGCGATCCACCCGGGCATCAGCCTGCTGCGTCTGCCCGCGCTCGCGGAGGACGTGCACGACCTGGCCGGCCTGCGCCTGGTGACGGCGAGCGCGGACGGACAGGTGGCGTAGGGGGCGACGGTCGGTAGGCGCGGCCGACTCGCAGCCGTGCTCGAGCATCGCCCGGTCTGCGGCCGCGGCGGGTTTCGTGTGGGCAAGGTGACGACGGGTGCCTGATCACGCGTCGTCGTGGCGCTGCGCCCGCCCCCGCTCACCCCACCGGCGCCGGCTGCACCAGATCCTCGGCCAACGTCACGATCTCCACCACGTCGGCGTCCACATCCGCGTCCGAGTCCCGCTGCTGCGGCAGCATCTGCCCCGGCTCGGGCACCATCAGCATCGTGCCGGTGCGCTCGAAGTACGCGTCGCGCTTCTCCTCCAGCACCTGCCGCCACGAGCGGACCTCGGGCCGACGGCGCAACAGCGCCCGCCGCTCCCGTTCGGTCATCCCGCCCCAGACCCCGTACTCGACTCGATTGTCGAGGGCGTCGGCCAGGCATTCGGTGCGCACCGGGCAGGTCGCGCACACGACCTTCGCGCGATTCTGCGCCGCCCCCTGCACGAAAAGCTCATCCGGGTCCATCCCCCGACAACCCGCAGCTATGGTCCAATCCTCAACCCACGCCATTTCCGGTGCAGTCCTCTCCGCACTCGAGGCTCCCCTTCGCCCCCTCACTCGCGTGACCGCCCCCGCGAGGTGAGGAAGCGGCTTCCGCACTAGCCGCATTTCTCACGCTGGTATGACTGTCCGACCGCCGTCATCGACGGCCTGCCCGGTGCTGAGGATCCACCTGGCCCGACGGGCTTCGGTTTCCCTCAGTAAGCACGACAGTACGGAACGGCGACATCGCGCGACAGTCCCCATCCTGGTCAATCTCTGATGGCCCGTCCGGACTATGCGTCCTGTCGCAAGTGGGCCACAGTTCCGACCTGTGGGGCCCGGGCCCGCCGCGAGCGAGGTGGGGAAAGTACCCTGAGGGGCATGGCCAAATCAGCAGGCGATTATTCCGGATTAGGGGGCTTCGGCCGCCTTTTGTCCCATCTCGGCATATTCGTGGCGATCAGCGGCGCCGCGGGCCTGCTGATCGCCGGACTGTTGCTGCCAGGGGCCGCGGCCGTGGGCCTCACGGCCAAGTCGGCCTCGGACGGGTTCGAGAACCTGCCGGTCAGCTTCGAGGCCCCCGCGCTGCCGCAGCGCACCCAGATCTACGCGGCGGACGGTTCGCTGATCGCCACCACGTGGGACGACAACATGCACGGCAACCGCGTCGTGGTGCCGTACGACAAGATCAGCTCGGCGATGCCCGAGGCCCTCGTGGCCATCGAGGACCAGCGCTTCTACCAGCACGGCGGAATCGACCTCAAGGGCACCCTGCGCGCCCTGGTCAACGACTCCTCCGGCGGCTCCCTCCAGGGCGGTTCCTCCATCGCCCAGCAGTACGTCAAGAACGTGCTCGAGGTCGAGGCCGGGGAGAACGCCGCCGCCCAGCAGGCCGCCATCGCCGACACCCTGGACCGCAAGATCGTCGAACTCAAGGACGCGATCGCGGTCGAGAAGCAGATGTCCAAGCAGGAGCTGCTCGACCGGTACCTCAACATCGTCTACTTCGGCAACGACTCCTACGGCGTGGAGACCGCCGCCGAGCGCTACTTCTCCACCACCGCGGCCAAGCTCACGGTCCCGCAGGCCGCACTGCTGGCCGCGATCGTGAACAGCCCGACCATGTACGACCCGCTGCAGCATCCGGAAGAGGCCCTGGCCCGGCGCAACATCGTGCTGCAGGACATGGCCTCGCCGACCCTGCACTACCTCACCGCGGCGCAGGCGGCGGCGTACGAGAAGACGCCGCTCAACCTCAAGCCCACCACCCCGCACGACGGCTGCATCACCGCCCAGAAGTCGGCGGCGTTCTTCTGCAACTACGTCTACGACACCTTCATCAGCGACGCGGACTACGGCAGCACCGTGGCCGCGCGTGAGGCCATGTGGGACGAGGGCGGCCTGAGCATCACCACCACGATGAAGACCAAGAACGAGACCTCGGCCGACACGGCGATCTCCAAATACGTGAAGTCCACGGACAAGGTGGCCTCCGCGATGGTCGAGGCGACACCGGGCACCGGCGCCATCGTCGCCATGGCCCAGTCCCAGACCATGGGCAACGGCAAGGGCCAGACCTACATCAACCTGAGCTCGGACCCGGCGCACTCCGGCACCAACGGCTTCCAAGCCGGCTCCTCGTTCAAGATCTTCGTCGGCCTGGCCGCGCTCGAACAGGGCATAAGTCCAAGCCTCGCCATCGACGCGCCCCATCAGATCGACGACGCGGGAACGAACTTCGTCGCCTGCGCCGGTACCCAGACCTCCGTGCCCTGGTCCTCGGACGGCTCGTCGTACTCGCCGTCGAACGACGACGGCACCAACGGCCCGACGAACATGATCGACGGCTTCGCGAACTCGGTGAACACCTACTTCATCCGGCTCGAGGAGAAGACCGGCCTGTGCCAGCCGGCCACGATCGCCAAGTCCATGGGCATCACCCAGGACAACGACTCGGGCAACGGCGCGGCGCTGCAGCAGATCCCCTCGTTCACCCTCGGCACCAACAACATCACGGTGATCGAGATGGCCGAGGCCTACGCCACCCTCGCGTCCGGCGGCACGTACTGCAAGCCGTACGTCATCACGGCCGTGAGCGACTCCTCGGGCAAGCAGTACGCGGCGCAGAAGCCGCAGTGCGCGCAGGTCCTCGACACGAACACCGTCAACGAGCTGACCTACCTGCTCCAGGGCGTGGTGAAGTTCGGTACCGCGGCCACGAAGGTGCCGCTGGACGGCCGTGAGGTGGCCGGTAAGACCGGTACCACCGACGGCGGCGTGGCCACCTGGTTCGACGGTTACACCCCGCAGCTCGCGGCCGCGGTGTGGACCGGCTTCATCAACTGGAACTCGACCACGAAGATGGAGCACATCGAGATCGGCAACACGTACTACTCGAACCAGGTCGCCGGCGCCTCGATCTCCGCGCCGATCTTCAACAAGGCCATGACGGCCGCGCTCCAGGGCGTGCCCTGGCAGAACTTCACCGCCCCGGTCGGCTTCGACAACAGCGGCAACAGCGCGACCCCGGGCAAGGGCGCCGGCGGAGTCAACGGCGGGACCACCGGCACGACGGCCGGGGGCAACGGCGGCAACAACGGGAACGGCAACACCAACGGCCTGTTCGGCGGGCTGTTCTAGCCGGTCGGACCAGGTGGGTCGCAGACCCGCCGCACACGCAGACAGGGGCCGTATCCGCCGGAAGGCGGGTACGGCCCCTGCGTCGTCCTCGGTTCGGTGCGTCAGCTCGCTACGGTGTGCTCCGCGTCAGCTCAGCGCGGCCTTCACCGCCGCCGCGACCCGCGAGCCGTCGGCCCGGCCGGCCACCCGCGGCGTGAGCACCTTCATGACGGCGCCCATGGCCCGCGGACCCTCGGCCCCACTCTCCGCCACCGCGGCCGCCACCAGCGCCTCGAGCTCCTCGTCGGACAGCGGCGCCGGCAGGTACTCGGCGATCACCTCGCCCTCCGCCACTTCCTGGGCGGCCTGCGCGTCGCGTCCCGCGCCGGCGAACGCCTCGGCGGCCTCCCGGCGCTTCTTGGCCTCGCGGCCGAGCACCTTGAGCACCTCGTCGTCGGTCAGCACGCGCGCGCTGGCGCCGGAGACCTCCTCGTTGGTGATCGCGGTCAGCGCCATGCGGATGGTGGCCGAGCGCAGTGCGTCCCGCGCCTTCATCGCGGCGGTCAGGTCGGCCCGCAGCCGTTCCTTGAGAGTCGTCGTGGTCATGACACAAGGGTGTCATGAAGTTGCTCCGGGAGCGTACGCAATTGTGGGCGCGGGGGCGGGTCGAGGG
>NZ_JAGSOG010000135.1 GCF_018139695.1 Actinospica durhamensis | reverse complement strand
TCAGCTCCCGACACGTGACCCACACGTCGGGACCTGCCAGTTCACCCGTCCACTCACCCTGCATGACAGCATTCTGGCCCAACCGCTGCGCGGCCGGGCCAGAACAGAGATCTTCATCGGACTTCTAGGAGGCTCCGGCCGCGATCGCCTCGATGAGCCGTTCCACGTGCTTGGCCGCGTATTCGAACTCGGACTCGATGTCGAGCCCGGCGAACCGGCCGCCCGCCTCCGAGGCGGCGAAGCCGTAGACGAAGGTGGACAGCATCCGTTCGGCCGAGGCCAGCTCCGGCTCGGGCACGCCGGCGGCACGCAGGGCCGCGAAGACGGCCTGGCGCGGGGCCTGGGCGCCCTCGGTCACGGCGCGGCGCTGGAAGAGCAGGGGGAACAGGTCCGGGTAGCGGCGGGCGACCGCGCGGATGGAGAGCGCGAGGCCGCGCAAAGTGGCGCGCCAGTCCGGATCTGCGCCGAGGGCCGTTTCGACTGCCGCGTCTGACGACGTCGCCGCCGCGGGGACGGTGAGCTGGGCCATCAGGCGTTCGACCAGGCCGTCGAGTAGGCCCTGTTTGTCGCCGACGTGCCGGTAGAGCGCCATGGGCGTGACCTCGAGCCGGGCCGCGACGGCGCGCATCGTGACGGCGCCGAGCCCGGCCTCCGCGGCGAGATCGAGCGTGGCGTCGAGCACCTGGGCGCGGCTGATGCGGGCCGGTCTCATGGCCGCTCCTTGTCGGGGTTAGGATACGTTGTATATTTACAGCGTACACTTTTTCTCGGGAGGCGGCATGCTGGAGGCACGGGGCCTGCGCAAACGCTTCGGAACCGTCGCGGCGCTGGACGGATTCGAGCTGAGCGTCGAGGCGGGCGAGATCTGCGGACTGCTCGGGCACAACGGCGCGGGCAAGACCACCTTCGCCCGGATCTGCGCCGGGCTGGAGCGCCCGGACGCCGGGCGGGTGCTGCTCGCCGGCACGGACCCCTCGTCCTCACCGGCCCGCGCGCGAGCGCTGATCGGGTACGCGCCGCAGGAGATCGCGCTCTATCCGACCGCCACGCTGCGCGAGAACCTCCGCTTCTACGGCGGCCTGGCGGGCCTGCGACGCAGCACTCTGCGCAGCGAGATCGCCGCGATCGCCGAGGCCGTGCTGCTCACCGACGCGCTCGACCGTCCGGTCGCGACGCTCTCCGGCGGCCAGCAGCGCCGGGCGCAGGCCGCGACGGTACTGCTGCCGCGCCCGCCGATACTGCTGCTCGACGAGCCGACCGTCGGAGCCGACCCGGTCACCCGGCAGGCACTGCTGGCGCTGGTCCGCGAACGCGCCGCGCAGGGAGCGGCCGTCTGCTACACCACCCACTACCTGCCGGAACTCGAGGAACTCGACGCCACCGTCGCCGTGGCACAGGCGGGCCGGATCATCGCGCGCGGGCGACGCGAGGAGCTGCTGGCCGGGCTGCCGAGCACCGTGGCGCTCGAGTTCGCGCAGAACGAACACGCAGATGAGCACGCAGATGAGCACCCAGACACGGACACGGACGCGGACGCGGACGGCGGGCTCAGCTTCGTGACCGGCCGACCCGCCGAGACGCTCGCCCGGGTACTGACCTCACTCGGCGAACGCGTCGGGCAGGTCGAGCGCATCGAGATCCGCGAGCCGAGCCTCGACGACCTCTACCGGCACCTGACCGCCGCGAACCAGGACACCGCGATCCAGGACGCCGCCGACCAGAGCACTGCGAAGGAGGACGAGCATGTCCGCTGAGACAGCCGCCGCACCGTCGATCGCCGCCGTGTCCGTACCCGCTGCCGTGTCGCGGCCTCGGCGGTGGCTGGTCGTGGCCCGCCACACCGCGCTTCTGCTGGCGCGCGACCCGGGCACGATGCTCGCCTACACCGTGATGGCGATGGTGCTGCTCACCATGCTGCGACCGGTCTACGTGCGGCTCGGCGCGGCGGGCGGGGGAGCGCCGATCGACCGGCAGGCGCCGGGCACGGCGGTGATGTTCACGCTGCTCGCGCTCGACGTGGCCGGACAGAGCCTGCTGTCCGAACGGACCTGGCACACCTGGGACCGGCTGCGCGCGGGATCGGTCGGGCGGCTGACCGTGTTGGTGGGCAAGGCGATCCCGCTCACCGTGCTCTTCGCCGTGCAGCAGGTGGTCCTTTTCGTCTTCGCCGACGCCGCTTTCGGCTTCGACATCGCTGCCGGGTCCTGGCGTCTGCCCTTGACGGTGGCGCTCTGGGGGCTGTGCGTGTCGGGCCTCGGCCTGGCCGTCGGTGCGTGGACGCGCACTCAGGGGCAGCTGTCCGCGGCGGCCGACGTCGGTGCGCTCGCCGTCACCTGCCTGAGCGGAAGCCTCGTCCCGCTCGCGATCCTGCCGCACTGGGTCTCCCAGGTCGCGCCGTGGACGCCCGCTTACTGGGCGCTGCGCGGATTCCAGGGCGCGGTCGAGGGCGGCGGGTCCGATTTCCTCGAGGCGCTCGGCGTGCTCGCCGGGATCACCGTCCTCGCCTTGGCGGCCGCGTCCCTGCGGCCGATGCCGGGCAGAGGGCGCTGCTAGCGGGCACGCGTCACGCAAAGCTCGCCGCGACCTGCGAATACCCCTGTCCACCGATCTTGGTGTTGCGCCAGATCACGGCGCCGGTCGCGGCGTTGAGGGCGAAGGCCGCGCCCGCGGTGTCGGTGCCGTAGAGCACGCCGTCGTGGTAGGTGGCGGCGGTGACGAGCGATCCGCCGACGGTGGAGGTGGACCAGGCCTGCGTGCCGGTCTGCTCTTCGAACGCGACGATCAGGCCGTTGCCACCGCCGACGCTGCCCACGGTGCCGCCGACGCCGAGGTAGACCAGGCCGCCGCCCACGGCCGGGTCGCAGAGGTAGTTGTCGCTGTTCTCCTGCGACCACACCACCGAGCCGTCGGTCGGGTCGAAGCAGTAGAGCTGGTTCGGCGAGATGCCGCCCGGGTTGCTGCCGATGGCGTAGAGGTAGCCGCCGTTGAGGTCGTTGATCACGGGAGCGCCGGACGGGCCGACGTTCGTCGGGGTCTTCCACTGCAGGGTGCCGTCGGCCATGTCGAACGCGCCGATCGCCTCGCCGATGGACAGATAGAGCGTGCGCAGCCGCGTGGTGCCCTGCGGTGCGGCGGCGCGTCCGGTCTGGTAGCTCCAGTTCAGCGAGCCCGAGGCGGGGTCGAGCGCGTAGAAGTATCCGCCCTCGGCGCCGACGAAGACTCCGCCGCCGTCGTACGGCGCGAACGGGGTCATCGCCTTCTGGCCGGTCGGGTACGTCCACTTCAGCTGCGGCCCGGCGTCGTTGATCGCGTAGACGGTGCCGTCCGCGCCGCTCACGTACACCGATTCGTCGACCGGGGACGCCCACGGGGCGGACACCTTCTGGCCGATGGAGTAGGTCCAGTAGGGTTTCGCGCCGGTGCCGAGCGCCGCGAGCGCCCCGGTACCGCTATCAGTGACGTACAACCCGTTTCCCAGGCTGCCCGCGCACATCGTGTCCGCGCCGGAGTACGTCCACTCCACCGCGCCGGTCGCCCCGTTGAGCTGGTAGATCCCGCCGTCGCCCGCCACGTTCACCGACATCGCGGCCGTCGGGCTGCCACTCGGGACGTAGCTCGGACCCGCTGAGGCCGAGGCGGCCGCATCCGACGGCGCCGCGCTCGTGTCGCCGGCAGGCGTGGACGAGCCGCCCGAACTGCTGCACCCCGCGGCCGCGAGGCTCACGCCGGCGAGCAACACTCCCCGCCTCGTCCACATCGCCGCGCCGCCCCCCGCGCCCGAGACAGCCCCGATTCTCCTCGTCATGCCGCATCCCCACCCCTGGGTTGACGTCGCCGATCCTGCCGATCCCGTGTCAGCACCCAAGCTAGGCAGCGCGATCCCGGTCGGTGCGGGTTTGCCCGAATCGTGACCATGCCCCGGCGTCGGGGCGCACGGAGTGACCCACCCCACCCTCGGCAGGCGCCGCACGGGCGAGTAGATTAGGTGAGGCATACCTTCCTAAGGTCTGCCTAACCTAACTTGGACGGACTGCCGCGATGCTACCCACTTTCGTCATCGGTCTGCGCGAAGGACTCGAGGCCTCGCTCATCGTCGGGATCATCGCGGCCTTCCTCAGCCGCCAGGGCCGGCGCGATCTGCTGCGCTGGGTCTATCTCGGCGTGGGCACGGCGGTGCTGCTGTGCATAGCCGTGGGCGTGATCCTCGAGGCGGTCTCGGCCAACCTGCCGCAGCGTCAGCAGGAGGGCCTCGAGACGGTCGTGGGCGTGCTGGCCGTCGGCATGGTCACGTACATGGTCGTCTGGATGAAGCAGCACTCGCGCGAGCTCAAGAAGCAGCTCGAGGGCCTGGCCGCCGAGGCGATGAACGACGGGGGCCGGCGGGCCGGCCGGGCGATGGTCATCATGGCCTTCCTGGCCGTGCTGCGCGAGGGCTTCGAGACCGTGGTGTTCCTGCTCGCGGCCTTCAACGAGGACAACGGCGGCACCGCCGACGCGGCCGGGGGAGCGGTCGCGGGCATCGCGCTCGCGGTGCTGCTGGGCTACGGCATCTACCGCGGCGGCGTGAAGCTGAACCTCTCGAAGTTCTTCCGCGGCACCGGGATCGTGCTCGTGCTGGTCGCCGCCGGACTGGTGGTCACCGCGCTGCACACCGCGCACGAGGCGGGATGGCTGAACGCGGGTCAGGGCTCCACCGTCGACCTGACCTGGCTCGTGCGTCCGGGCTCGGTGCAGTCCGCGCTGCTGACCGGAATGCTCGGCGTGCAGGAACACCCGGTGGTGATCGAGGTCGTCGGCTGGCTCGCGTACCTGCTGCCGGTGGGCGTGTTCGTGGCCTGGCCGCCGAACCGGCCGATCGCCCGGCGCACGCTGGTCCGGCTGACCTCGGCGCTGGCCGGGCTCGGCGTGGTGGCCGCGGCCCTTCTCTTCGCCCTCGCACCGGCCACTCCGGCCGCCGATCCGGCCACCGCCGCCGGGACGTTCAGCGCCCGCCTCGCCGCCGCTCCGGCCACCACCGCCGTGGTGCGCACCGCCCCGCAGAGCCCTGCGGCCGGGACCGACACGACCACCGCGTCCGCCGCCGCCACCTCCGCCACCAGCTCGATCACGGTCCACCGCACCGGATCCGCGCAGCACGCGGGTGTGGCGACCGACGTCTACACGGCGAGCGTGCCCGGCACGTCAGCGGCCGGCCGCCCGACGAAGCTGACGTACGAGCAGGTCGCGGCGCTCAACGGCGGCCGGCTGCCGCTGGGCGTGCGCACCACCGACGCGAGCGCCGAGGTTCAGGTGCAGTACACCGACACCGACGTGCTCACGGTCTGGATCGAGCCGCGCACCGGACGCGTCGTGGACCTGCGCTGGAACGAGACCGTCCTGGCCACGCTGACGGGCACTCAGGTCGGCACGGTGCCGCTGGACCAGCCCGTCGCCACCGCCGCCGCCGCGATGCCGGCCGCCGATTCGGCCGTTGCCGGGTCGGCCGCCCAGGCCGATCTGACGGCCCTCGGCCGCCGTTCCGGCTACACCGAGGGCGTCGAAGCGGCCGTGGCGGTTGCCGTGCTCGCGGCGTTGGGCCTGGTCGGCCTGGTGCTGACGGGGCGTCGGAAGCAGGCCACGGCCGCGGTGACCCAGATCACCCGGACCCCCTCGCGGACGACCGCCGACTAGGTGTAACTTAGGTAAGCCTTACCTAACCAATTGCCCGTCAGTTCCGGGGGTCCGCCCGTGCGCCCCGCACACCCGTCAGGAGAATCCGTGCCCACCCACTCCGCCGCCCGCCGCCCGCGAGCCGTCCTCGCGATATCGCTCGCCGCGCTCACCGCGGCCGGCAGCCTGGCCGGATGCAGCAGCTCGTCGTCCTCGGACAAGGCGAGCGCCGCGAGCACCCAGAGCTCGGGCGCCGACCTCCACACGGCGACCGTGGACATCACCGCGGCCGACGGGTGCAGCACGAACAGCAAGACCTTCGCGGCCGGCGCGATCACCTTCGACATCACCAACAAGGACGCCACCGCGGTCAGCGAGGTCGAGCTGCAGAGCGGCCAGCGGATCGTGGGCGAGAAGGAGAACCTGCCCCCCGGCTTCTCCGGCACCTTCTCGGTGACCGTCGACGCGGGCACCTACACGCTCTACTGCCCGGGCGCGGCGCAGGAGAACACCACGATCACGGTCACCGGCAAGGCCGCCGCCGGCACCGACTCGAGCGTGGACACCCTGCTGGCGCAGGGCACGAAGGAGTACGGCGCCTACGTGACGAACCAGGTCGGGTACCTGCTGCAGACCTCCGAGGCGCTGGAGACCGCGCTCCAGGGCACCGACCTGACCGCGGCCCAGACGGCCTACATGAAGGCGCGCCCGTACTACGAGAAGGTCGAGCCGGTCGCCGAGTCCTTCACCGTCGGCAGCGACAACTTGGACAACGACATCGACGCGCGCATCGACGACGTGCCGGCCAGCCAGTGGGAGGGCTTCCACCGGATCGAGCAGGGCCTGTTCCAGACCAAGAGCCTGACCGGCCTTTCCACCTACGGCGCCGGCCTGGTGGCGAACGTGAAGAAGCTCCAGACCCTCACCACCGGCCTGACCTACAAGCCCTACGAGCTCGCCAACGGCGCGCAGGACCTGCTCGACGAGGTCGCCAGCAGCAAGATCACCGGCGAGGAGGAGCGCTACTCGCACATCGACCTGCTCGACTTCCAGGCCAACGACGAGGGCGCCGAGCAGGCCTTCGCCGCACTCCAGCCCGCGCTCGCGAAGATCGACCCGTCGCTGACCTCGAGCATCTCCCAGGAGTTCACCGCGCTCGACACGCTGGTCGACACCTACCGCACCGGGACCAACGCCTCGGGCTTCGAGCTCTACACCGCGCTGACCGACACCGACAAGCAGAAGCTCGCCGCCGCGGTCAAGGCCGTGCAGGAGCCGCTTTCGCAGGTGGCGGCGAAGGTCGCGGGGGCCTGACCGGCGGCGAGTCCGCAAAAGCAGGGCATGCAAGACGGCCTGATCAACAGATCGGCCGACCGTGGGATATCAGGACCGGATGAGGCAGCAGTGGACGAGGCGGCTGTGAACGAGGCAGCGGTGGACCCGAACGAGACGGCGGACGCGACGGCGCCCCGGAGCGGCACGAGCAGGCGCACCCTGCTGGGGCGCACGCTCGGGGCCGCGGGAGTGGTCGCCGCGTCGGGCGGCGCGGGCTACGGCGTCGCCCGGGCCGCAGACTCCTCCGGCTCCGCCGCGGTGCCCGCCGCGGCCACCTCGGACCTGGTGCCGTTCTACGGCACGCACCAGGGCGGCATCGCCACCCCGGCGCAGGACCGGCTCGCCTTCGCCGCGTTCGACGTCACCAGCACGAGCGCCACCGATCTGCAGGTCATGCTCGGCACCTGGGCCGCCGCCGCGGCGCAGATGACCCGCGGCCTGCCGATCGGCGCCGTGGAGACCGACCCGCAGTCCCCGCCGATCGACACCGGCGAGGCCTACGGGCTCGGCCCCAGCGCGCTCACCATCACCGTGGGCTTCGGCCCCGGCCTTTTCGACGAGCGTTTCGGCCTGGCCAACAAGCGCCCGGCCGCGCTCGCCGACCTGCCCACGCTGCCCGGTGACGGGTCGTTGGAGGACGCGCGCAGCAGTGGCGACCTGTGCGTGCAGGCCTGCGCGGACGACCCGACGGTGGCCTTCCACGTCATCCGCAACTTCGCCCGGCTGGCCCGCGGCACGGCCGTGATCCGCTGGTCCCAGCTCGGATTCGGGCGCACCTCGTCCACCTCCACGGACCAGCAGACCGAGCGCAACCTGATGGGCTTCAAGGACGGCACCCGCAACATCAAGGCCGAGGACGGCGCGGACCTCGAGGACTACGTGTGGGTGGGCGGGGAGACCGACCAGTCCTGGATGCGCGGCGGCAGCTACCTGGTCGCCCGCCGCATCAGGATGCTGATCGAGTCATGGGACACCGACTTCCTGGCCGACCAGGAGAACGTGTTCGGCCGGTTCAAGAACAGCGGCGCGCCGCTGACCGGAAAGAACGAGTTCGACACGCCGGACCTGACCGCCAAGACCAAGTCCGGCACGCCGGTCATCCCGCTCAACGCGCACATCCGGCTGGCCAGCCCGGTCACCAACAACAACCAGAAGATCCTGCGCCGCGGCTACTCCTACACCGACGGCATCGACGCGGACACCGGCCTGCTGGACGCCGGGCTGTTCTTCCTGGCCTACCAGAAGGACCCGCGCAACCAGTTCGTGCCGATCCAGCGCAGGCTCGGCTCGCAGGACAACCTCAACGAGTACATCCGGCACACCGGCAGCGCGCTGTTCGCCGTGCCGCCGGGCCTGTCCGCGGCCGGCGACTGGTGGGGCAAGAGCCTGTTCGCCTGATCCCGGCCCGCGCTCATCGCTCGTCGTCCCACAGCCGGCGCGCGTCACGCCGCTCGATCTGCCCCCGCACCCGCGCGAGGGCCTGATCGAGCGGCAGCGCGTCCAGGCGCCGGCCGTCGCGCAGGCGCAGCGCGACCTCACCGCCCGCCGCCTCGTTCGGGCCGATGACGGCCTGATAGGGCACCAGACGCGCCTGCCGGATGCGGGCGCCGAGGCTGCCGCGGTCGGGGGCGTGCAGTTCGGCGCGCAGGCCGAGGGCGACGCAGCGTTCGAGCAGGGCCCGGGCGTGCGGCAGTTGCGCGTCGGTCAGCGGCAGGACGGCCAGCTGGACGGGCGCCAGCCAGGCCGGGAACGCCCCGGCGTGCACCTCGATCAGATGCCCGACCACGCGCTCCATGCTGCCGATGACGCTGCGGTGCACCATGACCGGCCGGTGCTTGGCGCCGTCCGCACCCACGTAGTGCAGGTCGAAGCGCTCCGGCTGGTGGAAGTCGACCTGCACGGTCGAGAGGGTGAACTCCCGCCCGGCGCCGTCGAGCACCTGCACGTCGATCTTCGGCCCGTAGAACGCGGCCTCGCCCTCCGCCTCCTCGTAGGCGCGCCCTGATGCGGCCAGGATCTCGCGCAGCAGCGCGGTCGCGCGCTGCCACAGCTCCGGATCGTCGATGTACTTGCCGCCGGGCCCGGGCAGCGAGAGCCGATACCGCGCGCCCTCGACACCGAGCGCCCGATGCGCCTCGCTGATGAGCGCGAGCGCGGCCCGCGCCTCGTCGGCGACCTGGTCCAGGCGGCAGAAGACGTGCGCGTCGTTCAGCTGGATCGCGCGGACCCGGTTCAGGCCGCCGAGCACGCCGGAGAGCTCCATCCGGTACATCCCGCCGATTTCCGCCATCCGCAGCGGCAGTTCCCGGTAGCTGTGCGCGCGGGACCGGTAGATCAGCGCGTGGTGCGGGCACAAGCTCGGCCGCAGCACGACCTGCTCGCCGCCGACCTCCATCGGCGGGTACATGTCGTGGCTGTAGTGAGACCAGTGCCCTGAGATCTCGTACAGCTCGCGTTTGCCCAGCACCGGCGAGTACACATGCTGATAGCCGGCGCGGCGCTCCAGATCGCGCACGTACTCCTCGAGCGCGTGCCGCACGGCCGCGCCGTCGGGCAGCCAGTAGGGCAGGCCGGCGCCCATCAGCGGGTCGGTGTCGAAGATGCCGAGCTCGCGGCCGAGCTTGCGGTGATCGTGCACGGTGTTCGCGGCGTTCACGGTGGTTCTCCTCGCGGAATGCGGGGGGCGGGCGACCACCGGGCGGCGTGCGGAGAGACGACGAAGCCCCGGGGCGCTCACCCCGGGGCTCGTGGACTTCGACAGAAGTCAGCGCACCGGGACAAGCTCCGGCGTCGTCGTCTGCTGGGCACGCTGCTTCATGCGGCGAATGTTAGCAGAGGATCCTCGCGTGCCGCGAGTGATATCCGCCGCCTCACGCCGCCACCGATCCGTCGCCGCCGTCGATCGCGATCTCGGCGCCGGTGATGAAGGCCGCGTCGTCGCCGGCCAGGAACGCGGCGAGCTTCGCCACCTCCTCGGCCCGGCCGTAGCGCCCGAGCGGGATCTTGGCCAGGATGCCGGGCAGCGGGCCGTCGGGGTCGTCGATGAACCGGGCCGTCTCCGGGGTGTAAATCAGGCCGGGCAGGATCGCGTTGGCGCGGATGCCGTGCTCGCCGCCGGCCGCGCACAGGTGCTTGGTCATCGCCAGCACGCCGCCCTTGGCCGAGCCGTGCGGCACCTGCCCGACGAAGCGGGCGCCGAGCTTGGCCGCGATCGAGGCGACGTTCACGATCGAGCCGCCGCCGCGCCGCACCAGCTCCGGCCAGGCCGCGCGCACCGAGTACCAGACCAGGTCGAGCTCGTTCTTGATGGTGAAGTGCCACTCGTCGTCGGTCAGCTCCATCAGCGGGCCGTTGCGCAGCGCCGAGGCGTTGTTGTAGAGCACGTCGACGCCGCCGAAACGCTCGACCGCGCCGGCCACCCAGGCCTTCGCGCCCTCGGCCGTGGCCAGGTCCACCGGCGCGAGCGCCGCCATCTCGCCGCCGGCCGCGCGCACCAGCGCCACGGTCCGCTCGCTCTCCCCGGCGTCGAGGTCGCAGCCGAACACCCGCGCGCCGCGGGCGGCGAACTCGAGCGCGGCGGCCCGGCCCATGCCTCGCCCGGTGCCGCTGATCAGCGCGACCTTCCCGTCGAGCCGACCCGTGCCGGCCCCCTGCGCGCCGGTCTGCTCCGCACCGCCCATGAACTCGCTCCGTTCCACGTTCTCTCGTCCGCGCGCCGGCCGCACCGGCGTCTACCGGCAGGCTAACGAGCAGGTCGCGGGCCCGGAAATCAGCAAGGGGCATACCAGCCATGCGCACGTCGCCGGTTCCGGCCCGCCGCGCGGCGTTGCTAGCGTCCCGGTCACCGTGATCCGGAGTTGTGGCTAGCCGCCTTCCCGTCGTTCCATCCGTCTGCCCGCCGACCCGCACGATCGCACGATGCTGCGCAACGGCGCGCCAGTTCTCGACGAGGTACTACTGAATATGAGCACATTGACCAGGCGTTCCGCCCTCACCGCGGCGGGAGCGGCCGCCGCGGGCGGCGTACTGCTCGCCCCGGGCGTGGCCTCGGCCGCGCAGGCCTCCGCGTCCCCGACTTCGGGCTCGGGCGCGGGTGCGCCGAGCGGGGAGATCGAGGTCGCCGCGGGAGCGACCTACACCGTGTCCTCGACCACCCACGTCGCGGCGGTCACCATCGCCCAGGGCGGCGTGCTGACCGCGCCGGCCGGTTCCAGCCTGACCATGACCGTCAACGGCGTCGAGACCGGCCAGGCGCTGACCGGCACCGGCGCCGCGACCACCGCGTTCGCGGCGGGCAGTTGGCGCGGGGACATCGTGCTGACCGTGACCGAGGCCGTCGACGTGGCCTGGCAGCAGCACACCTATCCGTTCCGGCAGGCGCTCTACGTCGCGGGCGGCACCGTCGTGGCGGACGAGTCGGTGCTCGCCGCCGTCGTGGGCGGCAAGGTCACCGCGACCGCGGCCCACGACGTGCGCATCGCCTCCACCGGCGAGTGCTTCGACGGCGTCTACGTCTCCGACTCCGCCTACGCGCTGACCAACCCGGCGATCACGCTGACCGGCAACGGCCGCTGCGACTTCGTCGGGTACGGCGCGGCCGTGGTCGCCGACGGCGCCGACGCCAGGCTCACCCTCGACGGCGCGATGATCTCCAACCACGGCGCGGTGCGCACCGGCGTCATCGTCACCAACGGCGCCACCGCCCTGATCAAGAACTCCTCGATCCAGGTGCGCAACGGCGTGCTGCCCTCGGACTACGTCGCCACCGTCGACCTGGACAAGATGGAGTCCGCGCCCTGGATGCTGGCCATCGACGGCAACGTCCGCGCCACCAACCTGCTGGGCAACAACTCCGTCGCGGCCTACGTCAACTCCTCCGTCACCTCGGAGACCTGGGGAGTGCTGTCCACCGACGCGGGCTCGGACTGCACCTTGGTGGCGGTCAACAGCACCGTGGCGAACTCGGGCAAGGACGGCTACGGCACCTACGTCATCGGCAACGCCACCGAGTACCTGCTCGGCACGCACTTCAATGTGGGCAGCTACGCCACCATCTTCACCGGCGGCACCGCGACCTACGGCGACAGCGACGCGGCCACGGTCGCGGCGCTGAACAAGAGCCTGAACCTGGGCCTGACCGACGCGGATCTCAAGGCCCTCAAGCCGCGCAGCACCGTGGTCGACTCGCGCCGGTTCGGCTTCATGTGGCACGACCGCGGCACGCTCAACATCACCGGCGGCACCCGGGTCAACTCGCCGCACGCCACGTTCCTGAACAAGGGCCAGAACATCGACGTCACGGTCGACGGCAGCGGCGGCGCCCAGCTCAACCCGGGCGACGGCGTCCTGGTCCAGCTGATCGACAACGACGACCCGGGCCCGGTCATGGTGAACGGCAATCTGGAGAACGCCGGCGTCTACACCCAGCCGACCGGCCAGCCGGCGAAGGACGCGAGCTTCGACGTCACCACCGCGCACTCGAGCGACTCGGTGTGCTCGTTCAGCGACGCCGACCTGCGCGGCGACTTCTTCAACGGCATGCGCGGCGACCTGAACATGGTGCTGAACTTCACCTCCTCGCGGGTGCGCGGCGTGATCTCCTCCACCCTCGCCGTGCACGCGGTCGAGACCATCACCGCCGCGAACTGGTGGGAGCTGGGCAAGGTCACGAACACGGCGCAGGCCGCGGTGAACAACGGCGCGATCGTCTCGCTCGCCCAGGGTTCGCAGTGGACGGTCACCGGCACCTCGTACCTGACCGGCCTGACCCTCGACAAGACCTCGTCGGTCAGTGCCGACGGCTTCGGGCACGCGGTCCGGATGACCGTGGACGGCGTGGCCACCAAGATCGTCCCCGGCACCGCCTACACCGGCGCGATCGTGGTGAGCGTGGGCTGAGGTACCGACGTCGCCGCGGTGGCCGTGCGGGGCCGCCGCGGCGACGGGTTCACTCCTCGCCGGAGAACCGCTCCCAGGCCGACTGCCGGCTGATCCCGAGCGCCTCGCCGATCTTGGCCCAGGTCGTCCCGCGGCGTCGCAGCTCCCGCACCCACTCGCCCAGCGCGGCCTCGACCTGCCGCGCGGTGGCCGCCATCCGGGACAGGCGCGCGAGCATCTCCGGGTCGGTGAGGTCGGCCCATTCCGGCAGCCGCGGGCTGTGCGCGGTGCCGAGGTGCTCGGCGATGATCGAGTCGGCCAGCCCGACGCACTCGTCGCAGATGTAGACGCCCGGCCCGGCGACGACCTTCTTCACCTCGCTGTGGATCTTGGAGCAGAACGAACACCGGATCGGATCGGCTTCGGCTACGGCGGTCATCGGGATACTCCCCTCGTCATCGCGTCAGGTCCACCCTGACACACCTTCAGGCTAGACCCGTCAGGCTAACCCTGACAAGTCTGACGGGGGCTCAGCCGCAAACCCGTGGCCCGCGGCCGCGGCCCCTGCTAGCGTGGGCGCGGGCCGTGACTGGCGCTGAGGTGGAGTACCACCGGGGAGCGGCCCGGCGGCGTCCGCCGCCTTGCCGCGCGCCTGGGCGCACACCGGAATCCGTCGAGCCCAGGGAGCCGTGCATGCCCCTCACCACCACCGCCCGTCTCATGGACGGCACCGCCCTCGCCGCCGAAGTCCTGGCCACCGCCGCCCGCGACACGACTGCCCTGACCGAGCAGACCGGCGTCGCACCGTGCCTGGCCACCGTCCTGGTCGGCGACGACCCGGGCTCGGCCACGTACGTGAAGATGAAGCAGAACCGCTGCGCCAAGGCCGGAATCCGCTCGCGCCACGTCGCCCTGCCCGCCACCGTGTCCACCGCCGAGGTAGTCGACGCAGTGGGCCGGCTGTCCGCCGACCCGGAGGTGCACGGCATCCTGGTCCAGCACCCCGCGCCCCCCGCCGTGGACGAGCGCGCGGTGTTCGAGGCCATCGACCCGCGCAAGGACGTGGACGGCGTCACGCTGCACTCGTACGCGGCAATGAGTTTCGGACTCGAGGGGTTCGCATCCTGTACGCCCGGCGGCATCATGCGCCTGCTCGACGCGTACGAGGTCGAACTCGCCGGCCGGCAGGCCGTGGTGGTCGGGCGCAGCCCCATCCTCGGCAAGCCCGTCGGCATGCTGCTGCTCGGCCGCGACGCCACCGTCACCTACTGCCACTCGCGCACGCGCGACCTGCCCGAGATCACCCGCACCGCCGACGTGCTGGTGGCCGCGGTCGGGCGCCCCGAGCTCCTGCGCGGCGGCTGGATCAAGCCCGGCGCGGTCGTGATCGACGCCGGATACAACCCGGGCAACGTCGGCGACGTCGAGTTCGACTCGGCCGCGCGGCGGGCGTCGCTGATCACCCCGGTGCCCGGCGGCGTCGGCCCGATGACGATCGCGGTCCTGCTCGAGCAGACCGTGCTGGCCGCCACCCGTCAGCTCGGCGTCGCGCTCGCCTCGGCCGCGGCCGGGTCTCAGAGCACGGACTGAGCCCAGCGCAGCGCGTCGGCGAACTCGCGGGCGGTGGCGAACCCGATGGCGGGCTGCTCCAGCAGGGCGTGGTCGATCACCTGCGCCAGCGCGTCCGGCACGCTCGGCTCGCGCTGACGGATCGGCAGGGGAGAGGTGTGCAGGATCACGTGCCAGTGGTCCTGCGCACCGAAGTCCCGCACGTACGCGCCGGTCAGGCACTTGTACAGGCAGGCCGCCAGCGCCCAGACGTCCACCGCGAACGGCACGTCCCGGAAGTTGACCACCTGCTGGCGCGGCATGTACCAGGGCTTGCCCGCCGTGGTGCCGGTCCGGGTCAGCCCGCTCAGACCGGCGTGGTCGAACGCCTTGGCCAGGCCGAAGTCGCCGACCTTGGCGGTCAGCGCGCCCTGGCCGCCGCCGGCCGAGGACCACGGGGCGAGCGCGAGCAGGATGTTCGACGGGCTCAGATCGCGGTGCACCACGCCCTGCCCGTGCGCGAACTCCAGGCCCGCGGCCACATCCAGCGTGTAACGCAGCGCCTCGTCGATCGGCAGCCGGCCGCCGCGCTGCTCGAGCAGCCGGTCCAGGCTCCCGCCCGCGCAGTACTCGGAGGTGAAGAAGAACGCCCCGTCGGCGAATCCGTCCTCGTACAGGGTGGCGATGTTCGGGTGTCGCAGCACCCTGGTGAGTTCCACCTCGCGCAGGAACCTGGCCCGCGCGGTCGGGTTCGCGGCCACCTTCGGCAGCATCAGCTTCAGCGCCACCTCGTGGCCGGTGCGCTGGTGCCGGGCCAGGTACACCGCGCCCATCCCGCCCCGGCCGAGCTCGCGCAGCAGCGTGTACTGCGCGATCGGGGCCAGTTCGGCGCGCTGCCCGTCGTGCGCGAGGTCGATCAGCAGCCTGAGTACCGCGTCCGGCTCCGCCTGGCAGTCGGCGCACACGTACTCGCCGAAGCGGGAGCCGAGCTCGCGGGTGATCTCCCGGCCGCAGCGCGAGCAGGCGGGCGGCAGCATCGTGGCCACCGTGACCGGATCGGTGGGCGGAGGCGCGGGAGTGCGCACACTGACCCGGAAGGCCACCGACTTGCCGAGCCGCAGCTCGTCCCCGTCCGCCAGATCGCGCTCCTGGAAGGCGAGCGCCCGGCCCTGCTCCGGCGTGTGATAGGCCTCCCGCTGCCCGATCTTCAGGCCGTTGACGAAGGTGCCGTTGCGGCTGCCGAGGTCGCGCACCCGCACGTCCGGCGGGTTGATGTCGAGCAGGCAGTGGTGCCGGGAGACGGAACGGTGCGCGTCGTCGCTCGGCAGCCGCGGGTCGCAGTCCTCGCCCCGCCCGATCAGGCAGGTGGAGCGTTCGTCGAACACGTACTCGCCGCGGCCGGTCCGCCCGCGCAGCACGGTGAGGGTGACCGTGGCCGTGTTCGCGCCGTTCGGCTGGGGATCAGGTTGCACGCCCTCATCGTCGCAGACCCCTGGTGACGGCGTGGCGCCGGTTCAGCCGTTGTCCACGGCGCAGTACACCGAGGAGAAGTAGGCGCCCTGGTCCAGCAGCGAGACGGTGCTGCTCGGATAGTCCGTGACGCACGCGTTCATGTCCGTGCTCAGCGGCACGACCCCGACCACCTTGTACTTCGCATCAGAGGACGAACAATCGACCTCGGTGATGTCGCTCACATCCACCGTCTCGGTCGAGTCGGTGGGGATGTCCCCGTCCACGCTCAGGCAGTCGCCCGCCTCGATGACCGCGTCGTCCGTGGCCGGATCCGCCGCGGGGCCCGCCCCGGTCGCGACGGTGGCGACCGGCGTCGGATCGGCGGCGTCGGAACTGTGGTTGTGCACGATCGCGATCGTCAGCAGCACGGCCAGGAGCACCACCAGGGACAGGCACCCGCCCGACGCCCTCTTCGGATTCCCCGCCCGCCGCGCCGCGCCGCCCGTACCCCGCGTACTCATGGTCCTGAGTCCCTTCCCTCGACCGGTCCGTGGAACCCGCTATCGTGACCAGTGCACCAGCGCCGCGCAGGGACCGGTCCCGTTCCGCGCGCGTTAGCGTGGGTGCGAGATGCCGCAGGGAACGAACCCGAGGGAGAGCGAGATGGGGTTCGAGGGATTCGGCGGGGCGACGCCGGCCGGCACGATCCTCGTGGTGGCCGAGGACCGCCACTACCGCAAGCAGCTCGGCCAGGACTGCGAGGTCCTGTTCGGCCGCGGCGGCGACGACGTCCACCTCGCGGTCGGCATCGACGACCCCTACGTCAGCCGCCGCCAGGGCCTGCTGCTGTGCGACGGCTCCCAGTGGCGGCTGCGCAACATCGGCAAGCTGCCGATCCGCCTGGTGGACGAGACGATGGTGCTCACCGGCCACGAACTCGCGCTCAAGACCGGCTGCACCCCGCTGCTGGTCGGCGCCCCGATCCACCGGGTGCACCTGGTCGAGGTGCACGTGAGCGGCCGGCGCCGCCCCGGCGCCGAGGTGGGCCCGGAATCGGCCACCCGCTCCCCGGACGAGTACGAACTGAGCGAGACCGAGCGCCTCGCCCTCGTCGCCGTCGGCCAGCGCTACCTGCGCCAGGACCCCGCCCCGCAGCCGGTCTCCTGGAGCCAGGCCGCCGAGGACCTCACCCGCGCCCCCGGCGGAAGACGCTGGACCGCCCGCTCGGTCGAGCACGTCGTCGCCGCGATCCGCCAACGCCTGGCCACCGGCCGCGCACCCATCCCGCACATCCTGCGCGGCGAGATGCCCGAGCCGGTCGGCAACACCCTGAACCACAACCTCATCACGGCCCTGCTGCGCTCGGCCACCCTCACTCCACACGACCTCGCCCTGCTCGGCGAGGACGAGGAGTTCTAGCGGAGCTGCCAGGCCGTGCCTGGTGAATGGCTCTGCTCGTTGATCGATTCGTGAGCGGACCTGTGAGCGGTCGTGGTGACATGCCGGTGGCGGCGTGTCGTCACGCCCACCACTCCCAGGCGTGGAACAGGTCGAACAGCCCCGGGTCCCCGTCGAGTCGCAGGGAGTCCAGCGGGATGCGCTCGTACAGGAACAGGACCAGATCACTGGCCGTGCCGTGGATGGAGAGTCCGGCCGCGTCCGGGTCCTCGCCGGGAGCGGGCAGGCGGGTGGTCCGTGCACCGTCGCCGTCGACCGTGTGACGCCAGGAGCGGCCCTCGGTGGCGTGGAGGTCGAAGGCAGTGGGCTTGTGCGGCCAGGGGCTCGTCGTGAAGCAGGAGATGAACAGGTTCTCCTCGACTCCGTCGAGTGCCACCTCGGTCGGCAGCGGCTGCGGGGCGCCCACGGCGACCTGGGCGTCGTACGTGTGCACCGCGATCTCCTGGACCTGGTGCCGGGCGACGGAACCGCAGGTGTCCGTCAACTGTGTGGCACCCCACCCGGTCCAGCAACCGCCGTCCGGGTCGGCCGCCCGCAGCGCGTCCAGCAGCTCCTGCGTCGTCGTCTCCAACCAGGCCAGCAGCTCTTCGCGGTCCCGGGGGGCCGGCGCGCTGCGCTCGGCGACGGCCTCGGCCGGGGGAGCGTCGGCGGGTCCTGCGGCGACGGTGGCGGCCCGGAAGCGACGCCCCTGGCCCAGGTGCTGCGCCAGATCGAACAGCGTCCACTCGGGGCAGGTCGGCACCTGCACGTCGAGGCTGGGCGCCGAGGCGATCACGGCGCGGAAGGCGGTCGCACGTTCGTCGATCAGCCGCAGCAGATCGGGAAACTCGAGAGTCTTATGCACAGCGGCAGTTCTATCATCGTGATCTGCTTGCCCGACAGCGGTTTTCCCAGCCGGTACGGCAGCCGACTCCGGCCCAGGCGAGCCCACGCTCGGGGCTTGCGCCACGCCACAGCCGAGTCCCGCGTCTCAGGCGAACGGCCTAGTCGCGTTGATCCCATACGAGTTGCTCGCGCAACGCTGTCAGATCCTCGGCACGCGAGCCGAGACCGTCGGCGAGTTCGAGACGGAAGCGTTCGTTGCGCGGGACCTGGCGGCCGGAGAAGACGAGATCGCCGGCGTCGCGCAGCATGTGGAGATGGTAGGAGAGAAGTTCGAGTAGGTTGCGGCGCGCATCGGCCATCTCCGGATTCCGCCGCGTTTCCACATCCTTGGCCTCGTAATACAGGCGTGAGTAGCCACGCGACATCTCGCCGAGGCGAGCGGCGACCTCACTCGGAACGATGTCGGCGGTGCCACACGCCCGGATCGCGGCGTCGGCCTCGGCCTGCATGGCGAGAGCCTGGCCGGTGATCGCGGCCAGGCGCCTGACCACGGCACCATGCCCCGCGGGCCATGCGGCGCTCACTCCGAATTCGCCGCTCATGCGCCCCCACCTTCCTTCGGCCATCAGTGTCCTGCGTGACGATGCCGCAAGCCATGGGTCACGGGTAGTCCGTGATCGCCTCGAGGTGTGCAGACGCAGTCATCCTGCGACCCGATAAGCCGCCACCGACGACGGCAGGGCGGTCCTCGCCTGCCGCGGTACTCGTTTCCGGCCGCCCATCAGGCCCCGCGCGGCCCTGACCTCATTAGTTCGAGTGAAGCTGACGCCTCGTCGGGCGCTGCGTGTTGCTCCCTTGCCATACCGACGGTTCTGTGTGCGTTGCATGCACTTTGCACCACACGGAGGGAATCAACGCTGATGAGCGGGTACGACAAGGCTCGCAGACGCGCGCGCACGGTCTTCGTGACCGCGGCGCTCGCCCCCGCCCTGCTGCTGCCGACGACGGCGGCGCGGGCCGCGCAGGCGGCCGACCGGACCGCCGCGCCGCACGCCGCCGCACAGGTCGGACTGCTCAAGACCACCTCGTCCGCGGCGGACCCGGCCGCGGCGAACCCGTGGATCGTGTCGCTGGGGGACTCCTACATCTCCGGCGAGGCCGGCCGCTGGGCCGGGAACACCAACCGGTCCTCCACCGAGACCGACGCCCTCGGCCCCACGGCCTACTACGACAATCCGACCAACACCGGCGAGCTCATCCCGTTCTGCCACCGCTCCAAGTCCGCCGAGATCCACATCGGCGGCGGCGTCGACAGCCTCAACCTGGCCTGCTCCGGCGCCCGGACCTCCACCTTCACCGACTCCGACGGCGACTTCAAGCCCGGCCTCGACTTCTACAACTCCGGCGGCCACCAGGGCCAGGCGCTGATGCTGGAGAACTTCGCCAAGACCCACCACGTCACCATGGTCGCCGTCTCCATCGGGGGCAACGACTTCGGCTTCGGCGACATCGTGACCGCGTGCGTCGAGGACTTCCTGGAGTCCACCCCGATCCGCACCTACTACTGCAAGGACGACCCTGCGGTCACCGGCCGCTTCTCGCCCGCGAACGTCGCCCTGGTCACCTCGCACATCACCCAGGCGCTGCTCAACGTCCGCCTGGCCATGGCGCGGGCCGGCTACCCCGACTCGTCGTACAAGATCCTGCTGCAGGACTACCCGGCGCCGCTGCCGTACGGCTCGGCCTTCCGCTACTCGCAGTCCGGCTACACCCGGCAGAGCACCGGCGGCTGCGGCATGTGGAACGACGACGTGGACTGGGCGCTGAACACCGCGATGCCCCACGTCTCCGCGGCCGAGTTCGACGCCGCCGCCCGCAGCGGCCTGAGCAACATCGTCAAGCTGGACATCAGCTCCGCCTTCAACACCCGCAGGCTGTGCCAGAACACGGTCGGACTGCTCGAGGAGAAGGGTCTCAACAGCTGGCGAGAACCGGGCGCGGTGGACAAGACCGAGTGGATCAACCAGATCCGCGTCGTCACGGTCGGCACCCCGTACTTCCAGCAGGAGTCGCTGCACCCGAACTACTGGGGTCAGCTCGCGCTGCGCAACTGCGTGCGTCAGGCCTATGACAACGGCGCGGTGCGCGGCGGGTCCTGCGTCATGTCCGGCACCGGCCTGGACACGCGCGGCGAGCCCAACATGGCGCTGACCGACACCACGGTGCTGGCCGGGGTCAACTCCAGCGGCCGGCTCTACGCGAAGCAGGGCCTTTACAGCACGAACTGGAGCGACCTGGCGCAGTCGATCCGGCACGTGGCCGTGGCGAGCGATCCGGTGCACGGCGCGGTGATCGCCGCGCTGGACACCTCGGGCAACGTGTGGGTCAAGTCGGGCGGCCTGCACGTCGCCTGGGTCCGTGAGGCCGTCGGCTGCGACCAGGTGGCGGTGGCCACCGACCCGGTCCACGGCGTCCTGCTCGCGGTACGCCTGACCAACGGCAGCGCCTGGGCGAAGCAGGGCCTGGCCAACGGCTGGGTGCACGAGCGTGACGGCGTTTCACAGATCAGCGTGGCCACCGACTTCGCCCACGGCCCGCTGATCGGGGTCCTGGACAACCAGCACGTGGCCTGGGCCAAGGAGGGCGGTCTGAGTGCGAACTGGGTCCGGCAGTCCGCCGGCGTTTACCAGATCGCCGTCGCCGCCAACCCCTTGCGCGGCCCGCTGATCGCGGTCATCGGCGGCGGCTCGGCCGCCTGGGCCAAGGAGGGCAGTCTGAGCGCGAACTGGGTGCGCGAGGCCGACAACGTCGCACAGATCACCGACGCCAGTGACGCCGTCCACGGCCCGCTGCTCGCGATCCTGGACACCCGCAAAGTCCTGTGGGCCAAGCAGGGCAGCCTGACCGGGCCCTGGGTGCAAGAGTACGACAACGTCGCCGAGGCCGCCGTCGCCACCGACCCCACCCACGGCCCGCTGATCTCCACCGTCGACACCGCGCGCGCCTGGCGGGCCAAGCAGGGCGGCCTGTCGACGAGCTGGGTCTACCAGCTCGGCGAGATCACCCAGGCCTCCGTGGGCTCGTAGGCACCGCACGACCCTTCCGCCCGACCGCCGCCGGGGACCAGTCCCCGGCGGCGGTCCCTACGCTGCCGAGGGTGGGGCGGCCACGGAAGGAGCAGAGGGTGGCGTTCGAGGAGTTCGAGCCGCGGGCTCTGCCGGCCTCGACCACGCGGCTGTGCACGGCGGTGCCCGAGGGCCCGCCCGGCGCGATCTTCGTCCTGGCGGCCGAGGGCGGATACGCCGCGCCCGCGGGGGAGTGCGCGGTGCGGTTCGGGCGGGGCCGCGACGCGGTCCAGGTCGCCGTCGGCGTGCGCGACCCGTACATCAGCAGGCTGCACGGAGTGCTTTCCTGCGAAGGCCGGGAATGGTGGCTGCGCAACGAGGGAAGGCTGCCGATCCATCTGCCCGGAGACACCATGGTGCTCTCCGGCCGTCGCCTTCCGCTGGCCGCGGGATACACTCCGCTACTGATTCGCACGCCGCGTAAGATCGCTTATCTCCTCGAAATCTACGTGGTTTCCGAGCAGGTCGAATATGCGGGCACGGATGCGCCCGTGCTTTCCGTGCATTCCGATTCGTATCCGCTCTCCGAACACGAGCGGCTCGTCCTCGTCGTGTTGGCGCAGCGCTATCTGCGCCAGGAGCGCTATCCGCATCCGGTCTCCTGGAAACAGGTGGCCGAGGACCTCAACCGGGTGAGTCAGAGCCGTGATTGGACCCCGCGGGCCGCGGCCGACGTGGTCGACGCGGTGCGCGAACGCCTCAGCTTCGGCGACTCCGGCGCGGCCCAGGGCAGCGTGCTCAACCACCAGCTGATCCGCTCGCTGCTGCAGAATACCGCCCTGCTCCCTTCTGACCTGCACCTACTCGACGAGGAGACACTGCCGCCGGGCGCGCCCGCGCAGGTGTAGCGTGACGCGTGAGCAGAACCGTGACGGCGGATGCGACGGCGCGAGCGTGACGGTGGCTGCGACGGTGAACGTGACGGGCTATCGGACAGCAGAAAGGCGCCTCGATGCGGCTGGCGACGCGTGAGTGGGGTCAGGAGGGCGAGGGCCCGCGGCCGACCGCCCTGCTCGTCCACGGGATCATGTCCGATTCGCGCACCTGGCGCCTGGTCGGCCCCGCGCTGGCCGAGCGCGGCTACCACGTGATCGCGGTGGACCTGCGCGGCCACGGCGTCTCCGCCCGCGACGGCGACTACTCGCCCGCCGCGTACGCCGCCGACCTGGTCGAGACCATGGCAGACTTCGAACGCCCGGCACTGGCCGTCGGCCACTCCCTCGGCGGCCTCGCCCTGCGCCACGCCGTCGACGCACTGCGCCCCGACCATGCCGTCTACGTCGACCCCGCCTGGCGCCTGTCCCTCCTCGGCGAGAGCTTCGACCCTGACATCTTCATCCGCTTCGCCGACGCCGTCACCGCCCAGGCCATCATCACCATGAACCCGACCTGGGCCCTCGAGGACGTCGAGGTCGAACTCGCCACCCTCGCCTGCTGGGACCGCCAGACCGCCACCGCGCTGGCCCCCCTCGCCGGCACCAACTCGGTCCCCGAGTCCGCCCCCGTTCCCTCCCTCATAC
>NZ_JAGSOG010000134.1 GCF_018139695.1 Actinospica durhamensis | reverse complement strand
GACAGCCTCCGGACCCACCTTCGGCGCCCTTTCACGCCTCGGCTTCCTGTGATCTGCACATTTATCACCCCCCGGGGGTCCGCGGGGTACGATGGCCCCGCAGGTGCGGTATCGGCGTGCGGATCTACCGCCCGCCGGCGTGGGCCAGTGCCAGCGCTTCCCTAGTGCCGACGTCTGGCGCGGCGCCTGCGGCCATACCGAAGTCCCAACGAGGAGACCACTGCTGTGAAGAGCGCCGTCGAGAATCTGGACCCGACCCGGGTTCGGCTCACCGTCGAGGTTCCCTTCAATGAGCTCAAGCCCAGCCTCGACGCGGCGTACCAGAAGATCGCCGAGCAGGTGAACGTCCCGGGCTTCCGCAAGGGTAAGGTGCCGCCGCGAGTCATCGACCAGCGGTTCGGCCGCGGCCCGGTGCTCGAGGAGGCCATCAACTCGGCCCTTCCCGACCTGTACGGCAAGGCCGTGTCGGAGGCCAAGCTCGAGGTCGTCGGGCGTCCCGAGGTGGAGGTGACCGACCTGACCGACGGTGAGCAGCTGAAGTTCACCGCCGAGGTCGACATCCGCCCCGAGTTCACCCTGCCCGAGTACAAGGGCCTGGAAGTCCAGGTGGACGACGCCGCCGTGGACGACGAGCAGATCGAGGAGCAGATCGAGAGCCTGCGCAAGCGCTTCGGCTCCCTGGTCGGCGTGGAGCGCGCGATCGAGGACGGCGACTTCGTCAGCCTCGACCTCGAGGCCTCCATCGACGGCGAGGTGCTCGAGGACGGCACCGCCACCGGCGTCTCCTACGAGGTCGGCTCGGGCAACATGGTCGACGGCCTCGACGAGGCCGTGACCGGCAAGTCGGCCGCCGAGACCGTCGAGTTCCGCAGCGCGCTGGTGGGCGGCTCGCACGCCGGCGACGAGGCGGACATCAAGGTCACCATCGGCTCGGTCAAGACCCGTGAGCTGCCGGCCCTGGACGACGACTTCGCCCAGCTCGCCAGCGAGTTCGACACCCTCGCGGAGCTGCGCGAGTCGGTCGGCGCGCGGCTGGCCAAGTCGAAGAAGTTCGAGCAGGGCGCGCAGGCTCGGGACAAGGTCCTCGAGGCCGTGCTCGAGCAGCTCGACTTCCCGCTGCCGGCCAAGGCCGTCGAGGCCGAGATCGCCTGGCGCAACGAGCAGCTCGACCAGCAGATCGAGGCCGCCGGGATGACCCGCGAGGGCTTCTTCAAGCTGCAGGAGCAGACCGCGGAGGAGTTCGACGCGGACCTCGACAAGCAGGTGCGCGACGGCATGAAGGCGCAGTTCGTGCTGGACAAGCTGGCCGACGCCGAGGAGCTCTCGGTGAACCAGGGCGAGCTGACCAACCACCTGATCCGCCGCGCGGCCGGTTCCGGCATGAGCCCGGACCAGTTCGCCCAGTCCGTGGTCCAGTCGGGCCAGATCCCGGCCCTGGTCGGCGAGGTGCGTCGGGGCAAGGCCCTGCAGCAGATCCTCGACACCGCCGTGGTCAAGGACGCCTCGGGCAACGTGGTGGACCTCGCCGAGCTCGCCGAGGCCGAGGCCGACGCCTTCGGCCGGGCCCCGGGCGACGAGCACTTCGGGCACGCGCACGAGTAGGACGTGCCGACGGGTGCGGGCCGTCGCCGCGGTGGCGGCCCGCACCCACCGCTCCGGAAGGTAGGAGACGCACTCTCGGGCGCTCTCGGGCCCCGGGGCCGCCCAGCCCGCCCGTGGTGGGCTGCAGGCGGCCGTGAGGCCGGAGCCGACCCGGGAGCCTGCCTTCCCGGAGGGCAGTTTCTACGCCTAGAGCGAACAAGCGACCCTAATCCGCTGCCGATCATCCGGCACGGGTTAGGGTCGTTCCCATTAGGGATCGCGGCGAGAGCCGTTTAGGGAACGCACCTTAGAGCTGAACAGGTGGACGACGTGACGAATCAGAACTCCCCCTCACCCCGGATGGCAGGCCTGGACGGTCCCGGCGGCCTCAACGACCAGGTGTTCAACCGGCTGCTGCGCAACCGGATCGTCTTCCTCGGTCAGCAGGTGGACGACGACATCGCCAACACCCTGTGTGCTCAGCTGCTGCTGCTCAACGCCGAGGATCCCAACAAGGACATCTGGTTCTACATCAACTCCCCGGGCGGCTCGGTCACCGCGGGCATGGCGATCTACGACACCATGCAGCTGATCGGCAACGACGTGGCGACGGTGGCGATGGGCATGGCGGCCTCGATGGGGCAGTTCCTGCTGAGCGCGGGCACGCCGGGCAAGCGCTACGCCCTGCCGAACGCCGAGGTGCTGCTGCACCAGGGCTCCGCCGGCCTCGGCGGCACCGCCTCCGACATCAAGATCCAGGCCGAGCGGCTGCTGCGGATGAAGCACCGCATGCTGGAGCTGACCGCCCAGCACACGGGCCAGACCTTCGACCAGGTCGAGAAGGACTCCCAGCGTGACAACTGGTTCTCCGCGCAGGAGGCCAAGGATTACGGTCTGATCGACGAGATCTTCACCTCCTCGGCGCACGCCGCCGCCGTCGAAGCCTGATCGCCCGCCCAGAGAGAAGGACACTGACATGTCGTACCCGTCCGGCCTGGACGCGCGTCACACCGGCCCCCACGCCGAATCCCGCTACATCCTGCCGAGCTTCATCGAGCGCACCAGCCAGGGTCTGCGCGAGCACAACCCGTACTCGAAGCTGTTCGAAGAGCGGATCATCTTCCTCGGCGTGCAGATCGACGACACCTCCGCCAACGACGTGATGGCGCAGCTGATCACGCTCGAGTCGATGGACCCCGACCGGGACATCACCATGTACATCAACTCGCCCGGCGGGTCGTTCACCGCCCTGACGGCGATCTACGACACCATGCAGTTCGTGAAGCCGGACATCCAGACCGTGTGCATCGGCCAGGCCGCCTCGGCCGCCGCCGTGCTGCTCGCGGCCGGCACCAAGGGCAAGCGCATGGCTCTGCCGCACTCCAAGATCCTGATCCACCAGCCCTACACCGAGACCGGCCGCGGGGACCTGATCGACCTGGAGATCCAGGCCAGGGAGATCCTGCGCATCCGCACCACCATGGAGCAGATGCTGGCCCGGCACACCGGCAAGACGGAGGAGGACGTGCGCGCCGACGTCGAGCGCGACAAGTACCTCTCCGCCGCGGAGGCGCTGGAATACGGTCTGGTCGACTCGGTCCTCTCGACCCGCGCGGAAGCGCTGGCCAGCGGGGCCTGACGGGTGATCGCGTGGGCGGGTCCGGGCGTGGTCCGGGCCCGCCTGGCCCCGCAGGGGCCCTGGACGCGGTACCTTCAGATAAGCGAGTCATCCACAACAGGGCAGCCGGTCGTCTCTTCGTCTTTTCCGTGAAGGAGAACCACCCCGTGGCACGCATCGGTGAGGGCGACCTGCTCAAGTGCTCCTTCTGCGGAAAGAGCCAGCGGCAGGTCAAGAAGCTGATCGCAGGACCCGGCGTGTACATCTGCGACGAGTGCATCGACCTGTGCAACGAGATCATCGAGGAAGAGCTGGCCGGAGTGGCCGAGCACCGGTGGTCCGAGCTGCCCCGGCCGCGCGAGATCTGCGAGTTCCTCGATCAGTACGTGATCGGCCAGGAGGAGGCCAAACGCGCCCTGGCCGTGGCCGTCTACAACCACTACAAGCGGATCCAGGCCGGCGACACCAGCCGGGCCAACCGGGACGAGACGGTGGAGCTGGCCAAGAGCAACGTGCTGTTGCTCGGGCCCACCGGCTCCGGCAAGACCTTCCTGGCCCAGAGCCTGGCCCGGATGCTGGACGTGCCCTTCGCCATCGCCGACGCGACCGCGCTGACCGAGGCGGGCTACGTCGGCGAGGATGTGGAGAACATCCTGCTCCGGCTGATCCAGGCGGCGGACTTCGATGTGAAGAAGGCCGAGACCGGGATCATCTACATCGACGAGGTCGACAAGATCGGCCGCAAGAGTGAGAACCCCTCGATCACCCGTGACGTCTCCGGCGAGGGCGTGCAGCAGGCGCTGCTGAAGATACTGGAGGGCACGATCGCGGCGGTCCCGCCGCAGGGCGGTCGCAAGCACCCGCACCAGGAGTTCATCCAGATCGACACGACGAACATCCTGTTCATCGTGGGCGGGGCCTTCTCCGGGCTCGAGCGGATCATCCAGGCCCGGGTGGGCAAGCAGGGGATCGGGTTCGGGGCGCAGCTGCGCAGCCGGGCCGAGCTCGAGGCGCAGGACGTGTTCGGCGAGGTCATGCCGGAGGACTTGATCAAGTTCGGCATGATCCCGGAGTTCATCGGCCGGCTGCCGGTGATCACGCACGTGCGCAACCTGGACACCGCGGCGCTGCGGCGGATCCTGGTGGAGCCGAAGAACGCGCTGGTGCGCCAGTACCAGCACCTGATGGCGCTGGACGGGGTGGAGCTCGAGTTCTCCGACGACGCCCTGCAGGCGCTGGCCGATCTCGCGATCCTGCGCGGCACCGGCGTGCGCGCGCTGCGGGCGATCATGGAGGAGGTGCTGATGTCCATCATGTACGACGTGCCCTCACGCCGGGACATCGCACAGGTCCTGATCACCGCGGAGACGGTGCGCGAACGGGCCAACCCGACGCTGATCCCGCGCGACTCGCCGCTGCGCGGTGGGCCGAGCCCTCGGCTGCCGCGGGAGAAGTCGGCCTGAGCTCCGCGCGGCGCCGTCCCAGTCCCGGCCTCAGCCCCGAAGGCTGACACGGCGGCGCGCTCCGAAACAGCGGCCGGAGAGCGTGAGAGAAGACGCAGTGGCGCCCGGACGGCGGAACGCGTCTGACCGCGCGTCAGCGCGAAGGAGGGCCTGACTCCGAGTCAGGTCGAAGGTGCCAGGCCGACGGCGTCAGGTCGACGGCCGAGGACGACAGGAACGCCGAGCCCGGTTGCCCGCACGCAACCGGCCCGGCCCGCCGTCAGCGGTCCCTCCCCGCCACGGTCCGCCACGGACGCCTCGTTCCCCATGCCCCGAGTCCCCGTTCGTGCCGTCCCCCGTGTCCCCGCCGCTCCGCGCACCGCAGGTCCGCGGATCGGCAAAGCCTTCGGTTCTGCCGCCCTCGATCAGCTGCCCTCGGACGCCGCGCGGATCGCGTCGGCCTTGGCGGCGTCGTCGCTCAGCGAGGTCGAGGTGAAGAACTCGAGGCCGCCGAAGCTCGTGGTGTCGTCCCAGAAGCAGAAGACCACGTCGATGCTGTTGACCGTCCGGCTACCGCAGCTGAGCGCGCCGTTGGAGGCGGTGGTGCTCTCGTCCTCGGCGTTGCTGATCTGAGCGCCCGTCATCAGCTGGGAGACGACGGTGCTGGGGTCGTAGGACGTGAACTCGCTCTGGGTGGAGGAGTCGAGGTCCGCGATCGCCTGGTTCTCGAACAGCTCGGTGACGTTGTCGCCGCCGCCGTCGTTGTACGCCGCGATGACCGGGTCCGGATACAGGTCCTTGTCGCCGGCCAGGCTGGTGCTCATGGACGACACGGCGCTCTTGGACTCCGAGTCGTCGAGCAGCTTCATCCCGCTGACGCTGGCCGGGATGCTCAGCGAGCCGCTGCCGGTGCTCGTCGAAGCCGAGCTCGGCGAGGCTCCGCCGGTGGCGCCCGAGGTCGCGACGGGGGGCCGGCTGCTCTGGTCGGCGACCGGGGACGGGTTGTTCGACTTGCCGGTCAGCACGACCGCGGCCGCGATGCCGCCGCCCACCACGAGCACCGCGGCCACGACGGTGGCGATGAGCGCTCCGTTGGTCTTCTTCGGCGCCAGCGGCTGCGGGTAGCCCCCGTGCTCGCCTCCGTATCCCGGCTGGATCGGTCCGCCGGGCTGGATCGGCTGCCCGGGCTGCGCTCCGTAGCCGGGCTGCTGCGGAAAGCCGCTCGCGCTCGGGTCGTACGGATACGGCTGCTGTTGTGGCTGCTGCGGCTGGCCCTGCCCGTAGCCGGAGGAGTCCGACATCGGCTGGGTGTATCCGGAGCCGCTCGGTGCTCCCCACCCGGGTACCTGCGGCTGCTGCGGTTGTTGTGGCTGTTGCGGATATTGCTGCTGGCCGTACGGATTATTGGGATCGTACGGCGATTGCCCTGACGGCTCTCCCCACGACATGCAGTGAACCTACCCCGTTCCCCGGCCCCGCGGCAGGCTGCGTAATAACGGATGGGTACCGGTCTGCGAGAGCTCCGTACAATCGATCTCGTGACCGAATCGACTTCCCCGCAGAGCCCGGGCAGCGCAGCCGCTGCCGCCACCTTGCCGCCGCAGTACACGCCGGCCGAGGTAGAGGGGAAGCTCTACGAGAACTGGGTAGCCGAGGGCTACTTCACCGCCGACGCCGAGAGCGCCAAGCCCGCGCACACCATCGTGATCCCGCCGCCGAACGTGACCAGCGTGCTGCACCTCGGCCACGCCCTCGACGTCACCATCCAGGACGCGATCACCCGGCGCAAGCGGATGCAGGGCTTTGAGGCGCTGTGGCTGCCCGGCACCGACCACGCCGGCATCGCCACCCAGAACGCGGTGGAGAAGCAGCTGGCCAAGGAGGGCAAGTCCCGCCACGACCTCGGGCGCGAGGCCTTCGTCAAGCGCACCTGGGAGTGGAAGGAGGAGAAGGGCGGCGCCATCCTCAACCAGATCCGCAAGCTCGGCGCGAGCGTGGACTGGACCCGGGAGCGGTTCACCTTCGACGAGGTGCTCTCCCGCAGTGTGCTGACGATCTTCAAGCGGCTCTACGACGATGACCTGATCTACCGGGCCGAGCGGATCATCAACTGGTGCCCGCGCTGCCTGACCGCCCTGTCCGACGCCGAGGTGGAGCACCACGACGACGAGGGCGAGCTGGTCTCGATCCGCTACGGCGAGGGCGCGGACGCCATCGTGGTGGCCACCACCCGGGCCGAGACGATGCTGGGCGACACCGCGGTGGCGGTGCACCCGGAGGACGAGCGGTACGCGCACCTGGTGGGCACCGAGGTGGAGATCCCGTTCACCGGGCGCCGGGTGCCGATCGTGGCGGACGCGCACGTGGACCCGTCCTTCGGCACCGGCGCGGTGAAGGTGACCCCGGCGCACGACCCGAACGACTTCGAGATCGGGCAGCGGCACGGCCTGGCCAACCTGGTGGTCATGGACGAGCGCGCGGTGATCACGGTGGCCGGGCCGTTCGAGGGCCTCGACCGCTTCGAGGCGCGCCCGGCCGTGGTGGCCGCGCTGCGCGAGGACGGGCGGATCGTCGCGGAGAAGCGGCCGTACGTGCACGCGGTGGGGCACTGCTCGCGCTGTGACACGGTGGTCGAGCCGCGGCTGTCGATGCAGTGGTGGGTCAAGGTGGCCCCGCTGGCCGAGGCGGCCGGCGCGGCGGTGCGCGACGGACGGGTGAACATCCACCCGAAGGAGCTCGAGCCGCGCTACTTCCAGTGGGTGGACAACCTGCGCGACTGGTGCATCTCCCGGCAGCTGTGGTGGGGGCACCGGATCCCGGTCTGGTACGGGCCGAACGGCGAGGTCGTGTGCGTGGGCCCGGACGAGGTGCCGCCGGGCACCGAGGCCGAGGGCTGGCGCCAGGACAACGACGTGCTCGACACCTGGTTCTCCTCGGGCCTTTGGCCCTTCTCCACCCTGGGCTGGCCGGACGACACCGCCGACCTGCGCAAGTTCTATCCGACCTCGGTTTTGGTGACCGGCTACGACATCCTGTTCTTCTGGGTCGTGCGGATGATGATGTTCGGCCTGTACGCGATGAAGGACCGCGGGCCGGCCGACTCGGTGCCGTTCCACACGGTGGCGCTGCACGGCCTGGTGCGCGACCAGTTCGGGCGCAAGTTCTCGAAGTCGCTGGGCAACGGCATCGACCCGCTGGAGTGGGTGGAGAAGTACGGCGCGGACGCGACCCGCTTCACCCTGGCCCGCGGCGCCAACCCCGGCGTGGACCTGGCCACCGGCGAGGACTGGTGCCAGGCCTCGCGCAACTTCTGCAACAAGATCTGGAACGCCACCCGCTTCGCCCTGATGAACGGCGCGACCAACACCGGGCTGCCCGCGCGCGAGCAGCTCTCCACGGTGGACCGCTGGATCCTGTCCCGGCTGACCGCGGTCACCGCCGAGGTGGACGCGTACATGGAGGACTACCAGCACGCGAAGGCCTGCGCGGCGCTCTACCACTTCGCCTGGGACGAGCTGTTCGACTGGTACGTGGAGCTGGCCAAGGCGCCGCTGAACGCCGGGGGCGAGGCGGCGCAGACCACCCGCGCGGTGCTCGGCCACGTCCTGGACGTGACGCTGCGGCTGCTGCACCCCTACATCCCCTTCGTCACCGAGGAGCTGTGGAAGACCCTCACCGGCGGGGAGTCCCTGGTGATCGCGGAGTGGCCCAAGGCCGACGTCTCGCTGACCGACCCGGCCGCGGAGGAGGAGATCCTGGCGCTGCAGCAGGCGGTGATCGAGGTCCGCCGCTTCCGCTCGGACCAGCTGCTCAACAAGAGCCAGCGGGTGCCGGGCCGGCTGACCCTGTCCGGGTCGCTGGCGGCGCACGAGGCCGACCTGCGGGCGCTGGCCCGGCTCACGCCGCCGGAGGAGGGCTTCGCCACCACGGCGACGCTGCAGACGGCGCTGGCCGTAGTGGAGCTCGACCTGTCCGGCACGATCGACGTGGCGGCCGAGCGGGCCCGGTTGACGAAGGATCAGATGGCGGCGGCCAAGGAGATCGCGCAGGCGAAGGCGAAGCTGGAGAACGAGGCGTTCCTGGCCAAGGCGCCGGAGCCGGTGGTCGCCAAGATCCGGGGCCGGCTGGCCGGGGCAGAGGCCGACCTGAGCCGGATCCAGACCCAGCTGGCCGCGCTCCCAGCCGAGTCCGAGGCGTAGCCGCAAGCCGAGCACGAACCGTGGCCGGGCACCCGCGAGGGGGCCCGGCCACGGCGTTGTGCGCGCGGGTTGACCCGAAGCGGCTAATCCGTCCGGGGGGCCGCGGCGCTACTCGCGGGGGTACGCGCAGGGCTCGGGAGACGGGGGAGCGGTCGCGTGACGTGCGGTGCGCGCCGCCAATACCACGCGCAGGGGGCGGTTAAACCTGGCAGTGGGTGCGAAGTGGCGCCGGATTTGACCGGGGGCGCCCGCGGTGAGACGCTAGAAGCCCGCGCACCTGCCCATTTTGCGCGTGGGACGCCAGTGGAAGCTGCGTCTGTGCACGGGCTCCGACCCCCTGTGCACACCCTCCAGCCCCCAGTGCCCCGCGTGTTCGGGCCACCAGGAAGGCGACGGCGCGGCACAAGATCCACCGTGGCGTAAAGCTCTCGGTGATACCAGACAACGGCATGGTTCCGACCCGACCGTGCCGGTCCACTCGACGTGGAGGACCCAGGAATGGCTAAGGCACTACTCGGACACATCGGGGGCACGGACCCGCGGATGCTCGCCGAGGTCCGGAGGCTGCAGCAGCGCGTACGCGATCTCGAGGACCAGCTCGGGCGCGCGAAGGCGGAGAACGACGCGCTGGCCGCGGCGGTTCACTCCGACTCCTTCGACCGCGAACTGCTCGCCGCCGTGGAGCAGCGCGAGCCCGCGCTCACCTGAGCGAACGGCCGGCGAGACCGGCCGCGGCGAGGCTCGCCTACCGAGCCCGACCCACAACTTCATGCCGGGAGGCCTCTGGCGAAACAGAGGTCTCCAGGCGGGTGTAAGTACCCGCGACGCGGATATCAGAGGACGCCGAGGCATCCACCGCGTGGATTCGAAGGGACGCCGAGGCGTCCCTTCTGCTCTTCCTCCGCTACAGCCCGCTAGGCTGAGTGGAGTAGTCGGTCAGCCATTGGACTCTAGGAACTCGGGTCGACGTGCACCTCAAGAGCATGACCTTGCGCGGCTTCAAGTCCTTCGCCTCGGCCACCACGCTTCGCTTCGAGCCCGGCATCACCTGCGTGGTCGGGCCCAACGGCTCCGGCAAGTCGAACGTCGTGGACGCGCTGGCGTGGGTCATGGGGGAACAGGGCGCGAAGTCGCTGCGCGGCGGCAAGATGGAGGACGTCATCTTCGCCGGCACCTCCGGCCGCCCGCCGCTGGGCCGGGCCGAGGTGAGCCTGACCATCGACAACACCGACGGCGCCCTGCCGATCGACTACACCGAGGTCACCATCTCGCGGATCATGTTCCGCAACGGCGGGTCCGAGTACGCGATCAACGGTTCGGCCTGCCGCCTGCTCGACATCCAGGAGCTGCTCTCCGACTCCGGCATCGGCCGGGAGATGCACGTGATCGTCGGCCAGGGCCAGCTCGACGCGGTGCTCCAGGCGGGGCCGGAGGAGCGGCGGGCCTTCATCGAGGAGGCCGCGGGCGTCCTGAAGCACCGCAAGCGCAAGGAGAAGGCGCTGCGCAAGCTGGACGCGATGCAGGCCAACCTGACCCGGATCACCGACCTGACCACCGAGCTGCGCCGCCAGCTCAAGCCGCTGGGCCGGCAGGCCGAGGTGGCCCGCCGCGCCGTGGCCATCCAGGCGGACCTGCGCGACGCCCGGCTGCGCCTGCTCGCGGACGAGTACGTCACGCTGCAGACGGCCTATCAGCAGGAGACCGCGGATGACCAGGCCGTGCGCCAGCGCCGGACCCGGATCGAGCAGGAGGTCGCGAGCTGCCTGGCCCAGGAGACCGAGCTCGAGCGCTCGGTCCAGGAGTTGGTCCCGCACCTGGCCGCGACCCAGGAGGCCTGGTACCGGCTCTCCTCGCTGCGGGAGCGGCTGCGCGGCACCGGGTCGCTGGCGGGCGAGCGGCTGCGCAACCTGACGCAGATGGCGCAGGGCGCGCAGACCGAGCGGTCCGGGCGTGACCCGGAGGAGATGGAGCGCGAGGCCGAGTACATCCGCGAGCAGGAGGACGTGCTCGCCGAGGAGATCGCGCAGGCGCAGGAGGCCCTGGCGGACGCGGTGCGCCGGCGCGGCGAGGCCGAGACCGCGCACGGGGCCGAGGAGCGGCGCCTGGCCGCGGCGGTGCGTTCGGCCGCGGACCGGCGGGAGAACCTGGCGAAGCTGGCCGGCCGGGTGGGCGCGGTGCGCTCCAAGGTGGCCGCCGCCGACGCCGAGCTCGGCCGGCTCGAGGCCGCGCACGAGGAGGCCAGGGGCCGGGCCGCCGGAGTGCAGCAGGAGTATGACGAGCTCAAGGCCCAGGTCGAGGGGATCGAGGACGGCGACGGCCTCGACGCCGAGGTCGAGGAGGCCACCACCGCGCTGGCCGAGGCCGAGGAGCGGCTGACCGCGCTGCGGGCGGCCGAGCGCGACGCCGAGCGCGAGCGCGGCGCCTACACGGCCCGTAAGGAAGCCCTCGAACTCGGCCTGAACCGCAAGGACGGCGCGGGCGCGCTGCTCGCGGCGACCGACCGGCTCTCCGGCATGCTCGGCTCGGTCGCGGCGATACTGACGATCGAACAGGGCGCGGAGACCGCGGTGGCCGCGGCCCTCGGCCTGGCCGCCGACGCGGTCGCGGTGGCCTCCCCGGACGCCGCGGTCAACGCGATGCGGCTGCTCAAGACCGAGGACCACGGCCGGGCGACGATACTGATCGGCGGCGCCGACTATCAGGGCGCGCCGTTGCCCGAGCTCCCGCCGTACGCGCGCTACCTGGCCGACCTGGTGCGGGTGCCGGTGGAGATGCGCGCCTCGGTGGAGCGGCTGCTGCACGGCACGGCGATAGTGGACGACCTCGGCGAGGCCAGCCGGCTGCTCGAGGCCCGGCCCGAGCTGGTCGCCGTCACCCGCGAGGGCGACGTGCTCGGCCGGCACATCGCGCACGGCGGCTCCTCCAGCGCGCCCTCGCTGCTCGAGATCCAGGCCGCGGTGGACGAGGCGGCGGAGAAGCTGGCCGAGGCGGTCGAGCGCTCCCGGAGCCTGCGGTTGGAGCTCGAGCAGGCCACCGAGCTGCAGCGCGCCTCGAAGCAGCAGCTCGACGCCCTGGTGGCCGAGCGCCGCGCCGCGGACGCCCAGAAGGCCTCGGTGGCCCAGCAGCTCGGCCGGCTCGGTGGGCAGGCCAGGGCCGCGCTGGCGGAGGTCGAGCGGTACGCCAAGGCGGCCGAGGCGGCCACCGCGGCCAGGGAGAAGGACGAGAGCACGCTCGCCGACCTCGAACTCGAACACGAGGAGGCGGCCGCCGCGGCCGAGACGGTGGCCGAAAGCGAGGAGAACTCGACCGAGGTGCGCGACCAGCTCGCGGCCGAGGCCACCGCCGCGCGGGCGGCCGAGATGGAGGCCCGCCTGTCCGTGCGTACCGGCGAGGAGCGGGCGCGTTCGCTGGCCGGCCGGGCCGACGGCCTCGACCGGGCGGCCAAGGCCGAGCGCGAGGCGCGGGCCAGGGCCGCCGAGCGGCAGGCGGTGGCGAGCGAGCAGGCGCGGGTGGCCAGGGCCGTGGTCTCCGGCGTGCGCCAGACCCTCGCGCACCTGGAGATCTCGCTGGCCCAGGCCGGCGCGCTGCGCGAGCAGGCGGAGAAGGAGCGGGCCGAGCGCGAGGCCAGGCTGAGCCTGCTGCGCACCCGCGGGCGCGAACTGGCCGGCGAGCTCGACCAGCTGACCGACGCCGCGCACCGCGACGATGTGGCTCGGGCCGAGAAGCGCATGCGTCTCGAGCAGCTCGAGGAGAAGGCCATGGAGGAGCACGGTGTGGAGATCACCGCGCTCGTGGCCGAGTACGGCCCGCAGGTCCCGGTCCCGGTGGTGGACGCGGACGGCGAGCCGGGCACGGTCAAGTTCGTGCGCACCGAGCAGGAGAAGCGGCTGCGCCAGGCCGAGAAGGACTACACCGCGCTGGGCAAGGTCAACCCGCTGGCGCTGGAGGAGTTCGCGGCGATGGAGGAGCGCTACAAGTTCCTCAGCGAGCAGCTCGAGGACCTGAAGAAGACCCGCGCCGACCTGCTCCAGGTGGTCAAGGACGTGGACGAGCGGGTCGAGCAGGTCTTCGCCGAGGCCTACGCCGACACCGAGCGCGAGTTCGTGGGCGTCTTCTCCCGGCTGTTCCCGGGCGGCGAGGGCCGGCTGTACCTGACCGACCCGAGCGACATGCTCACCACCGGCATCGAGGTGGAGGCGCGTCCGCCGGGCAAGAAGGTCAAGCGGCTTTCCCTGCTCTCCGGCGGCGAGCGCTCGCTGACCGCGGTGGCCCTGCTGGTTTCGATCTTCAAGGCCCGCCCCTCGCCCTTCTACGTGATGGACGAGGTCGAGGCCGCCCTCGACGACACCAACCTGCAGCGGCTGATCGCGATCATGGAGGAGCTGCGCGCCTCGTCCCAGCTGATCGTGATCACCCACCAGAAGCGCACGATGGAGGTCGCCGACGCGCTCTACGGCGTCTCCATGCGCGGCGACGGCGTGACCACGGTGATCTCACAGAAGCTGCGGCGCGACGGCGAGCTGCTCGACCAGGTCCCGGCGCAGGCCGTCCCGGCCGACGTGTAGCCCCGCCCGTATCCGACGCGTGGCCGAATCCGTATTCACTTCCAGTATTCCTGCCGGTACGCTGCACGCGTGACCGAGCCGGGTGGGGAGATCAAGGGCGTCAGGACGTTGCCGGGGGTCGCGCCGGAACTGGTGCGCGCCCTCGTGGACGCGCTGGCCGAGGTCGAGCGCGGCTGCGCCGCCGTCGCCGAGCGCCTCGGCACCGGGACCGTCCACGAACACGCCTTCGGCAAGCTGATCGACGCCACGAAGGTGCGCGACGCGTACCACGACCGGCTGCCCAAGGCCCAGGAGAACCTGGCCGAGGCGGGCGCCGTGGCGGGCGAGTTCCTGGCCGAGTTCGTGGAACCGTCGGCCGGGGCGGATCCCGTCGTCCCGGCGCAGCGCGAGGTGCGGGGGTAGGCATGCACTGGAAGCATCACTATGACGCGGTGGCGGAGGATCCGTCCTGCTATCACGAGCACGCGCCGGCGCCGCTCGACCAGGAGGCACTGGCCGAGATCGGGCGCAAGCATCTGTCCCACTTCCACATCCCGGCCATCCCGATCCCGGGCATCGGCACGCTCGAGCGCAAGCTGATCTTCTTCGTCTGCGACCACACCGGCGCGCCCAATCCGTTCCACGCGCTCGAGGCGCTGACCGGTGACGGGGTGGAACTGGAGCGGGTGGAGAAGCTCTGGGCGCAGGCCTACCAGGAGCTCGCCGACGCGGGTGTGAAGCTGCGGGCCGCGGCCGTGGCCCTGCGGCCGGCGTGGGACGGCGAGGAGGCCGACCGGTTCGAGCCGGCCCTGCGCGCCTACCTGGACGAGTTCGACGCGCTGGCCGGCTCGGTCCGCACGACCTGGGAGTGCGTGCGCGCGGTGCGCAGCGAGGCGCAGGTGGCCGAGGGCACCGTGCTGATGCTGATCAACATCTTGATCGGCTCGCTGGGCGGGATGCTGGTGGCCGAGTTCGTCACCGCGGGCACGGTCACCCCGGTCGCCGCCGCACAGGCGCAGGTCGAGCTGGCCTACCTGGCGAAGAAGATCGCCTTCCTCGGCGGCAAGCTCAACGCGCTGCAGTCGGACATCACCAAGATCCTCGACGCGGTCCGCGGATTCAAGCGGATCGAGGCCATGCGTTTCGTGTTCGACCTGGCCGGGCTGGAGTGAGCCGGAGCCGCGGTGGCCTGGGCGACGTCCGGTTCCTGACAGAATGGACCGCATGGAGACTGTGATCATCGGCGTAGTGGCCGGAGTGCTGTTCGCGAGCCTGGTGGCCGCGCTGCTCGTGCGGGGGAGCCACAAGCGCACCGCGCGTACGCTGCCGCCCTCGGAGCGCCGCTCGCCCGAGGACCTGCGGCTCAAGCTCGGCCAGGAGCCGACGGAGCGGGAAGAGGAGCAGGGGCCGGCCCGGGCCCTGGCGCCGCCGAGCGACGAGATCACGGTGGACCTCGAGGAGGCCGAGGCCCCGCCGATAGCGCTGGAGGCGCCCGAGCCGACGGCCGGCCGGCTGGTCCGGCTGCGCTCCCGGCTCGCCCGCTCCAACACGGCGGTCGGCAAGGGCCTGCTCTCGCTGCTGTCGCGGGACAAGCTGGACGAGGACACCTGGGAGGAGATCGAGGAGGTCCTGCTGACCAGCGACCTCGGCATCGGTCCGACCCAGGAGCTCGTGGACGCGCTGCGCAAGCGCACCCGCGTGCTCGGCACCCGCACCCCGGACGAGCTGCGCACGCTGCTGCGCGAGGAGCTGCTCAAGCTGGTGGACCCGAGCCTGGACCGCACCGTGCACTCGCTGCGCGAGGACGGCCAGGGCCCGGCGGTGGTGCTGGTGGCCGGCGTCAACGGCGTGGGCAAGACCACCACCACCGGCAAGCTGGCGCGGGTGCTGGTGGCCGACGGCCGCTCGGTCGTGCTCGGTGCGGCCGACACCTTCCGTGCCGCCGCGGCGGACCAGCTGCAGACCTGGGGCGAGCGGGTGGGTGCGAGCACGGTGCGCGGCGCCGAGGCCGCGGACCCGGCCTCGGTCGCGTTCGAGGCGGTGCGCCAGGGCAAGGAGCTCGGCGTGGACACGGTGCTGATCGACACGGCCGGACGGCTGCACACCAAGGCCGGCCTGATGGACGAGCTGGGCAAGGTCAAGCGCGTGGTGGAGAAGCACGGCCCGGTGGACGAGGTGCTGCTCGTGCTGGACGCGACCACCGGCCAGAACGGCCTGGTCCAGGCCCGGGTCTTCCGCGAGGTGGTGGACATCACCGGCATCGCGCTGACCAAGCTGGACGGCACCGCCAAGGGCGGCATCGTGATCGCGGTGCAGCGGGAGCTCGGCGTGCCGGTGAAGCTGGTGGGCCTGGGTGAGGGTGCGGACGACCTCGCCCCGTTCGACCCGGCCGCGTTCGTGGACGCTCTGGTCGGCAACTGAGCCTCGGGTCTTCCCGAGATTTCCCGACATGGTGTCGGAGGGCGGTTCCCGTGCGGAGCCGCCCTTCGCGCGTTCTCAGGCTGTGGAGCGCGGCCCTCAGCCGTGCCGGGGCGCGACCCGGCAGCCGGCGATCCCGCCCAGGACGATGTGCGCGGGCGGCAGCGCCGGGACACCGATCGGCGCCGGTTCGCGCAGCCAGCGCACCCGGCCGCCCGGCGGTCCGGGCAGTTCGGCCAGGTCCCCGGAATCGAGCACGCGCAGCTCGTACCCGGCCTCGAGCAGCGAGGTCACCGGCCCGAGCGTGCCCAGGTGCACCAGGAAGCCGATCCGGTCCAGCGAGGGCACCCACAGCACCGGCCCGACCTGCACGCCGAGGCGCTCGAGCCGCACCAGCGCGGCCCGACCGGCCGGGGCGTCCGCCTCCACCAGGTCGAAGGCCTCACCGCAGACGGTGTAGACCGAGGCGTTGGGCAGCATCGACCACAGCGCCTGCGCCCGTTCCGGATCGCAGGTCGGCGTCGTCGTCCCCGTCGTCACCGGCCAGCCGTACGCCGCGTAGCGCACGGCGCACTGGCGCGTCGTCGTGCGCACCGCCCCCTGCGGCGGTCGGCGCACCTGGCGCGGCAGCATTCCGAGATTCGGCCCACGCATCACAAGTCCCAAGGATTCTCCGGCGGTCGGCGAAGCCGCACCCGTCCACGCGGCCGCCCCCGCAGCCGTCCTTCCGGTAACGCTAGCCATCCGAAGCCCTGTTCGCAGGACGTCACGGGTGGCGAATCCTGGCGCATTTCAGCATTCTCCTGCGCGAGGCGGCTCCAAGGCGTTACCTTCGCCTCACCATGAGCGACACGGCTACTACGGCAAGGCCGAGCGGTCTCGGAGCACGCACCCCGAGACGGGACGGGACGGCGGCGAGCCCCGGTGCCTGAACGCGTACCCAATGCCCTGTTCGCCTCCTGGTTCCAGCGCAGCGGCTGGTCCAAGGGCGAGGTCGCCCGGATGGTCAACCGCAGGGCCAGGGATCTGGGCGCGACTCACGTGGCCACGGACACCTCGCGGGTGCGCCGCTGGCTCGACGGAGAACAACCGCGGGACCCGATCCCGCGGATCCTGACCGAGCTGTTCAGCGAGCGCTTCGGCTGCGTCGTGACGCTCAGCGACCTCGGGCTGCGCGAGCCCTCGAGCCCGATCGCGGGCACACTCGCCGACCTGCCCTGGGGACCTGAGCGCACCGCGGAGCTGCTGGCCGAGTTCTGCCGCAGCGACCTGCTGCTCGGTCCCAACCCCTCCCGCCGGGCCGGCGACGGCGCGCCCCCGCTGGCCGCGGGCACCGCGCTGATCGAGCCGGTCAAGCGCTGGCTGCTGCCGTTGGTGCCCTCCCCGCAGCGCCCGCCGTCCGAGCACGCCGAGAGCCCGGGCGTGCTGCTGCCGGGGGCGGGCGCCGGGCCCGGACACGGCCAGGGGCGCACCCGGCCGGGGCGGGCCGCCGTGCTGGCCGACCAGCTCGAGGAGACGCTCCGGGTCTTCCGCGACTGGGAGGCCGCGGTCGGCGGCGGAATCCGGCGGGCCGCGGTCACCGGGCAGCTCTACGAGGTGGCCGAGCTCATCCGGCACAGCCCGGAGCCGGCCCACCCCAGGATCTTCCGCATCGCGGCCCAGTACTGCCTGCTCGCCGGGGAGATGGCGCTCGACAGCGGGCTGCAGGCGGCCGCCCAGCGCTACCTGGTGCTCGGTCTGCACGCGGCCAAGGAGAGCGCGGACCGCAACACGATCGCCGTCATCCTCGCTGCCACCGCCCGCCAGCTCGTCGGCCTCAACCGGGCTCAGGACGCCCTGGATCTGCTCGCGGTCGGGCGCAGCGCCACCCGCGGCGAGCTCGACCCGCTGCCGGCCGCGTACGTGGACCTGGTGGAGGCGCGCGGCTACGGCGCGCTCGGCCGGATCGAGCCGGCCAGGCACGCGCTCGAGCGGGCCCGCACGCTGCACGCCAAGGGCTGGCCGGCCGAGCAGACGGCCAACGGCCAGACGCCGACCGTGGCCGGGCACCCCTGGCCGCCCGCGTTCACCCCGGCCGCGGTGCGGCTCGAGGCCGCGCGCACCCTGCGCGACCTCGCGGCCCGGCTGCCCCAGCTCACCGCGGAGGCGGCGGCCGAGTTCGACACGGCGGCCTCGCTCTATGAGCGGGACTTCCCGCGCCAGTTGCGGGGACGGGTCGAGGCGCTCACCGGCTCGGCCGAGGCGCACGCCGTCCTCGGCCACCGCGCCGCGGCCGTCGCCGCCCTGCGCACCGCCGGCGGCCTGGCCGTACGCATCCGCTCCCGGCAGGCCGAGGAGAAGCTGCGCGAGGCCGCGGCCAGGGTCCGTGCGGCCTTCCCGGAGGAGCGTGACCACGCCGAACACGGCCTGCACGCGATGCCGGGCGGGGCCGGTGTCCCCGGCATCCCGAGCGCGGCCGGCTCCGCCTCGGGCTGAGCCGGTCCGACACGCCCGACCGAGGGGCGCGGTATTCACGCACACGTAACCTCGCGGAGCATTCCGTCACGGTCAGGAAACAACGCGCGCGGAGAGCGGCAACAGTCTGCGGCGATCGTATTGAACCATCGCACCGCACTCCTGACCTTGACGAGACCGTCGCCATCCGAAGGAAACGTGAACCATGCCAACTGTGGATACCGGCAATACCGCGTGGGTGCTCGCAAGCTCCGCGCTGGTCCTCCTTATGACGCCGGGCCTGGCGTTCTTCTACGGCGGCATGGTCCGCGCGAAGAGCGTACTGAACATGCTGATGATGAACTTCATCTGTATAGCCGTGGTCACCGTGGCCTGGGTGCTGTACGGATGGTCGGTATCGTTCGGTAACGCGAACGACGCGAGCGGAAACAGCTTCTGGGGCACCTTCGCGCAGTGGGGAATGCACGGTATCTCCACCGGAATCCAGTCTGGTTCGCACGCAGGCACCTATGGTGCCACCAATGTTCCGCTCTTCGCCGTGGCCTGCTTCCAGTTGATGTTCGCCATCATCACCCCGGCCCTGATCTCCGGCGCCATCGCCGACCGCACCAAGTTCGTCGGCTGGACCGTCTACGTCGTCGGCTGGGTCACCGTCATCTACTTCCCGGTCGCGCACTGGGTCTTCTCGCCCAACGGCTTCATCAACGCCAAGCTCCACGTGATGGACTTCGCCGGTGGTACCGCGGTGCACATCAACGCAGGTGCGGGAGCACTGGCCTGCGCTCTGGTGCTGGGTAAGCGGGTCGGGTTCAAGAAGGACCCGATGCGTCCGCACAACGTGCCGTTCGTGATGCTCGGCGCGGCGCTGCTGTGGTTCGGCTGGTTCGGCTTCAACGCCGGCTCGGCGCTGACCGCGAGCGGCCAGGCCTCGGTGGTCTTCATGAACACCCAGGTCGCCACCTGCACCGCGGTGATCGGATGGCTCGCCGCGGAGAAGATCCAGCACGGCAAGTTCACCACCGTCGGCGCCGCCTCCGGCGCCGTGGCCGGCCTGGTCGCGATCACCCCGGCCTGTGCCTCGGTCTCCCCGATCGGTGCGATCTTCATCGGTCTGATCCCCGGCTTCATCTGCTGCTACGCGGTGAACCTGAAGAACCGGTTCGACTTCGACGACTCGCTCGACGTGGTGGGCGTCCACCTCGTCGGCGGTATCCTCGGCACCCTGCTGATCGGCCTGTTCGCGGACAAGATCGAGGTGGCCGGGTACTCCAACGGCGCCCGGGCCGGGCTCTTCTACGGCGGCGGCTTCGACCAGCTCTGGGCGCAGGGCGAGGGTGCGGGTATCGTCTTCGCATACTCGTTCGTCGTCTCCTTCATCCTGGCCAAGCTGGTGCACATGACCATCGGCCTGCGGGTGAGCACCGAGGACGAGATCGCCGGTGTGGACCAGACCGAGCACGCAGAGACCGCCTACGACTGGGGCGGCCTGACCGGTTCCCTGCACCGCGCCGCGGCGAGCGTGGCCGCGGCGACCGCCCCCGCCATCGCCGAGGGCTCCGTCGAAGAGAAAGTCGAAGCCTGAGATGAAACTGATTACCGCAGTGGTAAAGCCATACAAGCTCGACGAGATCAAGACCGCGCTGCAGGCCTTCGGCGTGCACGGTCTGACCGTGGCCGAGGCCTCCGGCTACGGCCGCCAGCGGGGCCACACGGAGGTCTACCGCGGCGCCGAGTACACCGTGGACCTCGTGCCGAAGGTGCGCATCGAACTGCTCGCCGAGGACCACGACGTGGAAGACCTGCTGAACGTGATCACCAAGGCCGCGCAGACCGGCAAGATCGGTGACGGCAAGGTCTGGGTGACCCCGGTCGAGACCGTCGTGCGGGTACGCACCGGCGAGCGCGGCGCCGAGGCGCTGTAGATCGTCACCTGACACACCCTGAGCGCCCCGTCGGAGACCCGGCGGGGCGCTCAGGGCTCGCAAGCCCCACGGAGCTCCACGCGGCCTGACGGAGCTTCACGGACAACGCCCAACTCGTGGAGAGGGTCGCCGGAATGCGGTACGCGCAGCAGCGCAGGGAACGGTCCGACGCGGCGGACGAGTGGCTGGTGCGGCTGCTCGGCGACGCCGGGGGAGCGGCTCTGGTCGCGGTCGGCGGCTACGGCCGCCGCCAGCTGAGTCCGGGCAGCGACCTCGACGTCGTACTGCTGCACGACGGGTCGCGCGACTCCGCCGCGATCGGGCAGCTGGCCGACTCGATCTGGTACCCGATCTGGGACGCGAAGACGATGCTGGACCACTCGGTGCGCACGGTGGCCGAGGCCAGGGCGGTGGCGCAGCAGGATCTGCCGGTCGCCCTCGGCATGTTGACGGCGCGTCACGTGGCCGGCGATCCGGCGCTCACCGAGGCGCTGCGGGCGGCGCTGCTGGCCGACTGGCGCAAGCACGCACCCAAGCGGCTGCCGGAGCTGCGGCGGCTGCGCGAGGAGCGGCGGGAGCGGCACGGAGAGCTCGCGTACCGGCTCGAGGGCGACCTCAAGGAGTGCGCCGGCGGCCTGCGGGACGCGGACAGCCTCACCGCCATCGCGGCGAGCTGGATCGCGGACGTGCCGCACGGTGCGCCCGAGCAGGCCCAGGAGTTCCTGCTCGACGTGCGTTGGGCGCTGCACACCCGCACCGGCCGTTCCGCGGACCGGCTGCTGCTCCAGGAGCAGGACGACCTCGCCGCCGAACTCGACTTCGAGAGCGCGGACGACCTGATGACCGCGGTCAGCGACGCCGCCCGCACCATCGACTACGCCTGCGACGTGGCCTGGCGCCGGGTGGACCAGGCCCTCGCCACCCGCACACGTTCCACGGGGATCAGCGGCCTGCTGCGCCGCGCGGCACCCGAGCGCGAGCCGCTGGCCGACGGCGTCGTACGCGCGGAGGGCGAGGCGGCGCTGGCGCTCGCGGCGAACCTGGACGATCCGGTGCTCCCGCTGCGCATCGCGGCCGCGGCGGCCCGGGCCGGGCTGCCCATCGCGCCCGCCTCGCTCGAGCGGCTCGCCTCGTCGGGCGCCGCGCTGACCGAACCGTGGCCCGAGCCCGCGCGGGCCGAACTGCTGCGGCTGCTCGGCTCCGGGCCCGGCCTGGTGCAGGTGTGGGAGGAACTGGACCGCACCGGGCTGCTGGTGCGGCTGCTGCCGGAGTGGGAGCGGATCAGGTCCCTGCCGCAGCGCAACGCCCTGCACGTGCACACGGTGGACCGCCACATCATCGAGACGGTGGTGCACGCGGCCGAGCGGGCCCGCCGGGTCGCCCGCCCCGACCTGCTGCTGGCCGCGGCGCTGTGCCACGACCTGGGCAAGGGCCTGCCCGGCGACCACTGCGTGACCGGCGCCGAGCTGACCGTGAAGCTGGCCGCCCGCCTCGGCTTCCCGCCCGCCGACGTCGCCACGCTGACCGCGCTGACCCGCCATCACCTGCTGTTCGCCGAACTCGCCGTGCACCGCGACCCGACCGACCCGGCCACCCTGGCCCCGCTGCTCGCCGCCGCGGCGGACTCGGGCACCAACCCGGCCGACTTCGTGGCCCTGCTGCACCTGCTGACCGAGTCCGACTCCCAGGCCACCGGTCCGGCCGTCTGGTCGCCCTGGCGTGCCTCGCTCTACCGGGAACTCGCCGCGCGGGCGAACACGGTGCTGGCCGGGGGCACGAGCGCGGCCCGGGAGGCGGCCGCCGCGCACGCCGCCGCGGACGCGGACGAGACGCTGGTCTCGCAGGCGGCCCTGGCCCAGGACCGGATCGCCGTGCAGGCCCTGGCCCCCGGCAGCGCCGGAATCGGCCGGATCGACGTCGCGATCCCCGACGACGTCGGCGTGCTCGCCCTGGTCGCCGGGGTCCTGACGCTGCGCCACATCAGGGTGCTCGGCGCGGAGATCAACACGGTCGAGGCGAGCGGCACGGCGTACGCGGTGCAGCGTTGGACGGTCGCGGCCGAGTACGGCTCGCTGCCGGACCTGGGCAGGCTGCGCACCGACCTGCGCAGCGCCCGGCTGGGTACGCTCAAGCTCGCCGAGCGCCTCGAGGCGCGGGACCGGGAGCGTCTGTCCTCCCGCAGACAGGCCGCGCTGACCCCGCCGGCCTCGGTCCGCCTGCTCGCGGGAGCGTCGCACGACGCGACGGTGCTGGAGGTGCGCGCGGAGGACTCGCCCGGCCTGCTGCACCGGATCGCCTCGGCCATAGCGGGAATCGGGGCGGACATCACCAGGGCGCGCATCGCCACCCTCGGTCCCCAGGCTGTGGACGTCTTCTACCTCCGGCCCGACGCCGGTGCCGAGGCGGTCGGCTCCGCGGCGGCCGAGGAACTGGTGGACGCGGTGCACGCGGCGTTGAGCTGAGGCTCGAGTCGGGGACGCGCGCGGCCGAGGTCCGCGCGCGTCCGCTGGCCGCCGGCCACCGGGCCGCGATGTTCGCCGGGACGTCACCCGCCATTCCCGAAAGCAAACCCACGTCCGGCAGGCACGCCTGGATAACGTCCGGATATGACTACCCCTCACGTCGACGCAGAAGGCGTACTCCCCCTCTCCCGCCGCTCCGCTCTGCGTGCCGCTGCCGTCACCGGGTCGCTCGCCGCCGCGCCCGCCCTGCTGGTCGCCCC
>NZ_JAGSOG010000133.1 GCF_018139695.1 Actinospica durhamensis | reverse complement strand
CCCCCTCCCCCGTCCCCGCGGGCCAGGCCAGCATTGCGACGTCGGCGATGCGCTCCAGCTCGGCCCGATCGGCGCCGTCCGCCGCCTGCGTGTTCATGCCCTGAATCACCGCCGCGTAGAAGCTGCCGAGCGCATCGGAGTCAGTGTCCGGCGGGAGCAGCCCGGCCTCGACGTCCGTGGCGATCTTCGCGGCGATGGCCCGCTTCGCCGCCTCCCGGTATCCGCGCAGTTCCTCCTTCACGTCGGCGTCCGCCTCCGCGACGTTCATGGCACCGCTGATCACCAGGCAGCCGGGCGGGTGAGCAGGGTTCGTATACTCCGCCGCGGCCGCCCGCAGGACGCGCTCGACGGCCGCCCGGGCCGTGGGCTCCTGCTCCAGCGGCTGAGTCCCGTACCGGCCCCAGGTCAGCGCGTACTGGCGGACCGCTTCGCCGAACAGCTTCCGCTTGTCGCCGAACGCCGCGTAGAGGCTGGGCGGGCTGATCCCCATCGCCTTGGTCAGCATCGCGATCGACGTCGCCTCGTACCCGTAGCGCCAGAACTGGTCGAGGGCCTGTTCGAGCGCGGCCGCGCGGTCGAAGCCCCGCGGGCGCCCTCGAGTTGTCGTCGCAGTCATGGGGCCATTCTATAGCGCTCGCTAGAAAATGTGGTACGGTCCTTCAGTAGCGACCACTACAGAAATGGACGGAGAGCTGTCATGACGACGGACACCCAGCTTGGACCGCTTGCCGTGACGGTCCGGGGCGCCGGCCCCGGGCTGCTGCTGGCCCACGGCGCGGGCGGAGGCATCGAGGCGAACTACGGCCCGATCCTCGACGGGCTCGCGGCCGGACACACCGTCGTGGGCGCCGACTACCCGGGCAGCGGCGCCACCCCGCGGTTCGTCGGGCCGCTGTCAGAGGACGAACTCGCGGACCGGCTCGTCGAGGCCGCGGTCGCGAATGGGCTCGAGACCTTCGCCGTCTCAGGGTTCTCGCTCGGCGGCCCGATCGCGATCCGGATCGCGGCCCGCCACCCCGAGCGGGTCACGGCCCTGATCCTCACCGCGACCTTCGCGAAGGCGGACGCCCGCCTCGCCCTCTCGGCCCGGATCTGGTCCGAGATATATCAGGATCGGAACACCCTCCGGCTCGCCGAGTTCCTCACGCTCGTCGGCTTCAGCACCCGGGCCCTCGACGCGATCCCGGCCGGCGAGCTCGACGCGGCGCTCAAGGCCTTCGCGGAGTCGATCCCCGACGGCACGCCGGAGCACACGGAACTGGTCGGACGCATCGACGTCCGCGGCGACCTGGCCGGAATCACGGTCCCGACCCTCGTCGTCGTCACCGCCCAGGACGCCCTCGTCGACCCGACCCTCCAGCGCGAACTCGCGGGGGCCATCCCCGGCGCCCAGACGGCCGAGATCGCCACCGGCCACCTCCCCATGGCCGAGCGACCCGGCGCCTGGCTCGGCCTGATCACCGAATTCCTCGACCCCCACGAGTAAACGCCCCGCAAGCAACCCCGCAGAACCGAAGGCTTCTGACGACTCTTCACGGCTCCGAAAGGAAGACAACGACCATGCGTGCAGTCATCCAGCGGGAATTCGGCTCGCCCCAGGTCCTCGAACTCGCCGAGGTCCAGACGCCGACCCCGCTGCCCTCCGAGGTCCTCGTCCGCGTCCGCGCCGCCTCGATCAACCCGATCGACGCGATGGTCCGCTCCGGCGCGTTCCCGCTGCTCGGCGAACCGCCGTTCATCCTCGGCTGGGACGTCTCGGGAGTGGTCGAGCACGTCGTGCCCGGCGTCACCCGCTTCGAGGTCGGCGACGAGGTCTACGGCATGCCGTTCTTCCCCCGCGCGGCGGGCACCTTCGCCGAGTTCGTCGCGGTCCCGTCCCGGCAGCTGGCCAGAAAGCCGCGCAACCTCGACCACGCCGCGGCGGCCGCGCTGCCCATGGCCGGCCTCACCGCGTGGCACAGCCTGGTGGACACGGCGCACATCGAGGCCGGTCAGCGGGTCCTGATCCACGCCGGGGCGGGCGGCGTCGGGCACCTCGCGATCCAGATCGCCAAGGCCAGGGGCGCCTACGTCATCACCACGGCCAGCGCGGCCAAGCACGACTTCGTCCGCGAACTCGGCGCGCACGAGGCGATCGACTACCGCACGCAGGATTTCGCCGCGAAGACCCGGGCCCTCGACGTCGTGCTGGACACCGCCGGCGGCTACGGCGACGCGTCGATCGCCACCCTCAAGCCGAACGGCCTGTTCGTCACCATCGTCGAGCGCACCGATGCCGCGCTCAAGGCACGCGCCGAAGCAGCCGGACGCCGCTTCGCCGGCATCACCGTCGAGCCGGACCACGTCGGCCTCGAGCATCTGGCAGCGCTCGCCGAAGCGGGATCGCTGCGTCCGCACGTCCAGCAGACCGTCCCGTTCGAGCACGCCGCCGAGGCCCACGCACTGATCGAATCCGGCCGCACCGAAGGCAAGATCGTGCTCACCCTCTAGCCTCCAGCCTCCGTGGCCGATACTTAAGCGATCGCTTGACCGTCCGCCCTGCCGAGCCGATACTTAAGCACATGCCTAACCAAGGGGTCGCCTTCGACCAGATCTTCCAAGCCCTGGCCGACCCGACCCGCCGGGCCATGGTCGAGCGGCTGACCCGGGGCCCGGCCTCGGTGAGCGATCTGGCCAAGCCGTTCCCGATGTCGCTGCCCGCGGTGGTCCAGCACCTCCAGGTGCTGGAGCTCGCCGGGCTGGTGCGGTCGGAGAAGATCGGCCGGGTGCGGACCTGTCGGCTCGAGCCGGACGGCCTGCGCCGGGCCGAGGGCTGGATCGCCGCGCAGCGCACCGCATGGGAGGGCCCGCTCGATCGCCTCGGCGAATTCCTCGCCGCCGGCGCCGATGACTCCGCACACGCCGATCAGCAGAAGGGCCCCGCATCATGACCGAACGCTCCGTCACCCACAGCACCTTCACCCTCGAGCGCGTGTACGACGCGCCAGTCGAGCGGGTCTTCGCGGCCTGGGGCGATCCGAAGGCCAAGAACCGGTGGTTCGCCGCGGTCGCGGACGGCGAGGAGCCGACCATGGAGGTCGACTTCCGCGTCGGCGGCACCGAGCGGAACATCTACGTCAACGGGAAGGGCGGACCGACGTTCACCTACGAGGCCTGCTTCCGGGACATCGTGCCCAACGAACGCATCGTCCTGACGAACCACATGCACCGCGACGCGGACCGGATCGCGGTCAACCTGGTCAGCATCGAATTCGCGCCCGAAGGTGCCGGCACCCGCGTCACCCTGACCGACCACGGTGCCTACCTCGACGACTTCGACCGCGCAGACTGGCGCGAGCAGGGCACGGGCGAGGAACTGGACCGCCTGGCCGAGGAACTCAAGCGCTGAGGCGTGACACACACGAGGGTGCCGCCGCGGACCGCACACGCGGGCCGCGACGGCACCTCACTGTCCCGGGGCTGGAGCCGGGCCCGGGGCTGGGGTCACCTACCTCTGGTTCTACAGGATCGGCTGGCCCTGCAGGACCAGCGGAAACGTGTCCTGTTCATCGTTCGCCACGTCGTACCCGCCGACCACCACGAGTCCGTCGCAGGTGGAGAGCGCTGCGGACGGGTCGGTGCCGCCGCTGCCGACGTCGGGCAGGTTCAGCGACTGCCAGGTCCCGCCCTGGAGGATCTCGCCGTAGGGGTTCGGCTGGGTGCCCGACGGGTCGTAGCCGACGACGGCGAGGCCCTGCGGCGTGAGCGCGGCGCCGAGGAGCAGGGCATTGCCGGAGGGCTCCGGCAGGTGCGTCTGCCATGCGCGGCCGTCCCAGTGCTCGACGAGAGCGTGGCCGGGGTCGTCGCTGGTGAGGTAGGCCGCGCCCACCACGTAGACGCCGCCGGCTCCATCCGCCACGAGCGCGTTGAGTTCGCCGTACTGGCCGTACGCGCCGGTGACGCCGGCGCCGGGCAGTGCGACCTGCTGCCAGGTCGTGCCGTCGCCGTGGAGCAGGATCGGCTCGTCGGTGTCGTAGTCCACGCCCGCGGCCCACAGATCGTGCGGACCCTCGGCCGTGACGGCGTTGAGGACGACGCCGGAGGCGATGGCCGCGGGCAGGGCCGCGGCCTGCCAGGAGGCGCCGTTCCAGTGTTCGATCAGCGCGCTGATGGAGCCGCCGCTCTGCCCGTTGCCCACGGCCCACGCGTCATCCGGGCCGATCGTCGCGACGCCGAGCAGTTCGCCCGCGGTGTTCTCGCCGCTCGGCAGCGGCACGTCGATCTCGGTCCACGCCGTGCCGTCCCAGTGCTCGGTGAGCACCGACGCGGCACCCGGGGTACCGATGCCGTCGCCGGTCACCCACACGTCGTCGGGCCCGGCGGCGGAGATCGCGTTGGCGCGACTGGATCCGCTGATGGCCGGAGTCTGCACCGGCGTCCACGTACCCTGACTCGAGTCGCGGGCGAGGACCAGAGGCTTGAAGGAGACGCCCCCGCCCGCGTCGCTCATGGTGAAACCGGTGGCCCACAGCGTGTGCGGCCCCACGGAGGCGACCGCCAGGATGTTCGCGGCGCCGGCCGGGACGCCCTGCTCGACCCAGCCGCCGGAATCCGCGTGCGCCGGACTGCCGACGCACATCCCGGCCGCCAGCGGTCCGGCGACGGCGGCGGCCAGGGCGAAGCGGCGCGTGAAGCGCGTGCGGCGAGCACCGGAGTCCGGCGCGGAGTGTGCGGGGGGTGCGGAGATGGTCATGGGGAAGCTCACTCCTTCGTGGCGGCGACGGGCGCGGAGACGCTCACCGGCGCGCCGTATTCGGAGAACTTGATCGAGATCTGCTCGTCGGAACCGACCACGATGGAGTCGGGCGCGATGGTGACGGTGTAGTCGATGGCTGAGACCTGACCGTCAGCGGCACCCACGCTCGCCGTACCGGTCACGGTGTAGCCGAGCGTGGACGACGTGGCCGTCACCTGCGTCTTCCGGGTGAAGGTGAACTTCCACGTGTCGAGTTCGCCGGATCCGCTGCCGGTACGTCCCACGTACGTCGCCTGTCCGGCGGTTTCGAGCTGCTTGAGCGTGGCCGCCGGATCCTGCGTCAGGCTCGCGAGCGATACGCCCGCAGTCGAGGAGCAGGTGCTGACGAGCCACGGCGCGGTGAGAGTGGGCTGGGAGTAGCAGGTGTCGCCGATCCTGATCGACTGCGCGGTCTGGCCGCCGCCGAAGGCCTTCGTGTATCCACGCATGGTGGACGGGTCGAAGGCTCCTTCGCTGACCTCGGTGCGCGCCTTGGCGCCGGTCTGCCCGCCGGCCTTGCCGCCGGGCGCCGGGCTCGTCGCGGTGACGGTGAAGTGGAACGGGTTCGCATCGGTGCGTGCGGCGGCCAGCGAGAGCGCGATGGGGCTCGGGCTGGTGGCGGCGGGCGTACCGGACGCCGTGTCAGGTGACCTACCGGCCCCCGGCCCGGCCGAGACGAATGCGGCGAGCACAGCCGCGCCCGTCACGCCCACCGCGCAGCTCGTCGCGGAGCGGGCGCGGCGGCGCCTGCGGCCGCGGCTCACGAGTCGATCGATCGGCGCGGGTGCGCCCGGCCCGCGCTCGGCCACGTCGTGCAGCGCGACGGACAGGGCCCGTCCCTCGTCCTCGGTCATAACAGACTCCTGGTTTCTTCGAAGTAGGCGTCGAGGTGCTGGCGCAGACCGGCCAGCGCCTTCGCGTTCTGGCTCTTGACCGTGCCGACGGAGCAGCCGAGCACCTCGGCGACCTGCTTCTCGCTCAGGTCCTCGAAGTGCCGCAGCACCGCGACCGCGCGCTGCCCGGCGGGAAGGCGCATCAGGGCACGCCGCAGATCCACCGCGTGGTCCCGGCCCCCCGGCTCCTGCCGCCCGTCGGCGCCGCCGCCCGCCCGGCCAGCGGCCGCGCTCCCCGCCTCGGGCGCCACGTCGACCAGGTGCTCACGGCGCGACCGGCGCCACCGGCTGACGTTCCCGTTGGCCAGCATGCGTCGTACGTAGGCGTTCGGGTCGCCGATCGCGGACACGCGCCGCCAGCGGGAGTAGAGCTTCACCAGCGTGTCCTGGAGCAGTTCCTCCGCCGCGTGCTCGGTGCCGGTCAGCAGGTAGGCCACTCTCAGGTAGCGGTCCCAGTTCGCCGCGACGAAGGCCGCGTACTCGGTGTCGGTCATGCACCACACACGCGGTGCCGCCGGGAAAGGTTGTCGCCTGCGGCCAAATTCCTCGACGAGCGCGGATACTTCATGCCGCATACGGTAGATACTCCGCTTGAGCGGAGCAGCTGTAGCATGCGGACACGGGACTCGGCAGGGGCCGAGCATTCACGGGGTGGGGACTGTACATGGGGTCGTCGAACAGGGAATCGTCCGACATCGGGCCGTCGGTCATCGGGCTGGCGGGCGAGCGCAAGGGCAAGCGGTCGACCACGATCGCCCTCTCGATCGCCCTGCTGCTCAGCGCGGCGGCCACGATCATGGTGGCCGTCTTCCTGACGCACACGCAGAACGGTCTGCGGGTGTTCATGTCCGCACCGCTGTGCACGGGGGCGGCCGGTCCGACGTGTGTGCTGGCCGAGGCGGCGACCGTGACCGGCGTCGGCTCGGACACCACCGGCAAGTCGAACTACTACTGGGTGGACCTGAGCTGGCCCGGTTCGGGCGGCACGGTGCGAGCCGGTCTGACCGACGGCACCAGAGGCGTCTGGTCGCTGGTGAAGACCGGCGACTCGACGCTCGCGTACATCTGGCACGGCCACATCACCGTCGTCGACTACCAACTCCACAGTTCGTATACCGGCTACTACCCGGGCCGCGAGATTCCCGCGGAGGTGGGCAGCCTGTCGATGTGCATCGGCTTGTGCGTGGCCTTCCTGTTCTTCCTGTACGCCACGCGGATCCGCAGATTCAACAGGCTCGCGCAAATCCTCGGACTGGGGGCACTGAACACCGGGGTCATCCTGCTCGTGATATGCGCGATCACCCGTCCGATCGACTACACGCTGTTCCCCTCGGCGGCCGTGGCCGGCATCGGACTGGGGATCGGCATCGACTTCGCCAACGCCAGAATGAAACGCGCCGATCAGGCGAAGCGGCTTGCACAGGCGAAAGCGAGGCGGCTCGCGAGCGCGAAGGCGAAGGCGAAGGCGAAGGCGAAGTAGCATTCACCACGACTCGCGACGCGGGTGACGGTCGAGCGCCGTGCCCTCGCCTGGTTCTCGCAGGCACGGCGCCCGACCGTTGTCCGCAGCAGGCGCGGCTAGAGTCCGGCCGGCACCTTGTCCAGGAAGCCGTGCACGGCCTTGATCCGGCCGTCGTCATCGAGCACTGCGACATCGAAGCCGCCCACCAGCGACTCTCCGCCGGCCGGGCCGAGCTCCCAGGTGAACCGGGCGAGGTGGTGATGGGCGTCCACCGGGCCGAGGGTGAAGACGAAGTCCGCCGGAAACTGGCCCTGCACCGCGCCGACGGTGGCGTCGAGGGACGCGCGCCCGGCGCACCTGGCCAGCGGGTCGGTGTAGGTCCCGTCCTCGGACCACACCTGCTCGATCAGGGCCCGACGACGTTCGGTGTCCCGCTCGTTCCAGACCTCGATGTAGGCCTCGATCGTGGCGTTGATCTCTTCGATACGGTTGCCGTCCATAGTCGGTTCGTCCTCGTCCCATCGGTGTTCGTTCACTGATCTACCGGTGTTCCGGCTGATGAGAACGACGTTACGGAGCCGACGGCGCTGCGGAATCAGTCACGGATCAGTATTCGACCGCGTGCCCCCAGCGCCGAGCGTGAACTCGATCGCGGGCTTGTGGTGATACCCGGGTGACGTTGCTTTCGAGCCCGAAGGGAATTGGCCCGTGACCGACCATTCCATCACCCGGTACACCCGGTGATGCCCCCTCAGCTCGTCGCCCGGTCCTCGGACGGCGAGCTGATCGCGGCGTCACGCGAGCAGAGCGAGGTGTTCGCCGAGCTGTTCGACCGCCACTCCCGCGCCGTGTTCCGCTACGCGGCCCAGCGGCTCGGCACCCAGGCGGCCGAGGACGTGGTGGGCGAGACGTTCCTGGTGGCCTTTCAGCGCCGGGACCGGTTCGACCCGGCGTTCGGTGACGCGTGTCCGTGGCTGCTGGGCATCGCCACCAACCTGATCTCCCGGCGGCGCAGGACCGAGGCCGCCCATTATCGGGCCCTGCTGCGCACCCCGCGCGAGGTGCCGGCCGAGGAGACGGCCGAGCGGATTTCCGCGCGGGTCAGCGCGGCGGCGATGCGCCCGCGGCTGGCCGAGGCGCTCGCCACGCTGGCGGCCCGGGACCGCGACGTGCTGCTGCTGATCGGCTGGGCCGAACTGTCCTACGAGCAGACCGCGCTGGCCCTGGACATCCCGGTCGGCACGGTGCGCTCGCGGCTGAACCGGGCCCGGCGCAAGGTACGCGCCGCACTGGGCGAGACCAATCCCCTCGACGAGCAGGAGTGAATCCGATGGACGACATGCAGATCCTCGCCGAATTCGGCCGCGAGCTGGACCTCGCGCCGCCGGCCACCCTGGTGCGCCAGCGCAACCGCCTGCTGGAAGCCGTCGACAGTAACCGGGCGGTCCGTCGCTCATACCGCCGACCCCTGTTCGCCGGGGCGGCGGCGCTGCTCAGCGCCGCGGCGGTGCTCGCGGTGGCGCTTCCGACCGCACACCACGGGACGTCGGGCGCCTTGCACGTCGCGACCGACACCCCGACGGTCAGCGTCTCGTTGGCCGGCTGGTCGGTGAAGAGCGAGGCCGGCGGCAGCGTCGAAGTCGCTCTCAAGGAACTGACCGACGCCACCGAGCTGCGCCAGGCGCTGGCCCAGGCGAAGGTGCCGGCCCGGGTGTGGCTGGTGCCGACGAAGGTCGCGGATCCGAAGACGTTCGCGGCTCTTTCCGCACCGATCGTGGGCTGCCCGGTCGACTACGTCCAGATGAAGCGGATCGAGTCGACCACCGGCATCGTCGGCGTCAGCTTCGCCCGGAGCGACACACCCGGCGTGCTGTTCACCGTCACGCCGTCGAAGCTGCCCGAGGACACCGTGGTCAACATCGTCCTCTACACCCTCAACGGCGTGGAGAACGGCTACTACATCTCAGTGAGCAAGACCTCTGACAACGCCTGCACGCCCTACCAGAACTAGGTGACCGCCATGAAGAACGCGAACAAGCGAAAGCTGCGGATGACCGGTCTGGCCGCGGTATCGGCCGCGCTGGTCACGACCCTGCCCGCAGCCGCCCACGCCACCGCTGCCACCACCACGCCGTCGTCGTCGGCCTGGCGGACCTACCCGGTGCCGGTCAGCGGAGAGGCGACGTTCTCCAGCGTCGTCGCCCCCTCGCGCGACGATGCCTGGGCGGGCGGATTCACCATCGGCCCGACCGGCTTCGCGCCGGTGATGCTGCACTGGAACGGCCGCGGCTGGACGAAGGCGAGCGTGCCGACCACGAGCCGGATCGACGAGCTCAGCGCCACCGGCGCGAAGGACGTCTGGGCCATGACGGACGATCAGCCGCTGCACTGGAACGGCACGCGGTGGGCCACCGTCACACTCGCCACGGTGCCGAACATGAACCAGGGCGGGGCGTTGGCCGCCGACGGGCCGCGCGACGCCTGGTACCTCGGCGGCACTTTCGACCCGGAGACCGGAAACGCCGAGAACCTCATCGAGGAGTGGAACGGCCGAGCGTGGCAGATCCTCTCGCTGCCCAAGGCCCTGGCCGACGGCGCCGGCCTCGCCGCTATCGCCGCCGACGGGCCCGACGATGTCTGGGTGGCCGGGACCGCGACCGCCGCGACCGGCGCGCTCGTGCTCGCCCACTGGAACGGCCACACGTGGACGATCCTGCCCGCGCCGTCCACCGGATTCGCCTACACGAACCTCAGCGCGCTCGTCGTCGCGGGGCCGAAGGACGCATGGCTGGCCGGCTGGGGCGAGACGCAGGTCACCAAGGGCGGCGCCGACCGCGTCTCGCTGATCCTGCACTGGAACGGGAAGAAGTGGGCCCTGACGCCCACCCCGGCCGGAGACGGTGAACTCGACAACATCGCCGTGGGCGCCGGCGGGCCGTGGGCGGTCGGCGACACGTACCACGAGAGCGGCCTGCCCTACACCGCGTATGTACTGCGGTGGACGGGGACGAGGTGGACGAAGGTCGCCGTGCCCACCGTCGGAGACGCCAGCATCTCTGCCGTGGCTGCCATCCCCGGCGGCGGCGTCTGGGCGGTCGGCGACACCGCGAACGACAGCAGCGAGACCCCTGATCTCACGCCACTGATCGCCCAGCACACAGGGCGCTGAGTTTCAGACCGCGAGCGGCTCGGGCGTTCCGGGCCGCTCGCGGGTTTCCGGTGTCCAGTAGAGATATTGATCGGGCCAGATATTGATCGGGCCGCTCCCGTCACCCCGTCACCTCATCTCTTGCGTCACGGTCCACATCTCGCCGGCCGCGGTCGCTCCGGAAAATCCCGGCAGGTTCAGAACGCCGACCAGGTCGAGCGCGGCGCGTCTGCCGATCGCGGCGGTGGCGAGAGTGCGCTCGGGCCGCCAGTTCGTCGACCACAGCAGCCGCCGCGTCATCTGGGCCCAGCCGAGGACCGGGCCGGCCATCACCCACAGGTCGGGGTCGTCGCGGGTGAAGGCGACGGCCTGGCGCAGCCAGGAGGCGGCGGACTCCGGCCACGTGATCGTGCCGGTGACCGTACCCCCGGCCGCCTGCCAGGCCGCGGCGATCGCGTGCGCAGCGGCAGTCGCGTGGGGAAGCCGACCCGAGCCGATGGTCAGGCTTCGTGCCCCACGCGCGTGCGCCAAGCCCACGATCGCGCGCACCTCGGCCGCGGTCGCCGCGGTCGCCGCAGGATCCTTACCGTCGGCGGGAGTCAGCAGAATCGGCTGGCTCAGCAGCGGGCTCATCAGAGCATTCATGGCCCACCTTTGCTCATCAGAGCATTCATGGCCCACCCCTCCAGCCGGAACAGGGCTCACGCGGCGTCGTGGAAGATGAGCCCGAGCGTGTGCCGCTGCCCGGAGCGGACCACGGAGACACCGTGTCGTACCGGTGCGGCCGACCAGCCGCGGGTGGAGCGCACCGGCCGGTCCCTGGTGGTGAACAGGTATCCGTGGCCCAGCGGCAGCAGCGTGGCCGTTCCGCGCGACTGGGCCCGTGGCCGCTGCTCGAGCAGCAGGAACTCCCCGCCGGTGTGGTCGACGCCCGGCTCGTCGAGGTTGATCACCACCTGGAGCGGGAAGACGAGGTCGCCGTACAGGTCGCGGTGCAGCGCGTTCCAGTCTCCCGGGCCGTAGCGCAGCAGGATCGCCGTCGACTTGCGCTGTCCGGCCTCGTGGCACAACTCCAGCCACTCCCCCAGCGTGTCCGGCCACGGCGCCGGGCGGCCGAGCTTGCCCCACCAGTCGCGGGCGATCGGCAGCAGGCGCGGATACAGCGCCTGCTTGAGCTGCTCGATCGGTGCCGGATAAGGCGCGGCGAAGTACTTGTACTGTCCTTCGCCGAAGCGGTAGCGCCCCATCTCGACCGTGCTGCGGAACAGCTCGTTCCGGCCGTACAGTCCTCTGATCTCAGCGGCCTCATCGGCGGTGAGCAGCTGCGGGAGCAGGGCGCCACCGTACTCGCCGACCTCGGCGGACACCCGTCCCCAGTCCGCGGCGTCCACGCGCTCGCTCCAGGGGTCGCCGCGTCGCCCGGTCGTGGCGTGGTTCATGCCGTCGCCTCCAGGCTGAGCAGGGTGGTCTTGGCCTCGAGCCCGCCCACGTAGCCGCCCAGTGTGCCGTCGGTGCGCAGCACACGATGACACGGCACGACCACAGGCAGCGGATTGGTCGCGCAGGCGCTGCCGACCGCCCGTACCGCCCTGGGACTGCCGACGAGCTCGGCGACCTGCCCGTAGCTGCGCGTCTGCCCGTACTCGATCGTCGGCAGCCGGCTCTGCACCAGCTTCCGGAACCCGTGCGAGAGCGAGTGGTCCAGCGGCAGGTCGAACGTCGTGCGACGCCGCTCGAAGTACTCCTCGAGCTCCCGCGCGGCCTGGTCCAGCCGCCCGGGTGCGCGCAGGATCCGCGGGCTGATTTTGTCGGTCAGGGTCTGCAGCACCCGGTCGTGGTCCTCGCACTGGTACGCGACACGCACCAGGCCCTGCGGGGTGGCGGCCAGCAGCAAGCTCCCGACCGGGGAGTCGACAATCCGGTAGGCGACGTCGAGGAGATCCGCGGACTGCGCCGCCCGCTCCAGCCGACCGTGCAGCCGGGCCAGGGTCTCCGGGTCGACGGGAGCCGACAGCAGGCTCAGGACGTCCTCGTCAGAGCGATGGTCACTCATCGGGCTGCTCCTTTCGTCCTGGCGCCCGGATAGTTCCTACGCAGATTCTTCATGCCGTCGGCGGCGGCGCGGCGCGCGGCCTGCACCGAGCCGCCGAGGATCGCCGAGATCTCCTCGTACGGCATCCCGCCCAGATAGCGGAAGGTGATGGCCTGGCGCTGCTTGTCGGGCAGGCGCCCCACGGCCTCCCACACGTCCCCGTCCGGCCCGCCGGGCGCGGCCGGATCGCCCAGCAGGCCCGACGCGCCCGGCGCACCGCGTCCATCTGGTCCGCCTTCGGCCGCCGTCTCGGGCAGCATCTCCACCGGCACCGGATTGCGCCCGGACGCCCGCAGGAGGTCGATCGCCTTGCGCCGCGCGATCGTGACCAGCCACGCTTCGACGTTCGCCGTCTCCGGCAGGCCCGGGTAGGCGCGCATCGCGGACAGAAAGGTCTCCGACCAGGCATCCTCCGCGTCGTGCAGCGCCAGCAGCGCCCGGCACACGCGCAGCACCGTGGCGCCGTGCTGCGTGACCACGTTCTCGAACGGCTCTTTCATAATCTTCCCGGTGCAGACGGTTGAAGGCGGACGCGATGTACTGAGAAGACGTCCGAGGCCCCGCGAACGTGAGATCGAGCATGGGCCGCGCGCGGAGAATCTGCAAAATCAAGGGAACCGGACGGCCCCTCCGCCGGTGCTAGGGGTGTAACCGACGCGGCAGCCCGCACTGCCGGTCGAGGAAGAAGAGGAGGGGCATGGGGGACTCGCGAGACTTCACAGAGTTCGATGACTTCTACACGCAGACCTCGCGCAAGCTGATCGGCCAGGTCTACGCCTTCACGGGCAACCTCGGCGACGCCGAGGACGCCCTGCAGGAGGCTTACATCCGGGCGTGGCAGCAGTGGTCGACGATCCGAGAGTACGAGAGCCCGGAGGGCTGGGTCCGCTCGGTCGCCTGCCGGCTGTCGACCAACGCGTGGTGGAAGGCGAGGAACCGGCTCTCGGCGCATCGCCGCGCGGAAGCCCGCCGCGAACCGGTCCCGGATCTCGGCCCGGACCTGCTCGCTTTGATCAGCGCACTGAAGCTGCTGCCGGAGAAACAGCGCCAGGTGCTGGTGCTGCACTACGTGGCGGATCTGACGGTCGAACAGATCGCCGAGGAGGCCGGAACGGCGCCGGGAACGGTGAAGTCCCGACTCGCCCGCGGCCGCGCCGCACTGGCCCCGCTGGTCTCGGAGTTCAGCGACGAAGAGCCGGACCGGCCGCGCGAGAACACCAACCCGCCCGCCGCGGGTTCACCGCGAGCGGTGCTCGCCCCACGGAAACTGACGAGTTCGAAGGGATACCCCAATGTCTGAGCAGTTCGACCAGATCAGCGACTACGCACGGCAGGCGGCGGTACTGCCCGACGCCGAGTCACTTCGGGCCCGCAGCGCAGGGCGCCAGCGCCGCCGCCTGGTCGCCCAGAGCACCGGCGGGGTCGGCGCGGTCATGGCGGTCGCGGCGTTGATCGTGAGCTTCTCCGGCGGCTCGGCCCTACGCACCGTCAACACGGGAGTGGGGCTGTCGCCGGGCATCGCCTACGTCTGCTCGGACTCCTCGGGCAACCCCATCACCACCCAGCCCACGGTCAACAGCAACGGGCAGACCATGATCATCTGGCCGTCCGACTGCTCAACCGGCATCAACTCCATCTTCGACAGCCCCGCACCCAGCCCGCTCAACTGGGACATCCCCGCGCCGGTCCCGAGCGGGACGGCCTGGAACCTGGTCACGAAGACGACCGACCTGCCGCCCGGCGCCACCCTCACGCTCGAATTCGAGTACGGCGACTACTTCCTCGACGTACACGTCCCCGGCGCGAAGCAGCACGTGCTCTACAGCCTCGGCTACGACGGCCAGACGCAGGTAGTGCCGCTGCTGAGCCAACTGGGCTTCAAGAACATGACCCAGAACGTGGCCACAAGCCTGTGCGCGTTCATCGAATCGATGCCCCACGCCGTCATGGACGTCCGCGACGCGCACGGCCATTCCGTACTGAGCAAGCCGATCTCGCTCAACACGCCGCTGACCTTCATCGAAGCCCCCGACGCCTCGGCCTACCCGACCGGCCAGGAAGACGGCAAATTCAACGTAGCCTCCGCCTGCCCCAGCGACGTCCCAGGCGGCAAGTAGCAGCCAGCACCGCGCCGCCGGCTACCTGACGCCACTCGGCACCAGTTCCGCCGTGCCGCTCCGGATACCCGGGCGCGGCACGGCGGCTCAGCGTGCCGCGGCGATACGCATGACGCCACCCCATCGGCACGTCGCCTCCGGGTCTCGTGGCTTGGCCCTTGGCCGACCAACCACTCACGAAGCCCATGCCAATATGGTAGGCACTTGCTTCATGCCGGGAGCCGGGCGTTTCAATCCCACTATCCTGAGCGGATGCCACTCGTTGAGGTGACCTACGCGCCGACCGTATCCGAGGAGACTCTCACCAAGCTGGCCGATGCGCTGGCGCACAGGGTGTCGATCGCCGTGCAATGTACCGAGGAACCGTACGACGGAGACCTCCAGCCCGGCGATGTGGAGATTCGATTCCGCCGACTCGGGCCGCTTGACCGCAGCGGCCTCGACGTCGTCATCGAAGTCCGCTCCAAGTGGTTCGAGAGCCGTGCCCGCAATCGACAAGAGCGCGTCGACCGGCTTCACCGCGACGTCGCCGCCGCGACCGGACTGGAGAACTTCGGCATCTACCTGGCGCTGCCCATCGCCGCTTGGGCGCAGAGCGAATAGCGCCATCAGACCTTGTCCTGAGCTGCCGGCAATCAATCAGCTCACCCGGCTGCTGCCGGGATCGATACGCTGCTCAGATGCCGCTTCATCAGTACGCGTACTTCGCGCTGGCCAGCCGACACACCTCGGCAGCGGAGATGGCGGCCTTCCTGGGCATCGAGCCGGACGAGACCATGGTGCGGGCAAGCCGCCTCCTCACTCAGCCGCGAGCGATCCCGGCAAGCCACGCCTGGAAAGTCGTATGCCGCGATCCTGGCCTGCGCGTCGACGAGCAAGTCGCCCGCGTCATCGCGCGACTCGCGCCGCACACTGAGCGCATCGCCGCCCTCGTCGAGCGCCTGAAGGCCGAAGAAGACGGCGAATACGGCAGCGCCGTCCTGGAGATCGTGCGCTACTTCAACGATGACGAGGAAGGCCCCACCAGCGACGATGGCGTTCCCGCCTGGCGAACCTCGACAACCGAGAAGCCCAACATGTTCGGCTGGCACCTGGACCGCCACGTGCTCAACTTCCTGACCGCTACCGGGGCGGTGCTCGACGTCGACGAGTACGACATGTCCCCGGGCAACGACCCCCGCGACTGGGCGTAGGCGAGAAGGAGGATCGGCAAAGCCCAAGAAGTATTCGACGCAGTAGCCAGCCGTTAACGCCAAGCATTTGCTTCACTTGTTCATCAATGCATAGATGATCATCCGCACCCCTCCGCGCGGTCGACGCGGATCCCGCCGTGCGCCGAATCCGCAGGTAGGACGCGGATTGTCCGATGCACGCGCAGAATCTGCGAACCCCACGCCTCGGCGCCGCCTGCCCGGAACGGGCCCCACGCAGGGCACCTTCGACAGTGGCAAGACCGTGACGAAATCTCCATTGAGTCGAATTCTCATGAGACTTACGCTCCTCACCGCGACTCAACACTCATTCACTCGTGCCACGCGGCACGAGAGTCTTCAGGGGGATCCTTTGTCACGTCGGCTCTTGGCACCTTTGGCCGTTGCCGGCTCCTTCGGCCTCGCGCTCGTGCCGTCGCTCGCCTCGGCGTCCACGACGGCCATCGGATCGGCGGCGGGCGGTGCGGGCGTCGGGGCGGTCGCGCCGGCGCTTTCGGCACGCCCGGCGGCCTCCTCGTCGCAGGCGCCTTCGACCTCGGCGGTGGCGCCGCGGGTGCAGCACGTCCGGACCCACACGCAGCAGGCCACCGGACCCAACCCCGACCTCGGCGCCGGTGTCGGCTTCGGGTCCGCCAGCGCCTTCGGCCTCAACGTCTTGCCTCAGGTCAGCGGGTACACCACGCCCACCGGCAAGCTGAGCGTCTCCGTCGACTGGGGCGACGGGCAGAGCAGCAGCTACCAGAACGACCTGAACCACTCGTTCAGCCACGAGTACGCCGGACCCGGCACCTTCGCCGTCACGGTCACGGTGAGCGATGGCGAGGGCGATGTGTCGACCATCGCGCTCGGGGGGCAGCAGACCTGGGGCACCGAATACACGCCGTACGACCCTGTGCGCATCCTGGACACCCGCTACGGTCTCGGCGCGCCCGCCGCCCCGGTTCCGGCCGGTGGCACGCTCAAGCTCTCCGTGTTCGGAGCCGGGGCCTCCGACAAGCCGATTCCGTCGAACGCCGTCGCGGTCGTGCTCAACGTGACCGCGACCGACGAGTCGGCCAACGGCTTCCTGTCCGTCTACAACAACGAGACCAGCTACGGCGGGACGGTGTCCTGGCCCGGAACGTCCAACGTGAACTTCTCGGCCCACGAGAACCTGCCGAACCTGGTGGTCGTGCCGATCGGGCCGGACGGGCTGGTCGACTTCCGCAACGGTTCCTCCCGGGGCAGCACCGACATCGTGGCCGATATCGAGGGCTACTACACCGCCACCACGGCGAGCAGGTACGTCTCGATCAACCCGGCGCGCATCCTGGACACCCGCAAGGGCGTCGGGACCGGCGGCAAGGTCGCGAAGATCCCGGCGAACGGCAACATCACGCTGACCGTGGACGGCGCGAAGGGCTCGGGCATTCCCGGCTCGGGGGTGACGGCGCTGGCGATGAACCTGACCGCGGTCTCCGGCACGCGCAACGGCGTGATCACGGCCTACCCGGACGGCCAGACGCTGCCGGCGGTCTCGAACCTGAACTACCCGGCCGGCGGCACCGCCGCAAACCTGGCGATGGTGCCGGTCGGCACCGGCGGGAAGATCGTGCTGCACAACAACAGTGCCGGCGCGGTGGACCTGATCGTCGACGCCTTCGGCTACTACACGACCGCGGCAGTCACCGGGGCCAGCGCGTTCGAGCCGTACACGGTCCCCTTCCGCTACATGGACACGCGCGAGGGCAAGTGGACCCTGCCGGCCGACCAGCCGTACGAGGTGGGCGGATCCTACGCGTCGACGGTGACGGGCCTGCTGTTCAACGCGACGGTCACGCAGCCGTCGGGCAACGGCTTCCTCTCGCTCTACCCGTACGACCCGAAGACCCCGCGCGCGATCCCCGCGACCTCCAACGTCAACTTCCTGACCGGCCAGACCGTGTCGAACCTGTCCATCGCCACACTCAGCCCCGTCCCCGACACCAGCTCCCAGCCGCCGACCTACAACTTCGGCCTCTACCTCGGCGGCCACGGTGCGGCCTACATCATCCTCGACGAGTTCGGGCAGTTCCAGAGCAAGTGATCGATAATCGTCCGGGCCGGATCCCGACCGGGATCCGGCCCGGACGATCGCCGACAGAAATCTTGCAGAGCCGGAAGGAGTCTCGTCTCCTCTCGGCTCCGCGGCCTAGCCACCAGCCGTCCCACTTGCCGTCGGCGAGGTTAATCGCGGTGACGGGATAGAGGTGGGCGGTTGAGTACCCCATCTGCTCCCAGTTAACCTGTGTGCCGCCGACGAGCACGGGGTACTTTCCGTTGTCGGCGTTGACCGCGTAGATCCCTTCGACGGTGAACGTGTCCGGGACTCCGACCAGTTCTGCGCCGGTGATGTGCAGGCTGTGGGTCGGCGAGAGGGGATAGCCGAAGTACAGCACCTCGCCGACCGTGCAGATGTTGGCGATCGTGCCGGAGGCCCCGTCGTCCGGTTCCATGTACGACGCGTCGTTCAGGTAGCCGTGGACGAGCCATGTGGTCAGGCCAATGGCGAGGCAGACGGCGGCTGCCGCCGCGAGTTCGACAAGTCTGCGTGTACGACGCTGCACCGGGCTGGCCTTCCGTCAGTTGGAGTAGATGATCGTCGCGCCGCTCGACTGAGCAGGCCACGCGCTCGCGCCGAACAGGTAGTGGGGGATCGAGGAGTTGCCGTCCATCTTCCAGGTGTACGTGACGGAGCTCGAGTGGGACGTGTTCGCGGTGAGGCTGATGCCGTCGATGCTGACCCCGCCCCCGGGCAAAGGCCTTGGACTCTCCCCTGCTCAAGCCCGACTGCTTCGTCCACCGCTAGGTCTACACGCGTACGTACACTCAATGCAGTGATTTAGTGACTCAAAGAGGCCATGACAAGGATCGCTCCGGCTCGATGTATCAGTGGTGAGATTCGTGCCTCGGCGAGCGCGCATGCCTCTTCGCGAAAGGAAGTCGGAGAGCCCCGCACCACACCGCTGCATCCTGACCTGGTGGCATCAGTGCCCTGTGTCACACCCGTCTGACCAACTGGCTGAGCTCAGGCACGCCGCCGGCCGAGGTCTCCGAGTGAGCGGGCAACAGCGTCCCCGTGCTGTCGGCCACGGAACCGGAGCCTGACAGGGGCGGCGGGAGTGCGCAGAACTTCAATGCGTATTCAACGTAGCCACCCGGATTCAACCGTCAACGGCCGGAGCCCGCCGAAGCGCTCGGGTGAACTCGGTTCCACACGCCATCGCCCGGCCGTGTGCACTCAACTATCAGTTGCTTGCTATGGCCTGGCTCTGGCCGATGTCGTGTCGGCATTCTCCGTCGGCCTATCAGCTCGTGGGCTGGGTCGTGTCCGCCCGCGTCCGCGACGATACGGATGATGCCCGGCCAGCCGTGAGAGTCCGCCGAGCCGCCGATCTGCAGCACATCCGTGTCTCCGCTTACACCCCCGACGGCTGGTGTCTGGCCGAATAGGACGCCGGTGCGCCAAAAACGTCAAGGGACACCCTCCGCAAATCATGCCGAACGCTGCGAATAGTCGGGTTCGATTCGTCTTCCCCGACCCCCACATCCGCACGCTCGCGCAGGAACTCCATCTGCCCGATAACGATTACGTCTGTACGCCTGCGCAATACGATCCTCGACCGCAATCGTGCCGAGGCCACCCGCGATTGGGCTCTACGCGCGTCGTCACCGCCGCACGCACTCACGCGAGCCGAGAGAGCTCGTCGCAGTCTGGGCCTCCCAAAGTGCCGGGACCAGCTCAAGCCTCAAGCCGGCCGCATTCGCGGCCTTGCGCAGAATCTCGCGCCCGGTCCCGAACACGCGCACCTGCCAGCACATCCGCACCGGCCTCAGCGTCCGCACGGCCTCGGCTCCCTCCGCGGTCCTCACCCACGGGCGCAGCATCTCGTGGTCGACCCCGGGACCCCGCTCGCCATTCGTTCGCAAGCCTCGGGAAACGGTTGAATCCGCCTGACGTCTACCCGCGGCGGCATCAGCCACCGATATCGTGGTTCCACGGATGGCTTCTGACCGCCACCGAAGGGAGGGGAGGCCCGGGTGAAGAACATAGTCCCGCGTGAGTGCGTGGCGGCGCTGCTCGATAGGGAGTGCGCCGATCCCAAACTGAGTGCCTCGACCGAAGCCGAGCCAGATCTGTTGAACCTGGAGATCCTCGGCGTCGGAGCGGTGCGGCTTCCGGTCACCCCGTCCCAGGTCCGCAAGCTGCGCAACCTCGGCACGCCAGCCCGATTCGGCCGTGGCACCGAGACACTCACTGACATCTCAGTACGCGATACCTGGGAGGTCCCGAAGGACACAGTGGCCCTCCGTTTCGGCGATGGACTCCCGGCGCTCCTCGATGCGCTCCGCGCGGAGTTGGGCCTGCCGTCCTCATGCACGCTTCGCCCCGAACTGCACTCGATGCTCGTCTACGGGCGGGGTCAGTTCTTCCTGCCCCACCAGGATTCCGAGAAGCACAACGCGATGATCGGCACGCTGGTGGTCACGCTTCCGTCCCGGCACACCGGAGGCGAACTGGTCATCGGGCGGGGCGAGGCTACGGCCGAGTATCGCGGCTCGGCCTCGAATCTGGTTCTGACCGCGTTCTACGCCGACTGCCGGCACGAGGTCCGACCAGTTAAATCCGGCCACCGTATCGCGCTCACCTTCAACCTGCTCCTTGACGGTGCGAGCACGCCGCCGCCCGACCCGAGCGCCGCCACCGTGACGGAATTGGCCCGGCATCTGCGCGAGCACTTCTCAGCACCTGTGAGGCGGATCTTCTCCCGCGGGCCCGCTACCCCACCTTCCCGGCTGGTCTACCTTCTCGATCACGAGTACACCGAGCGAGGCCTGAGCTGGGCCAGGCTCAAGGGTGGGGATGCCACCAAGGCCTCGCTACTGCGCGCCGCGGCCGAAACCGCCGACTGTCGCGTCATGTTGGCTCTGGGCGAGATCCAGGAGACCTGGGATGCCTACCCGACCGACGAAGAAGACGACTGGTACGACGGCCCGTACGACGATGAGGATAACGAGAACGATGACGACGACGATCCTGATACCGCCGACGACACCGACTGCAGTTACCAACTGAACGACCTCGTCGAGAGTGCGACACGGCTGGCGCACTGGACCGATCCAGACACCGGATACACCGAGCAGATCACGTTGGAGGTGGACGAGACCGAACTGTGCGCTGGGACCACGAACAGCGCGCTGACGCCCTATGAGCAGCAGTACGAGGGTTTCATGGGGAACTATGGCAACACTCTTGATCGCTGGTATCGACGCGCCGCGCTCGTCCTTTTCCCCGCTGCGCGCGAGTTCGCCAACCGCGCCGAGTCATCCCCGGCCTGGGCGCTGACGCACATCGACGAGCGGGCTCGAACCGGAGACCTGGCCGGTGCCCAGGCGGATGCGGCCGACCTCGCGCCATTCTGGGCCGCCTCGATCAGTGAGAATCCACAGCCGGAAGCGCTCGTCAGAGCGCTGCACACCGCACACGCCCTCGACGACCCGACCACCGCGAATCTGCTCCTGAGCCCCTTTCGCGCCGAGCAACTATCAGCTTCGGCCGGGACACCACTCGCCTGCCTGGCCGAACAGCACGATGCCGACTGGATCGCCACGCTGCTGCGTGGATGGTTCAGCTCGGACGCCACCCGCGCATTCGAATACGCGCACACATCCTGTAGCCAGGAGTTGGAGTGGTACGCCGCCGTGCCGGACTTGTGTACGGCTCTGCACGGCGGCACGGCCGACGGGGCCGCTCAACTCTTGACGGACCTGGCGTGGAAACGGCTACACAGCAGAGCCGACGGCCTGTCAGCCCTCGCCGCTCCCAGCCGACGACTGGCCGCGCTCATCGAACTCGGGGCACCGCTCGCCTTCCTGCTGACGGCAGTGGAAGCTCAGGGCCCCGAAAATCTCACTCGGCAGATCACACGACGACTCAGCAGCTCGGACGAGGACACGACCGTCTGGGCGCGCTCCGCCCTACACGCGGCCGAGGCGCTGCCCGGACACGGGCGAGGCGGCAGTGCCTTCGCGGCTCTCGCGGCCGATTACGGCGGTCAGTTGCGCGAGCGGCTTGCACGACCGGCCCGAACCGAGGACGACTGGTCGATCGCAGCGCCCGCGGACTGTACCTGCGAGCTCTGCGAAGTACTCTCCGCATTTCTGCTCGACCCGTTCCGTCGTGTGTACGAATGGCCGCTTGCCGAGCGCAGCCGCCGACACATTCACGCCCGCATCGACAAGTACGAGCTGCCAGTCAGTCACCAGACCCGCCGCCAAGGCCGCCCGTACACGCTCGTGCTTGCCAAGCAGAACACCCTCTTCCATAGCGAGCGCACCGCACGAGCCCAGGACGAAGCGGACCTGCGCTGGCTCGCCGTCACCTGGCCGGATGAAGTCACTCACCCATAGCTTCGAGAAACGGGCGTTTCCCCTGAGGTGTGGACACCTGGACACTAGATCTTGAGGATCTGGGAGAACGGAGTCCTCGTGGGGATGAAGCACTACCCGCCGCAGTTCAAGGCCGATGCGGTGGCGTTGTATCACTCGAGGCCGGGTGCGTCTGCGGCGCAGGTCGCGCGGGACCCGGGGATCTATCCGGCGATGCTGCTGGCGTGGATCAAGGCGGCGGACGGGCCAGGTGAAGGCGTTCGCGATGCTGTGGAGCCCGAGCCGTCGGCGGCCTCCTCTGTCGAGGCGGAGAACCGGGCGCTGCGCCGGCGGGTGGCCGAGCTCGAGGAGGAGCGCGAGATCCTGCGCCAGGCGGCGAAGTATTTCGCGGGCGAGACGAAGTGGTGAGGAGCCGTAAGGGAATTACTGCCGGGTTCGGCCGTGCGTCGATGATTGCCGTGGTATACGGGCTTTCATGGGGATATCGGATGAGGTCCAGGCGCTGCTGGACGTGAAGTTCGCCGCGCTGCTCCCGCACCTGGATCGCGAGCGCTGGATCGATGTTGAGCCGCGCCACTGTCGGGAGCGCTGCGCGCAGCATGGCGGTTGCGTGTCCTTGACCTCGTGCCGAAGGGCGAATGTCATACCCCACGTGGCCGAAGCGAGCCGCCGGGCCCTTAGCACGGTGCCAGATGGAGATCCGGCCAACGTAGACCGGGCCGAGGGTCTGGCCGGTCAGTAGCCGATCCCACCGACCTCAAATCTCAAGCTCAGGTCCCTCTCTGACAGCCTCGGCTGAGACACCCGGTTTATCGGGTTAGTCTAGATGGGCGAGACAGGAGCACCCCCGGCATGGCCAGCACGACCGATCACGAGCACGACCCGGCGCCGCGCCCGAAGCGT
>NZ_JAGSOG010000132.1 GCF_018139695.1 Actinospica durhamensis | reverse complement strand
CGGCGGGGGTGGGAGCGGCGACGGGGACCATGGGCCACGCTCCTAAAAGGAGGAAAGGGAGAGAAACCGGCAGGTGCGTGAGGGGGACTCCTCCACACTAAGCACGCCTGCACGGTCTGGCACTAGGGCAAAGGTCTCGCATCGCCGAGCGGCGGGCGCCGGGGGCTCGTCCGGCGGCGCGCGTCCGCCCGGAATGCGCCGTCACGCTCGGCATCTGAATGCTCGCAGAATCGACCGAGTGTGATTCATGAAGAGCATCCCGTGAGATTTCCGAACATTTCGAAACGCCAGGTGATGACGTACTCACATATCGTTCACGAATTTGAAATATGGGCGATAGGTGTCCTACGGTCGAAGTCGTCCAAATTTCCGGACGCGGGTCGTTAACGCCTAATCCTGCCCATCGACCCGCGAATCCAACTGAATAAAGGGCAGGAGCGGAGGACCCATTCTCGCCTGGAAGCAGCGCATTGACGCAGCTCACAGGCTCGGGGTGAATCTTCCTGGAGAGATCATTTCTCCCGGTCGTAGGGCCATTTTCTTCCGGCCCGAATCCGACAGCTCACTTCGCCGGCGTGGGAGAGAGGAAAAGACTTCAGCATGCCCAGGCACAAGCTCATCACCCCGTCTTTCACCCGACGTGCCGTCGCCACCGCCACCCTGGCCGGTGCCGCGATCGCCGTCCCGGTCATGATGGCCGGCACCGCCTCCGCCGACTCGGTCAACTGGACCGCGATCGCCAACTGCGAGTCGAGCGGCGACTGGGCCGCGAACACCGGCAACGGCTTCTACGGTGGCCTGCAGTTCTCCGAGTCCACCTGGCTCGCCTACGGCGGCGGCTCCTACGCCCAGTACGCCAACGACGCCAGCGAGGCCGACCAGATCATCGTGGCCGAGGCCGTCCTGGCCGGTCAGGGCATCGGCGCGTGGCCGGTCTGCGGCGCCTACGCCGACAGCGGCACCACCTACAGCGGCACCAACACCTCCGGCTCGACGGACAGCTCCAGCAGCTCCTCGTCCAGCTCGGACAACTCCAGCTCCTCCTCGTCCAGCTCGGACAACTCGGGCTCCTCGAGCTCCTCGAGCTCCTCGAGCTCCGACAACTCGGGTTCCTCGAGCAGCGACCAGGGCAGCACCTCGTCGAGCACGTCGAGCACCTCCAGCAGCTCGTCCTCGGACAGCTCGGGCACCTACACCGTGGTCTCCGGCGACACCCTCTCGGGCATCGCGCAGAAGGAGGGCATCTCCGACTGGCACACGCTGTACAACGACAACCTCTCCGTCGTGGGCTCCAACCCGGACCTGATCTACCCGGGCCAGGTGCTCAACCTCGGCTGAACGCCGTTGCGGTGAGCATGCGAAAGGGGGCTGCCTCCGGTGCGGTGCACCGGGGACAGCCCCTTCTCGTCGGTATGTACGGCCTCGGGCCTCAGCGGGTGAGGTTGGCCGCCACCTTCGCGATCTCCTCGAAGGTGAGCGCGCCCTCGCGCAGCAGCCGCGGCGCGTCGCCGGTCAGGTCCACGATCGTGGACGGCACCGCGTCGACGGTCTGGCCGCCGTCGAGGTAGACGTCCACCAGGGTGCCGAGCTGGTCCTGCGCCTCGGACGCGGTCACCGGCGCAGCCTGGCCGACCTTGTTTGCCGAGGTCACCCCGAGCGGGCCGGTCGCGGTCAGCAGCTCGATGGCGACCGGGTGCAGCGGCATCCGCAGCGCGACCGTGCCGCGCGCGTCGCCGATGTCCCACTGCAGCGAGGGCTGGTGGCGGGCCACGATGGTCAGCGCGCCCGGCCAGAACGCGTCGACCAGGTCCCAGCCGTTCTCCGGGAACCGGGAGACCAGCCCGTGCAGCGTGCTCGGGGCGCCCACCATCACCGGCACCGGCATCTCCCGGCCGCGGCCCTTGGCCGCGAGGAGCTTGGCGATCCCGGGGCTGGAGAACGCGTCGGCCGCGATCCCGTAGACGGTATCGGTCGGCAGCACGATCAGGTCGCCCCGGCGGATCGTCGCGCCGGCCTCGCGCAGTCCGGTCGCGCGCTGGTCCGGGTCGGCGCAGTCGTAGCGGCGGCTCACGGTCTCTCAGCCCTCCATCGATTGGTCGTCGCGGCGCTCTGACGCCCCGCGGATGCCGATCCTACGGCCGTTGTCCGTCCTTGCGGGCGGTGAAGAAGCGGGGACGGCCGGTCAGGTCACGGTGATCGCCCGCCTCCACCCAGCCGTACTCCTCCAGGAAGATCCGCTGCACCGAGCCGCCCTGCTGGTCCGAGTGCTCCACGGCCAGCCAGCGGCCGGGCCGCAGCAGCCGGTGCGCGGTGCGCTCGAGCGCGCGGATCATGTCGAGGCCGTCCGCGCCGGAGAACAGGGCGAGTTCGGGGTCGTAGTCGCGCGCCTCAGGGGCCACATACTCCCACTCTGTCAGCGGGATGTACGGCGGGTTCGAGATCACCAGGTCCACCTGGCCGTTGAGCTCGGGCAGGGCCGTGCGCGCGTCCGCCTGATGCAGCGTCACCCGGCTGCCCTCGACGTTGCGCCGGGTCCATTCGATCGCATCGTCGGACAGTTCCACCGCGTGCACCTGGGCGCGCGGCACCTCCTGCGCTATGGCCAGCGCGATGGCGCCGGAGCCTGAGCACAGGTCGACGATGAGGGGTTCGGCGATGTCGAGTTCGCGCAGCCGGTCGATCGCCCAGCCGACCATGACCTCGGTCTCCGGCCGCGGCACGAACACGCCGGGGCCCACGGCCAGCTCCAGGTAGCGGAAGTAGGCGCGGCCGGTGATGTGCTGGAGCGGCTCGCGGTTCTCGCGCCGGGCCACCGCCTCCCAGTAGCGCGCGTCGAAGTCGCGGTCCGGCACGGTGTGCAGGCGGCCGCGGGTGACGCCGTGGATCCACCCGGCCAGTTCCTCCGCGTCCGCGCGTGGAGAGTCCACCCCGGCCTCGGCCAGCCGGGCGGCCGCGAGTGCGATCTCCGACAACAGCAGGTTCAGGCCCGGCGCCGTTGCCGGGGTCTCGGCGGGGGTGGTCATCGGCTACTCAATCCCCCTGCCCAGCCAGCTTCGCGGCGAGGTCGGCGTCCACGCAGGACTGGATCACCGCGTCGAGATCCCCGTCGAGCACCTGGTCGAGGTTGTAGGACTTGAATCCGGTGCGGTGGTCCGAGAGCCGGTTCTCGGGGAAGTTGTAGGTGCGGATGCGCTCGGACCTGTCCATCGTGCGGATCTGGCTCTTGCGCACGTCCGAGGCCTCCTTCTCGGCCTCCTCCTGGGCGAACGCGAGCAGTCGCGCACGCAGGATCCGCATCGCGGACTCCTTGTTCTGCAGCTGCGACTTCTCGTTCTGGCAGGAGACGACCACGCCGGTGGGCAGGTGCGTGATGCGCACCGCGGAGTCGGTGGTGTTGACCGACTGCCCGCCCGGGCCGGAGGAGCGGAACACGTCGATGCGCAGGTCGTTCTGGTTGATCTCCACCTCGACCTCCTCGGCCTCCGGCAGCACGAGCACGCCGGCGGCGGAGGTGTGGATGCGGCCCTGCGACTCGGTGACCGGCACGCGCTGCACCCGGTGCACGCCGCCCTCGTACTTCAGCCGCGCCCAGACGCCCTCGCCGGGCTGCGGCGTGCCACGCCACTTCACCGCGAGGGAGACGTCCTTGTAGCCGCCGAGGTCGGAGTCGGTGGACTCGATCAGCTCGATCTTCCAGCCCTGGCGCTCGGCGAAGCGCAGGTACATGCGCAGCAGGTCGCCCGCGAACAGCATCGACTCCTGGCCGCCCTCACCCGCCTTGATCTCGAGGATGACGTCCTTCTCGTCGTTCGGGTCGCGGGGGATCAGCAGCGCCTGCAGCTTCGCCTCCAGCTCCCCGCGCCGCGCCTGAAGTGCGGGCAGCTCCTCGGCGAAGGACGGGTCCTCCGCGGCCAGTTCCCGCGCGGCCTCGATGTCCAGCGCGTTGGCCTGGTGGGACTTGTAGGCCTCCGCGATCGGAGTCAGCTCGGCGTAGCGCTTGCCGAGCTTGCGGGCCAGGACCTGGTCGGTGTGGACCGCGGGGTCGGCCAGGCGCGTCTCGAGCTCCCCGTACTCGACGAGCAGTTCCTCAATCGCCTCGAACACCTTGGTTCCTACATCCTTCGGTCATCCGGCCAGCAGGTCAGCGGATCAACGGGTCAGCGGCACAGGGCCGCACATGCGAGACGGCGCCAGCCTGCGGGAGCATCCCGCACGCTGGCGCCGTCCGACGCGCTACTTCTTCTTACCGAAGCGCGCTTCGAACTTGGCGACCCGGCCGCCGGTGTCGAGGATGCGCTGCTTGCCCGTGTAGAACGGGTGGCACTGCGAGCAGGTGTCCGAGCTGATCTTGCCGCTGGCCACGGTCGAACGCGTGGTGAACGAGTTGCCGCAGGCGCAGGTCACAGTCGTGGCCACGTACTCCGGGTGGATACCGGGCTTCATAGGTGCTCCTAGTTTCTCGGGGCCGCCGGGTCGCTGCGCGGGAGTGCGCTACGGGAACCGGGACCGACGTACCATCCTACAACGGTGGAAGGCCGGGTATTCCCGCCCTTCCACCGTGGCAGTGAGGGTGCGTATGGGGGGGATTACTCTCCGCCGCCGGGCGCGGTCTTCTGGATCGTCATGAGGAACTCCGCGTTGGACTTGGACTTCTTCATACGGTCCAGCAGAAGCTCCATCGCCTGCTGCTGGTCGAGTGCGTGCAGCACCCGGCGCAGCTTCCAGATGATGGCGAGCTCCTCGGCACCCAGCAGGATCTCCTCCTTGCGGGTACCGGACTGGTCGACGTCCACGGCCGGGAAGATGCGCTTGTCGGCCAGCCGGCGGTCCAGCTTGAGCTCCAGGTTACCGGTGCCCTTGAACTCCTCGAAGATGACCTCGTCGGCCTTCGAGCCGGTCTCCACCAGCGCGGTGGCCAGGATGGTCAGCGAGCCGCCGTTCTCGATGTTGCGCGCGGCGCCGAAGAAGCGCTTCGGCGGGTAGAGCGCGGTCGAGTCGACACCGCCGGACATGATGCGGCCGGAGGCGGGCGCGGACAGGTTGTACGCGCGGCCCAGGCGGGTCATCGAGTCGAGCAGCACGACCACGTCCTGGCCCAGCTCGACCAGGCGCTTGGCCCGCTCGATGGCGAGCTCGGCGACGATCGTGTGGTCCTCGGCCGGACGGTCGAAGGTGGAGGCGATGACCTCACCCTTGACCGAGCGCTGCATGTCGGTGACCTCTTCCGGCCGCTCGTCCACGAGCACGACCATGAGGTGCACTTCAGGGTTGTTCGTGGTGATCGCGTTGGCGATCGCCTGCAGCACCATGGTCTTGCCCGCCTTCGGCGGGGAGACGATCAGACCGCGCTGGCCCTTGCCGATCGGCGCGACCAGGTCGATGATCCGGGTGCTCAGCTTGGCCGACTCGGTCTCCAGGCGCAGCCGCTCCTGCGGGTACAGGGGGGTGAGCTTGTTGAAGTCGGGGCGCTGGGCCACCTGGTCGGGCGCGAGGCCGTTGAGGGAGTCCAGGCGCACCAGGGCGTTGAACTTCTCCCGGCGCTCGCCCTCGCGCGGCTGGCGCACGGAGCCCACGATCGCGTCGCCCTTGCGCAGGCCGTAGCGGCGCACCTGGGCGAGCGAGACGTAGACGTCGTTCGGCCCGGGCATGTAGCCGGTGGTGCGCACGAACGCGTAGCTGTCGAGCACGTCCAGGATGCCCGCGATCGGGATCAGCACGTCGTCCTCGGCGAACTGCGGCTCGGGCACCTGGTTGACGCCCTCGAAGCCGTCGCGGCCGCGCCGGCCTCGGCCGCGCTCGCGGAACCGGTTGCCCCGGTCGTCGTTCTGCACGCTGTCGCGGTTGCCGTCGCGGCCGCCGCTCTGCTGCTGGCCGCCCCGGCGCTCGCGCTCGGGGGCACGCTCGCCACCACGCTCGGACTGGCCGCCGCGGTCTCCGCGCTCGCGCTCACGCTCGCCGCCGCGCTCGGACTGGCCGTCACGGCCGCGGCGGCGCTCACGCTCACGCTCGCGGCGGGACAGGCGCTGGCCGTCGGCGCCGTTCTGCTCGCCGCCCGCGGCCGGAGCCTTGTCCTTGTCCTGGGTCTGCGGCTGCTGCGCCTGGGCCGGCGCGCTCTGCACGACCGGAGCCTCGGCCACGGCCACCGCGGAGGCCGCCTGCTGGCGGGACCGGCGCGAGGGCGGAGCCTGGGCCTCGGTGCGCTCCTCGGCCGCGGGCGCCGACGCGTTCTGCGCGGCGGGGGCCTCGGCGGCCGGACGGGTCTGCTCCGGGATGCGCTGCTGCGGGGCCGAGGCGCGACGGCCCCGGGTGCGCTCACGCGGGGCGGACTCCGTGGAGCCCGCCTCCTGCGGCTCGGCGGACTCGCCGCCCTTGCCGCCGCGGGAAGGCTGCTCCCGCTCCGACTGCACACCGCCGCCGTGCTGCTCGATCGCCTCGATCAGCGCGCTCTTGGGCATCCGGGTCGCGCCCTTGATACCGAGCTCGGAGGCCTTGAGCCGAAGCTCGGGCAGCAGCAGTCCGGCCAGGCCGGGACCGCCGCCGGTGGATCGGCGGCGTGCGGTGGTCAGTTCGGTGGTTTCGCTCACGAAGGGTCCTTCCCTGGAGCGGGCACCGCGCGGCATGAGCCGATGCGGCGACCGGTCGTGCCCTCGGCCTGCGCCGCGAAGCGGACGGAGCCGAGGACCATGGGTTTCGAGGCCTGGCCGTCGACGGGGGTGTCGGCACGGGCGACGTAGCGCGCCGCGCGCGGAACGACCGCGACGGGACTGCCAGGAGGAGGGGGCAACGGAGTTCTACTGCGCGGTGGGAGCGGTGACTGTCATGCGAATTCCAGCCCGCGTACCGCCGCGAACACCGGTTGCGACACCCAGACTAACACTTTCTCGCCATTGTGGCATTCCCCACCTTCCGTGCCCCCGGCGTTTCGCCGGTGCTGCCCACTCACCTGTCCCGCTGACCGGCCCGGACTCCGTCGACGACCACCCCGCGGGCGGCGACCGGGAGCACCGCGGCGACAAAGGGCGTACCCACCGCCGGGTTTCCGCTGCGAGCATACTCCGACGCCCGGAGCGCGGCCGCTCCTGCCACGCCGAAGGCCAGCACGGACGGCCCCGCGCCGGAGACCACGGCCGGATGCCCGGCCGCGCGCAGCCGCCCGATCAGCGCCGCGCTCGGTTCCATCGCGGGCGCGCGGTAATCCTGGTGCAGCCGGTCGGCCGTGCCCGCGTACAGCAGTTCCCTACGACGCTCGGGATCGAGCTGCGCGGAGGTGAGCGCGAGCGCCAGCAGACCCGCGCGCCCGGCGTTGAACGCCGCGTCCGCGTGCGGGACCTCCTTGGGCAGCAGGCCCCTGGCCACGTGCGTGGAGAGCGGGGTGGAGGGGACGAACACGATCGCTGAGACGCTCTCGTCCGGCTCCGAGCGCAGCACGTCCACCTGGCCGTCGGCGTCCATCCAGGCGGTGGTGAATCCGCCCACGAGGCAGGGCGCGACGTTGTCCGGATGGCCCTCGAGCTCGGTGGCGAGGTCGAGCGCGCCGTACGCGTCCATCCGCAGTTCGCCGTCGGCCACCACGGCCCGCGCGCCCATCACCCCGGCGCAGATCGCGGCCGAGGAGGAGCCGAGGCCGCGCCCGTGCGGGATCCGGTTGACGCAGTGCACCCGCAGCCCGGGCGGCTGCACGCCGAGCCGGTCGAACGCCTCTCGCAGGGACCTGACGACCAGGTGTGTATCGTCCAAGGGCACTGATCCGGCGCCCTCGCCCTCGACCGTGACCTCGAGCCCCGCGGGGATCACCTCGACGGTGACCTCGTCGCGCAGTTCGAGGGCGAGTCCGAACGCGTCGAAACCCGGGCCGAGGTTGGCGCTGGTGGCCGGCGGCCGGACGGTGACCGGACCGGGGGCGAACATACCGTGCACCGGGCTCACGCCAGCCCCAGCACCCCGGCCGCGGAGACGACGTCGCAGGCCACCTTGGGCGGCTGCGGCGCGCCGTTGATGGCCCAGTCCGCGTCCTTGAGCCCGTTGCCGGTGACGGTCACGGTGATCCGCTGCCCGCGCTCGAGCCGGCCCTCCTGCGCCAGCTTGAGCAGTCCGGCCACGCCCGCCGCGCTGGCCGGCTCCACGAACACGCCCTCCTGCGAGGACAGCAGCCGGTAGGCGGACAGGATCTGACGGTCGGTCACCGCCTCGATCAGGCCGCCGGACTCCTCGCGCGCGGCGATGGCCAGATCCCAGGACGCCGGGTTGCCGATGCGGATCGCGGTGGCGATGGTCTGCGGGTGGCTGACCGGCCCGCCGGAGACGAACGGGGCCGCCCCCGCGGCCTGGAAGCCGAACATCCGCGGCCGGCGGGTGGCGATCCTGTCGCGCGCGTATTCCGAGTAGCCCATCCAGTAGGCGGAGATGTTGCCCGCGTTGCCCACCGGCAGCACGTGCACGTCCGGCGCGTCGCCGAGCTCGTCCACGATCTCGAACGCGGCCGTCTTCTGGCCGGCCAGCCGGTCCGGGTTGATCGAGTTGACCACGGCCACCGGGTAGTTCTCACCGAGCTCGCGCACCATGGTGAGGCAGTCGTCGAAGTTGCCCGCGACCTGGAGGATCTTCGCGCCGTGGGCCAGCGCCTGGCTGAGCTTGCCCATGGCGATCTTGCCGTCCGGGATCAGCACCGCGCACATCATCCCGGCGCGCACCGCGTACGCGGCCGCCGAGGCGCTGGTGTTGCCGGTGGACCCGCAGATCACGGCCTTGGCCCCGGCCTCCGCGGCCTTGGAGATGGCCATGGTCATGCCGCGGTCCTTGAAAGAACCCGTCGGGTTCATCCCCTCGACCTTGAGGTGCACCTCGCAGCCGGTCAGCTCGGACACGGTCGGGGCGAACACCAGCGGCGTACCGCCCTCGCCGAGCGTGATCACGGGCGTTTCGGCCGAGACCGGGAGCCGGTCCCGGTACTCCTCGATCAGTCCGCGCCAGTGGCGCCCGACGCGCTGAGCCGCCTGGACCGTCATGCTCGCTCTCCTGTCGAACCGGGGATTCTCATTCGCCTTCGACCCGCATCACCGACGCCACCGCGCGCACCGTCGGCAGCGCCCGCAGCCGCTCCACGGTCCCGCTCAGGGCGGCGTCCGTGGCCACGTGGGTGGCCACCACCAGCCGGGCGTCCTCGCCGCGGCCGGACTGGCGCACGGTCTGGATGGAGACGTCCTGCTGCGCGAAGATCAGCGCGACCTGCGCGAGCACGCCCGCCTTGTCGTCCACGTCGAGGGAGATGTGGTACCGGGTGCGCGCCTCGCCCATCGCGCTCACGCGCAGGTCGGCGTACGCGGACACGGCCGGGGCCCGCCCGCCGTTGACCTTGTTGCGGCACACCGCGACCAGGTCACCGAGCACCGCGCTCGCGGTCGGGGTGCCGCCGGCGCCGGGACCGTAGAACATCAGCCGGCCGGCCGCCTCGGACTCCACGAACACGGCGTTGTAGGCCTCGCGCACCCCGGCCAGCGGGTGCGTGCGCGGGAGCATCGCCGGGTGGACCCGGGCGGTGACCGACTCGCGGGCCTCGTCCACCTCGCAGATCGCCAGCAGCTTGACCACCGAGCCCATCTCCCGGGCCGAGGCCACGTCGGAGGCGCTGACCTGGGTGATGCCCTCGCGGTAGACGTCCGCGGCGGTGACCTTGGTGTGGAAGGCGAGCGAGGCGAGGATCGCGGCCTTGGCGGCGGCGTCGAAGCCCTCCACGTCCGCGGTCGGGTCGGCCTCGGCGTAGCCCAGCTCGGTGGCCTCGTCCAGCGCCTCGTCGAAGCCGGCGCCGGTGCTGTCCATCCGGTCCAGGATGAAGTTGGTGGTGCCGTTGACGATGCCGAGCACCCGCTTGACCTTGTCCCCCACCAGGGACTCGCGCAGCGGGCGCAGCAGCGGGATGGCCCCGGCCACGGCGGCCTCGTAGTAGAGGTCCACGCCGTGCTTCTCGGCCGCCGCGTGCAGCTGCGCGCCGTGCTCGGCCAGCAGGGCCTTGTTCGCGGTCACGATGCTCGCGCCGTTCTCCATCGCGGCCAGGATCAGGCTGCGGGCCGGCTCGATGCCGCCGATGACCTCGACGACGACGTCCACGTCCGGCCGGGACACCAGCTCGTGCGCGTCGCTGGTGAAAAGGGCCGGGTCCACCGGCAGGTCGCGGGCGCGGCCGAGGCGGCGCACCGCGATCCCGGCCAGCTCCACCCGGGCGCCTATCCGCGCGCCCAGGTCGTCCGCGGTCGTCGTCATGAGCCGGGCCACCTCGGAGCCGACGACCCCGCAGCCCAACAACGCCACCTTGAGTGGGCGCTCGCTCATGATCCGAAACCTCTCGTGTCCAGCCGGTGTCTGCCTAGTCTCACCCCTCGGTCGGGGGGACGTCCCCTACCGTCCAGTGGGTGAGACTGGATATGAGATAACTCTAGGCGCGTTAACCGAGATCCAAGGCGAGCAGGTCGTCCTCGGTCTCCCGGCGCACCAGCACCCGCTCCGCGCCGTCGAGCACGGCGAGCACCGGCGGACGCAGGGCGTGGTTGTAGTTCGAGGACATCGAGCGGCAGTACGCGCCGGTCGCGGCCACCGCGAGCAGGTCGCCGGGCCGCACGTCGGCGGGCAGCCAGGCGTCCTTGACCACGATGTCCCCGGCCTCGCAGTGCTTGCCGACCACGCGCGCGAGCATCGGCTCGGCCTCGGAGGTACGCGAGGCGAGCACGCAGGTGTAGGCGGCGTCGTAGAGCGCGGTGCGGATGTTGTCGCTCATCCCGCCGTCCACCGACACGTAGGTGCGCAGCCCCTCGAGCGGCTTGACCGTGCCGACCTCGTAGAGCGTGACCCCGGGCGGCCCGGAGATGGCCCGGCCGGGCTCCACCGTGATCTGCGGGGTGGGCAGCGAGTAGCCGAAGCACTCGCGGGCCACGATCGCCTTGAGCGCGGCCACGATGCTGAACGCGTCCTGCGGGTCGTCCTCGCTGGTGTAGGCGATGCCGAGGCCGCCGCCGAGGTCGAGCTCGGGCAGCACCAGGCCGTGCTCGTCGCGGATCGCGGCCAGCAGCCCGACCGCCCGGTGCGCGGCCGTCTCGAAGCCGGCCGTGTCGAAGATCTGCGAGCCGATGTGCGAGTGCAGCCCGACCAGCTCCAGCGGCGGCGTCTTCCCGCCGGCCCGGAACTTCAGCACGTGCCGCACCGCCTCGGCCGCCTCGCCGCCGGCCAGCGAGAAGCCGAACTTCTGGTCCTCGTGCGCGGTGGCGATGAACTCGTGCGTGTGCGCCTCGACCCCGACCGTGACCCGGACCATGACCGCGGCCGTGGTCTCGCGCTCGATCGCGGCGGCGGCCAGCCGGTCGATCTCCTCGTGCGAGTCGAGCACGAAGCGGCCCACCCCGGCGTCCAGCGCCCGGCCGAGCTCGGCGACGGTCTTGTTGTTGCCGTGGAAGGTGATCCGGTGCGCCGGGAACGCGGCGGCCAGCGCCACCGCGAGCTCGCCGCCGGAGCACACGTCCAGGCCCAGACCCTCCTCGGCCGCCCAGCGCGCGACCGCCTTGGACAGGAAGGACTTGCCGGCGTAGTGCACCGGCGGCTCCTGCGGGTCGTAGCTGCCGAACGCGGCCAGCCACGTACGGGCCCTGCGACGCCAGTCCGCCTCGTCGAGCACGTAGGCGGGCGTGCCCTGACGCCGCGCCAGCTCGGCCACGCCGAGCCCGCCGAGCGTCAGCTGCCCCTCCTCGTCGCGCGCCGCCGTGATCGGCCAGACCTTCGGGTCGAGCGCGTTCAGGTCGGCGGGCGGGGCGCTGACCCCGCCGGCGGTCAGGACGTCGGCGTAACGCGGTCCGGCCGGATGCGCGGCTCGGCTCATCGATCTCCCCCTCGGGACTCGGTGCGGGCTGTCGCGGTTCGCGGGCTCACATGCGCTCGGGCGCGGAGACGCCCAGCAGGCTCAGGCCGTTGGCGAGCACCGTCTGCGTCGCCTCGGCCAGCCACATCCGGGCCCGGGTCAGCCCGATCGGCAGCTCAAGGTCGCCCTTCGGCAGGATCTGGCACTCGGCGTAGAAGCGGTGGAAGTCGCCCGCCAGGTCCTCGAGGTAGCGCGCGACCTGGTGCGCCTCACGCAGCTCGCCGGCCTTGGCGATCACCCGCGGGAACTCGCCGAGCTTGCCGAGCAGCTCGTTCTCCTTCACGTGGGTCAGCAGCGAGGGGTCGAAGTCCTCCGGCGCGCCCTTGTCGATGCCCAGCTGCGCGGCCTTCGCCTTGACCGAGCACATCCGCGCGTGCGCGTACTGGATGTAGTAGACCGGGTTGTCGGTGGCCTGCTTGGTGAGCAGGTCGATGTCCAGGGTGATGTTGGAGTCGGTCGACTGCCGCACCAGGGCGTAGCGCGCCGCGTCCACGCCGATCCAGTCCACCACGTCGTCGATCGTGATGATGTTGCCGGCCCGCTTGGACATGCGGACCTCTTCGCCGTCCTTGAGCATCTTCACGAACTGCCCGATCAGGACCTCGATGTCCTTGTTCGGATCCGATCCGGCGCACGCGACGATGGCCTTGAGCCGGCCCACGTACCCGTGGTGGTCCGCGCCGAGCAGGTAGATCGCGGGCGAGAAGCCGCGGTCGCGCTTGTTCAGGAAGTAGGCGGCGTCCGAGGCGAAGTAGGTCGTCTCGCCGTTCGAGCGCACCAGCACCCGGTCCCGGTCGTCGCCGAAGTCGGTGGTGCGCAGCCAGACCGCGCCGTCCTGGTCGAACACGTGCCCCTGCTCGCGCAGCCGGTCCATGGCCTGGGCCACCGCGCCGGAGTCGTGCAGGGACTGCTCGGAGAACCAGACGTCGAAGTGCGTGCCGAAGTCCTCGGTGGACTGCCTGATCTGATCGGTCATCAGCCGCAGGCCGGTGGTGCGGAAGACGGACAGCTGCTCGTCCTCGGGCAGGGTGAGCACGCCCGGGTTCAGCTGCAGGATCTGCGCGGCGATCTCGCCGATGTACTCCCCGACGTACCCGTCCTCCGGCACCGGCCGGCCGTGCGCGGCGGCGTGCAGCGAGGCGGCGAACTTGTCGATCTGGGTGCCGGCGTCGTTGATGTAGTACTCGGAGACGACCTCGGCCCCGCTCGCGCGCAGGATCCGGGCCAGCGAGTCGCCCACCGCGGCCCAGCGCACGCCGCCGATGTGGATCGGTCCGGTGGGGTTGGCCGAGATGAACTCGAGGTTGATCCGCGTTCCGGCGAAGGTGTCGGTGTGCCCGTAGGCGGTCCCGGCCTGGACGACGGTGCGGGCCAGCTCGCCCTGCACCGCGGCGTCGAAGGTGATGTTCAGGAAGCCGGGGCCGGCCATCTCCGCGCTCTTGATCCCCGCCGTCTGCCCGAGGCGGATCGCGAGCAGCGCGGCCACGTCGCGCGGCGCGAGCCCGGCGGGCTTGGCCAGGCGCAGGGCCACGTTGGTGGCGTAGTCGCCGTGCTCGCGGTTCTTCGGCCGCTCGACCGTGACCTCCAGCGAAGCCAGGACGTCGGCGGGCAGGACAAGCTCCCCGGCGTCCACGCTGGCGCGGATCGCGGAGAGGACGGTGGCGGAGAGTTCTGCGGGGGTCACGTGGTCAAGGCTACGGGACCACGCGGGTCCGGCCCCAATCCGCCCGGCCTGCGGACGCGGAGCCCGTGCGAGGCACGGGCAAGACCCGTCAGCGCCCGCCGTGCCGCCCGCCGTGTCGTCCGCCGCCACCTCGGCGCGGCGGCAGCGGCTCCTCGCCCGCGTCCAGCACCTCGAGGATCCGGCGCAGCTCGCCCTGCTCGGCCGGCCCGAGCTTGGCGAACAGCTGCTCCGCGGCCTCGGCCCGCATCCGCCCGACCCGGCTGAGCACGTCCTGCCCGGCGTCGGTGAGCACCACGATGGTGGCGCGCCGGTCGGTCGGGTCGTTCTGCCGGGCCACGAACCCGGCCGACTCGAGCGTGTCCACCATGGAGGTGATCGAGCGGGGCACCACCTCGAGCGCCTGAGCCAGGTCCGCCATCCGCGGCCGCTCGTAGCGCGAGATCACCCGCAGCGCCCTGGCCTGTGCCTCGGTCAACCCGAACTGGTCGTACGAGGGCGCCGAGCGCCGCCGGATGCGGTGCGCGGTGCGCAGGTAGAGCTCGGCCAGGCTCGGCTCCGCCCCGGCCGTCTTCGCCGTGTCGCACGCCGTCTCGCGCGCCGTGTCCGTGGGCGCACCTGCGGATTCAAGGTCGGACGCTAGGGTCATGGTCACACAGTCTATTTGTAGGAAGTGTCGGGAAGGCGGGCTCCGGCGGAAAAAGCTGAAGCTCGACTGAAGACTACCTTCCGGACCGTACGGACCAGCTCCTGCGGATCGAACGGTTTGGTCAAGTAGGCCTGTACTCCCAGTTCCCGCCCCCGGGCCAGATCGCTCTCCTGCGCGCACGCGGTCACCATGACCACCGGCAGCTCCCGCGTCGCCGCCGCCCCGCGCAGCCGTGCCAGCGTGGCGAACCCGTCCAGCCGCGGCATCACCACGTCCAGCGTGATCGCATCCGGCTTGATCGCGTCCGGCGCGAGCGAGCCGAGCTGCTCGAGGCAGTCCTGCCCGTCCTCGGCCAGGAACACCTCGAAGCCCTCGAGCTCCAGATTCACCGCGATCAGCTGCCGGATGACCTCGCTGTCGTCCACCACGAGCACCCGCGGCGACCGCGGTCGGCCGGAGGGATCACGCAGCTCACAGGCGGTTTCCGGGGAGAACTCAGGTGCGTCGGCCACATCTGACACGGTACCGCCGGGAAAACCGGTGCGCTGGTCGTTCCGGGGAACTGGTACAGTTCTTGCGTTGCCGCCCCCGTAGCTCAGGGGATAGAGCACCGCCCTCCGGAGGCGGTGGCGTAGGTTCGAATCCTACCGGGGGCACACTCGATATAGCAGGCACTTGAGGCCCTTCACCGCGGTGAGGGGCCTTTTGCATGTCCGAGCCATGCCTCGGTCATGTCCCGGTGTTTCCTGCCCCGGCCATGTCCCGATCTAGGAAATCGGCGGGAGCGGCTGGTAGCCGATCATCTTGTCCGGTGGGCATCCCGGCACGGCACACGCGGGGTAGGCGACGTACCAGGCTTGAGCCGGCTGGGCACGGGCCCACGTCTCGACCTCGTCGTAGGTGCCTTCCCCTTCGAAGTAGACGATGCCGTGCCGCGCGCCGGCCGAATCCGGTTCGGGATAGTCGTCGGCCCAGTTGGCAGACCAGTTCCCATGACGGTCGCAGTACATGAACACGGCTCCGTGTCCCGGGCGGGGAAGCCCGGGCCGCGCGGCCCGAGTCTGGCCGAGGGGCTGCGGGCCCGCGTCATACCGGCGGATCGGCTCGTTCTGCACAGGTTCCACGCTCACTGCCGAACGCAGGCAGGTCAAGCGTCAGAAGCCTGACGAGGTATGGGCGCGGCCGTCCGGCTGCGGCCTCGCTGTTTTCCCGCAGCGCGTCGGCGCCATCGGTTAGCGTGGAGGCCGCTGACGCATCGTGCGGGAAATCCCGAGTTCGCCGTCCGCCCCTACTCCTCGCTACTGGACGACTGCGTACGGATACTCGGCGAGAATCACCGCCCCACCGCCACAGTCAGGCAGAATCTGGAAGGCTCTCTTGCCGAGAGGCGAAGACGACTCGACCCACGGTGACCTCATATGTCGCATTTCCGAAGGTCGGGCGCGTTCTCAACTTTAGTTAAGCCACAAGCCCTACGTTAGGGCGGTCCATGCTCGCTGCGAAGGCAGATACTGACTGATGACGGCTAACGTACTTCACGAGGACCGGACCGAGCAGCCGGAGCCGCCGTCTCCCGACGCGCACGGCGGCCGGACGATCGCGGGTGAGCCGCTGCGGCGGTTCCTGCTGGTGGCGCTGGGTCTGGCGGCCGTGGCGATGACCATGGTGTTCATCGCGGTGGCGCGCGCGCCGCAGTTGTCGATCACCGACGAGGGGCCGCACGCCGACTACGCGTACCGCGCGTCCACGCTGCAGATGCCGGCGAAGGGCACGCTGATCGCGCCGGAGATCCGCTACGAGTGGTACTGCCACGATCTTTCCGGCACGACCGGGAAGTCCGACTGCACCGGGTACACCTCCTCGTTCAAGGCGGGGCAGCAGGACTACACCTTCGACGACCCGCCGCTCTACTACACGACGACGGGGCTGCTGGCCCGGGCCATCAGCGTGGTCGTTCCGGGCTCGCACCACTTCATCACCATAGGCCGCGCCATCGGGGCGATCTGGCTGTTCCTCGCGATGATGGTGTTCTACCTGGCGCTGCGGCGCTTCCGGGCCGCCTGGCAGTACGCGGCGGCGGGGGCGGTGTTCCTGCCCCTCGTGCCGGGAGTGCTGGCCTCGTGCACCCAGATCACCAGCGACGCGCCGGCCGCGCTGTGCGGGGCCGCGGCACTGTACGTGCTGGCGCGCTACCTGATCGACAAGAAGACCGGCTGGGTGCTGCCGCTGGTGGTCACCGTGCTCTCCAGCGCCACCAAGACGCTCAACGGCATGCCCATACTGATCGTCGCGGCGGTGCTCGGCTTCGTCGCGATCGTCGCGGCGCGCAAGCGGGACTGGACGGCGGTCCGGCGCGCGGCGCTGGTCGCCGGGGTGATCGTCGCCTCCTTCGGCGCGGTCTACCTCGCCTGGACGCACTGGCAGGCTGGACGCGGCGTGGCGAACTGGGTGAACCCGAACAAGGCGAACGGTCAGGCGCTGACCGGCTCCAAGGCCGGGGACATGCTGAGCAACCTGTTCAACACCTTCCAGCACCTGGCCACGATGTACCAGCTGCAGCCGCAGATCAACGGCGAGACCGTGGTGATCTGGGCGACGCTGCTGACGGTGCTGTTCTGCGCCGCGCCGCTCATGCTGATGACCGCGAGCAAGTCCTACTCCTGGGGCTGGCTGCTCGGCCTGGCCACGTTCGTCGGGGTCAGCGCGATAGCGATCGTGGTGGAACTGCAGGTCTTCGCGGCCAACCACGAGTACTTCGTGATGGTCTCGGCCCGCTACGCGCTCGCCTTCATCCCGTGGGTGGTGGCCTGTCTCGCGGTGGTGGCGAGCCGGCGCAGACTGCTGCGGACCTCGACCGGCTTCGTCGCGATCGGCTTCGCGGTGATGATCCTGGCCGAGCTGGGGCTGTTCACCCTCGGCCCGGCGCTGATCAGCAACACGACGCTGCTGGTGGGTTAGCCTCCTGCCCGCTCGACCGCACGAGAACGATCCGACGCCCTGGCCGGGAACCTCCGGCCAGGGCGTCGGTTTTCCGCTGGCCCGGGACGCGGGCGAGCGATCTAATGCAGCCATGACTCAGCACGACGAAGCCCTGCGCTTCCACGCCCTGCACGTGCCCGGTGCCCCGCTCGCCCTCGCCAACGCGTGGGACGTCGCCAGCGCCCGGATCGTCGCGGCCACCGGCGCCTCGGCCGTGGCCACCACCAGTGCCGGAGTGGCCTGGGGACTCGGCGCCGCGGACGGCGACCACCTGGCCCGCGATCCGATGCTGGACCTGGTGCGGCGGGTGGCCGCGGCGGTGGACGTGCCGGTGAGCGCCGACATCGAGAGCGGCTTCGGCGCGACCGCGGCGCAGGTCGGCGAGACCGTCGGCCTGGTGCTCGCGGCCGGGGCCGTGGGCGTGAACATCGAGGACTCGCGGCGCGACGGGACGGCCACGCTGCGGTCGGTGGACGAGCAGGCCGAGCGGCTGGCCGCGGCCCGCGCCGCCGCGGATCTGGCCGGGATCCCGCTGTACCTCAACGCGCGGGTGGACGTGTTCCTGTCCCGGATCGGACCGGAGTCCGGCCGTCTCGACGAGACCCTGGCGCGCGCTGCGGCCTACCTGGACGCGGGGGCCAGCGGCGTGTTCGTGCCCGGGGTCTGCGCGCCGGAGCTGATCGCCGCGCTGACGGCCGGGATCGACGCGCCGGTCAATGTCCTGGTGCAGCCGGGCACCCCGAGCGTGGCCGAACTCGCCCGGCTCGGCGTGGCCCGGGTCAGCCTGGGCTCGGCGGTGGCGGAGGCGGCGTACGGGCTGGTGCAGCGGGCGGCCCGGGAACTGGCGCAGTCGGGTACGTACACGTCGGTGGCGCGGGCGATCGACTTCGGTGAACTCAATGAGCTGATGCTGAAGCCCTGAGCGGAGCCGGTCGAGGGCGACGGCGACGGAACACGACCCCGCGCGGCCCGACGGATTTTCAGCTGCGCCCGCCCGCGCCGCCGGGGAGAATGGCGCCATGTCCGAGACCAGCGACACCTGGATCATCGCGGACGGCGTGGAGGGGTTCGGCGACACGGCGGTCCCGCACCTGACCCTCGAACCGGCCGCGAACACCCTGCTGCTGACCGTGTTCGAGCGGCTGCGGGCGCACGGGCCGCACGCGTTCGGCGACGCGGACCCGCAGTTCGCACTCTGGCACGGCCCGGACGGCCGGCCGGGTGGCGCCCTGCTGCGCACCCCGCCCTTCGGCTACGTGCTCTCGCACATCCCGGCCGAGGCGGCGCGCGCGCTCGTGGATCTGTTGCTGGACCCGGCGAAGGGGCTGGACGGACGGCAGATCAACCTGCCCGACACCGTCGTCGAGCCCTTCACCGCGGCGTGGATCGCCCGCACCGGCAGGACTCCGCGGATCGGCGAGCGCAATCGGCTCTACCGGCTCGAGGAGTTCATCCCGCCGGATCCGGCGCCGGCCGGCCGGGTCAGACGGGCCGACCTGCTCGACGTGCCGCTGGTCGCGCGGTTCGTGGAGGAGTTCTGGACCGAGGTGCAAGATCCGCCGCCGGCCGGGGTCCAGGCCGAGCCGCGGCGGGTGGCCAGGGCACGCATCGAGGAGGGCGCGTTCTGGCTCTGGTGCGACGAGACGGACCGGCCGGTCTCCCTGGCCGGGCACGCGCCGATCGTGGCCGGGGCCGGACGGATCGGGCCGGTCTACACGCCGAAGGACGCCCGCGGCCGGGGCTACGCGGGCGCCGTCACCGCGACCGTCGCCCGGGTGCTGCGTGAGGCCGGGGCGCAGGAGGTGCTGCTGTTCACCGACTTGGCCAACCCCACCAGCAACGCGCTCTACCAGCGGATCGGCTTCCGCCCGGTGAGCGACCGGATCCGGCTGGAACTGGACGAGTGACGAGTGAGCGCCGCCGCGGGCGCCGCCGCGACGACCCCCGCTCCCGTTCACGCAGAGCCCTGATGTACCGCCGGGACTAGGGCCTGTCCTAGACGCCCAGCACCTTGCGCACGAACTCGAGCTGCTTGGGGGCGTTGAACGCTCCGCCGCCCTCGTGCCCGTTGTACGGGTAGACCGTGATCTGCTTCGGGCCCGCGTAGTGGTTGTACGAGGCGAAGACCGTGGACGGCGGGCAGATGTCGTCCATCAGCGCCACCGTGTAGAGCGCGGGCGCGTTGGCCCGGGCGGCGAAGTTGACGCCGTCGAAGTACGCCAGGGTGGCGAAGACCTGCTCGACCCGGTCGCGCTGGGTGGCCAGGAACGCCGCGATCTCCTTGTACGGGTAGCCGTCGGTGATCTCGGTGGCCCGGCGGAACAGCTGCAGGAACGGCACGTCGGCGATCACGCCGGCCAGGTCGGGCACCAGGCCCGCCACGGCCAGGGATATCCCGCCGCCCTGGCTGCCGCCGGCGGTGACGATCCGCTCGGCGTCCACCAGCGGGTGCTCGCGCACGGCCTGCACCGCGCGCACGGCGTCGGTGAACAGGCGCCGGTAGTAGTACGTCTCCGGGGACTGGATGCCGCGGGTCATGTAGCCGTTGATGCTCGGCCCGGCCCCGTCCGCGCCGTCGTCCGGAGTCTCCCCGACGCGCCAGCCGCCGCCCTGGCCGCGGGTGTCCATCAGGAAGTGGGCATAACCGGCGTTGGCCCAGAACAGCTGCTCGTGGGCCAGGCCCCGGCCGCCGCCGTAGCCGCAGAACTCGACGATGCACGGCAGCGGGCCCTCGGCCTGCGCCGGACGCACCAGCCAGCCCTTGACCGGCTGGCCGCCGTAGCCGGCGAAGTTGACGTCCTCCACGTGCACCAGCCGCAGCCCGGTGTCCACCGGCTCGAAGCTCGCCGCGATCGGGTGGGTGTTCGCGGCGGCGAGCGTCTCCGTCCAGAACTGGTCGAAGTCCTCGGGTTCGGGGCGCTGCGGGCGGTACTCGCGCAGCTCATCCAGACTCAGGTCGATCAATGCCATGGATCGGACAGTAACATCGAATCACGCCTTCGACGACGGTCCCGGCCCAGGCCGGGCGGGGATCAGGGGGTCTCGACCGCGGACTCGGCCAGGGGCCCGGGCTCGAGGGTGATCGCGGCCCGGCCGTCCCGGCGGTAGAACAGCCGGTCGGTCACCACGAAGCGCACCGCGGAGGCCGCGAGCAGTGTGACGCCGGTGGACCAGACGGGTCCCAGGCCCACCACCCGCACCAGGAACGACAGCAGCGGGATGCGCCCGACGAGGTCGAAGTTGGCCAGTACGGCGAAGCGGCCGAGCCGCCAGGCCCAGTGGCCGCTGCGGCGGTGGTGGAAGAGCAGCAGGTCGATCAGCAGAAAGTTCCACAGCATCGCGGCCTGGTTGGCCAGGACCGCCGCGGCCACGTAGCCGACGCCGCTCCAGCGCACCAGGGCCCAGGTGGCGAGGAGGTTGGGGATCAGGCCGGAGGCGCCGATGAGGCCGAAGGCGACCATCCGGGCCCGGGTGCCGGAGGCGCGCAGCACGGTCAGGTGGCGCAGGAAGCGCAGCCCCTCGGCCATTCCGGCGTGCGAGGCGCCGCCGTGGCGGGGCTGGAAGCGGTAGGGCAGTTCGGCCACGGTGCTGGGACGGGTGCGCACGGCCAGTTCCAGCAAGATCTTGTAGCCGTCGGGCTGGAGCTGCGCGGACTCCCACAGGTCCCGGCGGACCGCGAACAGCCCGCTCATCGGGTCGGTGATGCCGGCCAGCACGCGCGGGAAGGTCAGCCGCACCAGCCGTGTGCACGCGGCCGATACCAGGGCCCTGATCGGGTGGCTGAACCCCTCGTCGCGATGCCCGTCCAGGTACCGCGAGCCCACCACGAGCTGCGCGTCGCAGCGTTCTCCCTCGGCCACCAGCGCCGGGGCGAGCCGGGGCGGGTGCTGCAGGTCGGCGTCCATGACCACGCACCAGGGCGTCTCGGCTATCGCAAGGCCTGCGGCCACGGCCCCGCCGAGCCCGCCGGTGGGCGCCTCCCGGTGCAGCACCGCGACCTCGAGGCCGCTGGCCGGTGCCAGTTCCCTGATCAGGGTGTCGGTGCCGTCGCTGGAGTCGTCCACGAACAGTAGCCGGGCCAGCGGCAGGCCCTCGAGCGCCTCGGCGAGCCCGGACAACAGGGCCTCGACGTTCTCGGCCTCGTTGTAGCTGGGGATCAGCACCGTGAACGGGACGCTCGGTCTGGCCGTGGGCGCGGCCTCGCCCCGCGTGACGGCGGGCGAGACGCCCGCACGTCGCATGGTGGCGCTCATGGATACCTCCGGGAAGGAGTCGGCGGACGCTGCGGGCCTCGTCGCCCGTCGCGGCTGCGACACGTTAGCAGAAGCCGGATGAACTCCTGCCCCGTCGCGGCACGCGCATGCGCAGGAGTACGGCAGTGGCTCACCCCAGGCCCCCCTCGGCCGTGGCCCACCCGGCTCGGACCGGCGGACACCAGACCAACGGTAGGTCAAGGAAAGGCAAGATTTCCACCCATGAGCGCCCGTGCGCCCCGGCGCGGCCACACCCTCGCGCGGCCCTTCAAGGCGGGTGCGTGCCCTGACGTCAGGACTCGATCAACGCCCGTGCCGCGTCCGGGAATCGCGCCGAGCGGAGGCGGGCCGACCGGATCACGGGGCGCCCTGGGCCAGTCCGGCCGGGACCGTGCCGCGCGGCGTCGTCTCCACCAGCGTTCCCCACCAGACCAGGCGGTGGCTGTCTACGTACATGGGCGTACAGGTGGTCATGGTCAGATAGCGGCCGGGCGCGGTGTAGCCGGATCCGACCGGGATCGGATCGAGGACCGAGACGTCGTCGATCGGCACCGAGGCGGCCTCCCGGTCGAGCCGGTAGACGTACCAGCCGTAGAGGGTCTGGACGTACACCCGGTCGCCCGGACGCAGCTGGTCGAGGTCGCGGAAGATCATGCCGTGCCCGTCGCGGTGTCCGGCCACCGCGAAATTTCCACGGGCGTCCCAGGGCATCGCCGTCGCCGGGCTCGAATAGTGGCCGACCGCGCCGGTGTTGAGCACCTGCTCGCGCTCGGTGCCCTGGGTCAGCAGCGCCCGCCAGCCCGAGCCGAGCGCGGGGATGTAGAGGAAGCCGAACGAGGTGCCGTCGGTCAGCGAGTCCGAGGGCGCGGCGGACGGGGCGGACGCCGAGGAGAGCGTGTGCTGGAAGGCCTCGGAGGCGGCCCGGTTCTCCATGCCCGCGCTCACGTTGGTCCACCACAGCAGGTAGAGGAGGTAGAGCCCGCACAGCAGGCCGATGGTGAGCACGAGCTCGCCGACCAGGTCCAGCGCCCGCCCGGCCGGGCCGGCGGTGCGGCGCCGGCGGGTGGGGGGCTCACCGGCGCCGTCCCCGCGGCCGTCCCCGCCGCCGCGGAAGTCGAGGACGGGCTGCGACCGTGACACGGCGTCACCTCCGGCAGGGCGATACCGCCGGCGCCGCCCGCGGTACGAACGGGGCGATCGTATGACCGCGCGGACGCGCCGAAGGGCGGTTCCGGGTGAGAACCGCCCTTCAGAGTGACATCGCACCGGAATCAGCCGGGGTCGGCTTGGTGCGGGCAGGGGTGGACGACTCGGTCGCCACCGACGTTCAGAGCGTCTACCGCTCCTCGCGGCGACGGGCGGCCAGACGCAGGCCGAGGCCCGCGATCAGCGCCGCGCCGGCCACACCGAGCGCGACATCGACATCGGCACCGGTGTGCGCCAGGCCGGGGGGCGGGGTGTGCGGACCGGTCCACATGCTCGGGGTGGTGCTGGGCGTGACCGGAGGCGTGGTCGAGGGCGGGAGCGACGCGGTGACCGGAGTGATCGGGTGCGTGGACGGCGGGCACG
>NZ_JAGSOG010000131.1 GCF_018139695.1 Actinospica durhamensis | reverse complement strand
GGTCGTCGGCGGGGGCGCAGCGCACTTCGATGGGGACGTTGACGCGCAGGTTCTGGCGGGCGATCAGGCGCTCGATCTCGCGCAGGGCGGAGACGGCCGCGTCGACCGGGAGGGCGTATTCCATCTCAGGCCCCGAATACCCGGCGCGTGTAGGCGTTGGCGAAGATGCGGTCGGGGTCGGTCTTCTCGCGGACCTCGAGGAAGTCGTTGAAGCGGGGGTAGATCGCGGCGAGGTCGTCGTGGTCGCGGGTGTGGAGTTTGCCCCAGTGGGGGCGGCCTTCGTGGGCGATCATGATCTGTTCGGCGGTCTCGAAGTACGCGGTCTGGTCCATGCCCTGGAACACGTGGAAGGCCAGGTAGACGGTCTCGCGGCCGTGGGCGGTGGAGAGCCACAGGTCGTCGGCGGGGGCGCAGCGCACTTCGATGGGGACGTTGACGCGCAGGTTCTGGCGGGCGATCAGGCGCTCGATCTCGCGCAGGGCGGAGACGGCCGCGTCGACCGGGAGGGCGTATTCCATCTCCACGAACTTGAAGGTGCGCGGGGAGGTGAACACCTTGTCCGAGCGGTCCACGAAGGTGCGCGCGGAGAGCGCTTTCGCGGCGACCTTGTTGATCACCGGGATGGCGCGCGGGGCGGCGCGGCCGACGCGGCAGACGCCGGCGAAGAAGGTGTTGGACAGGAATTCGTCCTCGAACCATTCGCGGCGGCGCGAGAGCGGGCGGGCCGGGCCCTCGGTGCGGTTGTTGCGCTTGACCGTCGTCATCGCGGTGTGCGGGAACCACCAGAACTCGAAGTGCTCGTTCTCGGTGCGCAGCTCCTCGAACCGGTCCAGGACCTCGTTCAGGCGCATCGGCTCCTCGCGCGCCTCGAGCAGGAATCCCGGCTCGGTGCGGAAGGTCACGGCGGTGATCACGCCGATGGTGCCGAGGGAGATGCGGGCCGCCTCGAACAGGTCGGGGTGCTCGTCGGCGGAGCAGCTGACCAGGCTTCCGTCGGCCAGCACCAACTCGAGGCCGGCGACCTGCGCGGCGATGGAGGCGCTGTCGCGGCCGGTGCCGTGGGTGCCGGTGCCGATCGCGCCGGAGACGGTCTGCGCCTGGATGTCGCCCATGTTCGTCAGTGCTCTGCCCTGCTCGGCCAGCAGTTCGTTCAGCCGCCACAGGCCCATGCCGGCCTCGACCGTGACGAGTCCGCTGGCCGGGTCGGCGCCGCGCAGCCGGGCCAGGTTGCCCATCCGGATCTGCACGCCGTCGGTCACCGCGACCGGGGTGAACGAGTGGCCGGAGCCGACCGGTTTGACCGTCATGCCGCGGGCCGCGGCGTCCCGCACCGTCTCCGCGACCTCCTGCGGGCTGCTCGGAGCGGCCACGCGGCGCATCCGGGCCTGCTGGTTGCCGGCCCAGTTGGTCCAGGTCCGGGTCGCGGCGGCTTCGGTCGGGAGAGTGCTCATCCTGGGCCAATCTTGCGGGGGCGCTAGCAGGCGGACAATTCGCAGGGGGTAAGCCAACTTGACCGTAGACCTGGCGTCAAGGGGCCCTGCGTCCGCGTGCGAGGATTTGCACATGGTGGAGTCCGTGAGCGCCTCGGCCGAGCCGTACGACGCGCTGCTTTTGCTGTCCTTCGGCGGGCCGGAGGGCCCGGACGAGGTCGTGCCGTTCCTGGAGAACGTGACCCGGGGGCGCGGCATCCCGCGCGAGCGGCTCGCGGCCGTGGGGGAGCACTACTTCCTGTTCGGCGGGGTGAGCCCGATCAACGCGCAGTGCCGGGCACTGATCGCGCAGGTCGAGAAGGATCTGGCCGAGCACGGGATCGGGGTCCCGGTGTACTGGGGCAACCGCAACTGGCAGCCGTTCCTGGCCGACACGCTGCGGCGGATGGCGGCGGACGGGGTGCGCCGGCCGCTGGTGTTCGTGACCTCGGCGTACTCGTCGTATTCGGGCTGTCGGCAGTACCGCGAGGACCTCGCGGCGGCCGCGGCCGAGGCCGGAGTGCTCGACGTGATGCGGATCGACAAGATCCGGGCGTACTTCGACCATCCGGGGTTCGTGGGGCCGTTCGTCTCCTCGACGCTCGAGGCGCTCGACCGGCTCGAGCCGCAGCTGCGCGACGCGGCCGAGGTGGTGTTCGTCACGCACTCGGTGCCGCTGTCGTACGCGCAGACCAGTGCTTACGTGCCGCAGCACGAGGCGGTCGCGGGCCTGGTCGCGGACGCGGTGCGCGAGCGGACCGGGGTGGAGCGGGACTGGACGCTGGTGTACTGCAGCCGCAGCGGGCCGCCGACGCAGCCGTGGCTGGAGCCGGACGTGTGCGCCCACCTGCGGGACCGCGCGGCCGCCGGGGCGCGCGCGGTGGTGGTGGTGCCGATCGGGTTCGTCTCCGACCACATGGAAGTGATCTACGATCTGGACACGCAGGCCGCGCAGGTCGCGGCCGAGCTCGGGCTGCCGATGGCCAGGGCGGCGACGCCGGGGACGCGTCCGGACTTCGTGGCGCTGGTGCGGGACCTGCTGACCGAGCGGGCCGCGGTGGAACGCGGCGAGACGGTCACCCGGGCCGGGCTGAGCGGGCTCGGCGCGATGCCGGACCTCTGCGCGCCCGGGTGCTGCCCGAACCCGCGCGGGGCGGGCAAGCCGGCGCTGTGCGGGCGGGACTGACCGCGGGACCGACCAGAACAGAGCAGAGCCGAACAGAGCAGCACGGCAGAGCCGAACAGGGCACGGCCGAACAGAGCAGAGCCGAACGCGGGCGTCGCAACGGCGTGCGCGTTCGGGCGAGAGCGAGAGGGAGACCCGGTGACGGTGGCGGCGGACGTGGACCCGAGGGAACTGCTGGCCACGGCGCGGGAGGCGGCCGAGGAGGCCGCGGTGCTGCTGGTGCAGGGACGTCCGGCGCAGCTCGGGGTGGCGAGTACGAAGTCGAGTCCGACCGACGTCGTCACGGAGATGGACACGGCCTCCGAGAAGATGATCAAGGCGGCGATCCGGCGCCACCGCCCCGACGACGGCTTCCTGGGTGAAGAGGGCGGCACCGAGCAGGGCGGGAGCGGGGTGCGCTGGGTGATCGACCCGATCGACGGGACGGTGAACTACCTCTACGGGCTGCCGGCCTGGGCCGTGTCCATCGGCGCCGAGGTGGACGGGCAGGTCGTGGCGGGTCTCGTGCTCGCTCCGCAGCTGGGAGAGCTGTACACGGCCGTACGTGGCGGCGGGGCCTGGCTCGGCGAGCAGCGCCTCGGCGTGCTCGAGCCCGAGGGTCTGGACCGGGCGCTGGTGGCCACCGGGTTCGGCTACCGGGCGCAGCGCCGGGCCGAGCAGGGGCGGATCGTGTCCGGGCTGGTCGGGCGGGTGCGCGACATCCGCCGCGGCGGCAGTGCGGCGCTTGACCTGTGCTCGGTCGCGGCCGGGCGGGTGAACGGCTACTTCGAGCGCGGCACGCAGCCGTGGGACCGGGCCGCCGGGGCCCTGATCGCGACGGAGGCGGGGGCCCGCGTGGAGGGTTTCCACGGGACCCCCGCCTCGGAGTCGATGGTGCTGGCGGCCGGGCCTGCGCTCTTTCCGGTGCTGCACGAGGCCCTGGTGGGCCTCGGGGCGGACGAGCCGGGCTACTGAGCGGCCGCCGGAGCGGGCGGGCTCAGCGCGAAAGTGCGGCGGGCGGGCCGCCGGGGCTTCGCGGAGATCGGTGCTGACGTGCTGCGGGCCGGCTCCGCGAGGAGCGCGGCGGGGCGGGCGTACGGTCGGCGGCGCCGAGCCCGTGAGCCCGGCGCGGGCGGCTCTCAGGCCGCGACGGCGCGGGGATCGACGCCGTGGTCGGCGGCGATGCGCAGCAGAGAGTCGAGTTCACCTTGTTCCACCTGCACCGCGTACACGTCCCTGGCGGTCATGGCGCGGCGCAGAGCGGCCTCGGTGTCTTCGATCCTCTGGCGCAGACGGGCGGCGAACTCTCCCATGGTGCTCCTTGTGCTCGTGGTACTGGAGGGGCTGGCCCGGGACGGGAGGGTCGTGGTCGGACCCGGGCTTCGGGTGCGCCCGGCGGCCGCGAACGGGGGAGAGCGCGGCGAGCCGTGGTGCAACGGACGCGGTGACGTGCCCACACCCCGATGACGCTGAGATTGCCACGGGGCGCGAAGTTGGGCCGTGTGAATGACAGCTTCCCGCCCCCCGGAAGTTTCAAACTGCCGATCTCCGAGTGTTCACCTCGGTTCGCTCAGGGCGTTCGGCGCGGTCGAACGGGCGGTCCGGCCGGGGTGGCCGGATGGGGCGGCGCGCGGGCCGCGCGGCGTCGGTTCGCAACGGTCTGCGGTGATCTGTCCGCCCGGTCGGGGGCGGCCGATACTGACGGCGTCCTTAGCTGCCGGGGTGCATGATGGCGGGGCGTGCCCCGGACGGCGGCGCGTGCCGGGTGTGGTTGTGGTTTCGCGAATGATACAGGCGGGTGTGTGGCGGTGCGGGTGCTGGTGGTGGAGGACGAGCAGCTGCTGGCGGACGCGATAGCGCGCGGGCTGCGGCGGGAGTCGATGGCCGTGGACGTGGCCTACGACGGGACCGAGGGCTGGGAGCGGATCGGGGTGAACGAGTACGACGTGGTGGTGCTCGACCGCGATCTGCCGGGGATGAGCGGGGACGAGCTGTGCCTGCAGGTGGTGGGGCAGGGCGCGGCGACCCGGGTGCTGATGCTCACGGCCGCGGCCGAGGTGGCCGACCGGGTGGCCGGGCTGAGCCTGGGCGCGGACGACTACCTGGGCAAGCCGTTCGCGTTCGCCGAACTGGTGGCGCGGGTGCGGGCGCTGGGACGTCGGGCTGTGCCCGCGCTGCCGCCGGTGCTGGAGGCCGCCGGGGTCCGGCTGGATCCGGCGCGGCGCGAGGTGACGCGGGACGGTCGCGCGGTGGCGCTCTCGCCCAAGGAGTTCGCCGTGCTGGAAGTGCTGATGCGCGCCGGGGGCGCCGCGGTGAGTGCGGAGCAGTTGCTGGAGAAGGCGTGGGACGAGAACGCGGATCCGTTCACCAATGTGGTGCGTGTGACGGTGATGACGTTGCGGCGACGGCTCGGCGAACCTCAGGTGATCCTCACGCTGCCCGGCGCCGGCTATCGGATCGGCTGACGGGGTGCGTACGGAGCGGGCCGGGCAGTTCCCGGGGATGCGGGCGGAGAACGTGAACGAGCAGAGCACTGCGGGTGCGGCGGCGGGCCCGGAAGGTGTCGGAGGCGGTGGCGGCGAGGGCGGTGGCGCGGAGCGCGATCCCCTGGCCCGCACCATCATTCCGCTCACCGCGTCGGGGCACTATCTGCAGCCTGCGGTACCGCCCGGCCCGGCGGCGCGTCGGTCCGGGCTGCCGGTGCGGGCGAAGCTCGCGCTGATCTTCGTGGCCTTATTCGTCGTGTTCGGCACGGTGCTGACCGCGGTGACGTTCGTGCTGGTGCAGTGGCGGCTCAACCATCCGCGGGCGGATCTGCCGAACTGGTGCCGGCTCACGGCCGCGGACCGGCTCAAGGGGCTCAAGCTGACGGTGGCTCAGCAGGACGCGTGCACCCGGGCGGTGCACGCCGAGACGCTGCAGCAGATCCTGCTGGCCGCGCTGATCGGGCTGGCCGTGCTCGGGGTCGTGGTGTTCGCGGTGGGCTACTGGGTGGCCGGGCGGGTGCTGCGGCCGCTGAGCCGGGTCTCGGCGGCGGCGCGGCAGATCGCGCGGCGCGGCGAGGGCTCGCTCGACGCGCGCACGCGGCTCGCCCTCGACGGGCCGCGCGACGAGCTGTACGAGCTCGCCGAGACCTTCGACGAGATGCTCGACCGGCTCGACGCGGCGTTCGAGAGCCAGCGGCGGTTCACCGGGAACGCCTCGCACGAGCTGCGCACGCCGCTGGCGGTGAGCCGGACGCTGCTCGAGGTGACGCTGGCGGATCCGGACACGCCTCCGGACACGGTGGTGCTGGCGCAGGGTCTGCTGGCGAACAACGAGCGGTCCGAGCGGATGATCGAGGGCCTGCTCGCGCTGTCCAAGGCGGACCAGGCGGTGCTCGCGCCGGCGCCGGTGCGCTGGGACGAGCTGGTCGGCGGGGTCGTGGCGATGAGCGGCGCGGAGGCGGCCCAGCGGGGGCTGCACCTGCGGACGCAGCTGAACGCGGTGACGGTGCGCGGGGACGCGGCGCTGCTCGAGCAGGTCGCGACCAACCTCGTGCACAACGCGATGCGGCACAACCTGGTGGCGGGCGGCGGCGCGAGCGGGCACGTCGGCGGCTGGGTGGACGTGGTCACCTACGACCAGGGCGAATACGGCCTGCTCGTGGTGGCCAACAGCGGGCCGCTGGTGCCCGCGGGGGTGGTGGAGTCGCTGTTCGAGCCGTTCCGGCGGCTGCGGGCGCCGGACGCGCCGCGGCGGGCCGAGGACCGCGGGGCCGGGCTCGGGCTCTCGATCGTGCGCGCGGTGGTGCGGGCGCACGGCGGGCGGATCGCGGTGCAGGCCAGAGCGGAGGGCGGGCTGATCGTGCGGGTGTGGGTGCCGACCCCGGCCGGCGGTTCCGGCGGCCGCGGGGCGACGCACCGGGGTTCGGCGCGCCGCTGAGCGGGCGGCTGCGGGCCGCACGCGAGGGGCCGAGCCCAGGACGGCCTGGCCGGCCACGCCGGGGCGTGGCGGGGGCTTTGCGGCGGCGTGGCGGGCTCTCGGGCAGGCCGCGTGGGGTCCGGGCGGTGCGGCGGGGCGGCTGCGGACCGACCGGAAGGCGTGTAGAGGGGCGCGCCGGCGGGCATACGCGACGGCGAGACCCCGGCCCGAGCGTGCCCGGGAGCGCCCGAAGGACCCGTGGCGAGGGTCCGCGGGGACGCCTCCGCCGAGCTCAGTCGATTCTTCTCAACTGCTTGGCGTACAGCTCGCCGTTGGCGGTGTATCTCGACACCGCGTCGGCAAAGCTTCCGGGGGTCACGGCGTCCAGGCGGAGCTTCGCCGGGACGCCCAGGGCCATCGCCCGGGCCGGAACCTCCGTTCCGGGGGAGACCACCGCGCCCGCGGCCACGAGCGCACCGGAACGCACCACGACCCGGTGGAGCACCACGCTGCCCGAACCGACGAGGCAGTCGTCCTCCACCACGCATCCCTCGAGGTGGGCGATGTGACCAACGACACATCGGCTGCCGATCACGGTCTCGAGCTCCTCTGTGGCGTGGATCACGGCGCCGTCCTGGATCGAGGTGGCCTGTCCGACCGTGATCCGGCCGTAGTCCCCGCGCAACACGGCGCCGGGCCATACGGTACTGCCCGCACCCACGCTGACCTGGCCGATCACCGTGGCTTCCGGGTGGATGTAGGCCTGCGGATGGATCTGCGGAACGAGGTCGCCGAGGGCGTAGACGGGCATCGACGGGCCTTTCCAGACAGGGGTGGCGCAGGTGCGGAACATCCTGCCAGACCACCCGAACGGCTGATTAGGTCGGGTGTCGGTTGCATAACACCCCTTGAAGTAAGGCAAAATCTGCGCCTCGGATCGGGCACAACTTTGCCTTCCGATACGTTACGTGCCCTGAACGACCAAAGAACCGCCTGAAGGGGGAGAGGAAAATGGCTACCGACTACGACACGCCACGCAAGACCGACGATGAACTCAACGAGGACTCTCTGGAGGAGTTGAAGGCACGGCGGGTCGACAAGACCGCCGCCGTGGTCGACCTGGAGGAGGGCGACAACGAGTCGCTCGAACTTCCCGGTGCAGACCTGTCCGGGGAGGAGTTGAGCGTCCGTGTCCTGCCCAGGCAGGCCGACGAGTTCACCTGCTCCCGCTGTTTCCTGGTACACCACCAGTCGCAACTCGCCTTCGAGCGCGACGGCCAGCCGGTGTGCCGGGACTGTGCGTGAACACGCCGGGCGTGGAGCGGACCTAGCGGGCCGCGGCGTTCGCACCGGCAGTGGCGCCGGCGATCGTCGCGGCCAACCGCTGGGGGTGCCGCGAAGAAAGGTACAAGTACGGGTGCGGGTCACGGGGGTCGACGACCTCGACCCGCACCGCGGTCCTCACGTAGCTGCGCAGCAGCAGGTACGCACGCGGATCGGCGTCCTGGGTCCGCAGGGCCCGGGCCTGCTCGGCGTCGAGCGCGCGCGCCTCGCCGAGGGCGGAGAGCGGCAGCACGGCCGGTCCGGCGTGCAGGCTTCCGTCGGCGAGCCGGATCGTGATCCGGCCGTAGGAGAACACCACCCAGGCCGACAGGGCGCTTCCGCCGACCAGTCCGGCCAGCGCCTGCCAGGGGCCGACGACCAGGAAGATGATGCCCAGGCCGAGGCCGAACAGAATGCTTATCAGATACCAGGACAGGGGTGCGCGCAGCTGCTCGCGGTAGGAGCCGTTGCTCTCGGAAGCGGTCATGCGTCCTAGGGTCACACACCTGCGCCGGGTGCCCGATTCCGGGGTTCGCCCTGCGCGCGGGGCCGGTCCGGGGGCGGTGGACCCGCCGCGGTTACCAGCGAGTAATGTTCAGGCCATGACCGACCAGGACCGGCACGGAGCCTCCGCGCACCCGCACGACGACGCGTCCGCGCCGCGGGCCGAGGTCTTCCGGGGCCCCACCGAACCGCCCGAGCACGCCGTCGCGCCCGAACGCCACCCGCAGGCCCCCGAGCCCGGGGCCTGGCTCGGCACGCACTACGACCAGTGTTTCGGCTGCGGAGAGCAGCGCCCGGAGGGCCTGCACCTGCGCGTGGCGGCCGGTCCCGGGGTGTCCGTGACGGCCGAGTTCAAGGTGGCCGAGGCCCATCAGGGCGCGCCCGGACTGATCCACGGCGGCCTGCTCTCGGCCGCGTTCGACGAGGTCATGGGCACGGTCAGCTGGCTGCTGCGGGTGCCCGCGGTCACCGGGCGGCTGGAGACCGACTTCCTCAAGCCGGTGCCGGTGGGCCGGATCGTGCACCTGCGGGCCTGGTGCGTCGGGCAGGCGGGGCGCAAGTTCTACCACCGGGCCGAGGCCCGGCTGGACGGCCCCGAGGGCCTGCTCGTGGCGAAGGCCGCGGCGCTGTTCGTGGGGGTCAAGCTGGAGCACTTCGTCACGCACGGCCGCCAGGAGGACGTCCAGGCCGTGCTCGAGGACCCGCAGCGCTACCGCTCGCTGCGCGCCTTCGACGTCAATCCCTGACCGCCGGGCGCCGGCGCACGCGGGCCCGGTCGAGTCACCGGCCCGCACGTGTCCGTGCCGCCCCGCCCTGACGGCGCGGACGGGGTAGGGTGCGGGCGTGAACGCCGCGCAACCCCTGACCGCACCGGCAGCGCCCCCCGCGAGTGCCGAGGTCGAGATCCTCATCCGCAGGCTCGACCCGGACCTGCCGCCCCCCGCCTACGCGCTGCCCGGCGACGCCGGCGCCGACCTGCGCTGCGCGGTGGACGTGGAGCTCGCGCCGGGTGAGCGCGCGGTGGTGCCGACGGGCCTGGCCATCGCCATGCCGGCGGGGTACGCGGCCTTCGTCCACCCGCGCTCCGGACTCGCCGCGCGGTACGGGGTTTCCCTGGTCAACACCCCGGGCACGATCGACTCCGGTTATCGCGGCGAGATCAAGCTCATCATCGTGAACCTGGACCGCGCGCGCCCGGTCACCCTCTCCCGGGGCGACCGAGTGGCGCAGCTGGTGGTGCAGCGGGTGGAACAGGCGCGTTTCGTGGAGGTGGAGCAGCTTCCACCGAGCGAACGCGGCGAAGGCGGGCACGGGTCCACCGGCCGGTAGTGCGCCCGGCCGCCCGCAGGGGGTAAAGCGCCCGCCGCGGGTTATAGTCCGGCTGTAGTGAAACGATCGGTGCGCGAGGACCGTGCGGGACGCAGGCCGGCACGACGAGACAAACTGATGGGGAGATGTGACCGATGTTCCGACGGCGAGGCCGTGACGCGGCGGACGAGGCTGGGCTGGAGCCCGCGGACGAGGGCGAGGAGGCGCAGCAGGACGCCGCGCCGCACCGCCGTACGGCCGAGCCCTCCGCCGAACGGGCCGAGGGGCCCTGGGACGCCACGGAACTGGACAACCCCATGGAAGGCCGGGTGGACCTCGGGGGCCTGCTGGTGCCCGCCGTCCCCGGCATGGAAGTGCGCCTCGAGGTCTCCGAGCAGCAGCAGGTGATGGCGATCACGGTCGTGCTCGGGCAGAGCGCGATCCAGCTGCAGGCCTTCGCCGCGCCGCGCTCCGAGGGCATCTGGACCGAGGTGCGCGACGAGATCTCGATCGAGGTCACCAAGCAGGGCGGCGTGATCGACAAGGGCGTGGGCGCCTTCGGGCCCGAGCTGCGCGCGCGGGTCCCGGTCCGCCTGCCGGAGGGCAACCAGGGCGTGCAGGTGGTGCGCTTCCTCGGTGCCGACGGTCCGCGCTGGTTCCTGCGCGCGGTGATCTCCGGGCAGGCCGCGGTGCAGGCCGAGGCCGCGGCGATGGTCGAGCAGGTCTTCCGCAACGTCGTGGTGGTGCGCGGCACGCAGGCGATGGCCCCGCGCGACCCGATCCCGCTGCGGCTGCCCCCGCAGGCCCGGCCGACCGACGAGGCGGCCGAGCCGGCCGCCGAGCCGAGCTCGCCGTACGCCGGCGGCGACCTGAACCCCTACCAGCGCGGGCCCGAGATCACCGAGATCCGTTGACCGGGGCGGGCCGCGGCGTGCGGCCCGGCCCGCGGTCCGAGGGTGGGCTCGTGCGCGTTCCTACGCTGCGGCGGGGCGCGGAAGGTACGATGCCAGACATGTCAGCCGAAGCCGCCGCCGCGGCGCCGCAGCCCCAGGCAGCCGAGTCCGCCCCGCCCGAGGCGGCCACGCCGGAGCCCACGCACGAGGAGCGCCTGGCCGCCTACCAGGCCTCCGTGTTCGCCGCCTTCGGCGGCCGCCGGGGCCTGGCCGAGGTCGGCCTGCCGAGCATCCTGTTCGTCCTGGTCTACGGCATCTCGCGCAACCTGGGCGGCGCGATCTGGGCCGCCGTGGCCGTGGCCGCGGTGCTCAGCGCGGTCCGGCTGGTCAAGCGCGACACCCTGCAGCACGCCCTCGGCGGCCTGGCCGGGGTGCTCGTGTGCGCCGCCGTGGCCCACTTCTCCGGGCAGGCCAAGGGCTTCTACCTGCCGGGCGTGCTGCTCAACATCGGCTACGCGATCGTGTTCTCGGTCAGCGCCGTGGTGCGCTGGCCGATCGTCGGGGTGGTGCTCGGCCCGGTCACCGGCGAGATGATGGCCTGGCGCGAGAGCCCGGCCAGGGCGCGCGCGTTCACCCTGGCCACCTGGCTGCTCGCGGCCATGTTCACCTTCCGGGTGTGCGTCGAGGTGCCGCTGTACCTGTCCAACCAGATCGACGCGCTCGGCGTGGCCAAGATCATCATGAGCTACCCGCTCTACCTCGCGGTCGTCTACGCCTGCTGGCAGATCATCCGGCGCGCCCCGCTGCCGCCGATCAAGGCGGCGCACGCGGCTGGCGAGCCGGGCCAGGACGCGGCGGCCGCCGAATCCTGAGCGGCCCCGTCCGTCGGCAGCGCAGAGCCACAGCACGCGGCCCCGGCATCCCCTCGCGGGGGTGCCGGGGCCGCGTGCGTGTCGTCAGTTCGAGGACTGCGAGGCCTCGGCGTTGAGCAGGTCCTCGAGCTGCTGCTCGCGGTCCGGCGCCGCGACGAACAGCAGCTCGTCGCCGCCCTCCAGCGGGTCGTCCGGGGTCGGCACGACCACGCGGCCGCCGCGCAGCACCGCGACCAGCGCGGTGTCCTCGGGCCACTCCACCGCGCCGATGACGGTGCCGACCAGCGGCGCGTCGGCCGGCAGGGTCAGCTCGACCAGGTTGGCCTCGCCCTGGCTGAAGCGCAGCACCCGCACCAGGTCGCCGACCGAGACGGCCTCCTCGACCAGCGCGGACATCAGGCGCGGGGTGGAGACGGCCACGTCCACGCCCCAGGCCTCGTTGAACAGCCACTCGTTCTTCGGGTGGTTGACCCGCGCCACCACCCGCGGGACGCCGTACTCGGTCTTCGCCAGCAGCGAGACCACCAGGTTGGCCTTGTCGTCGCCGGTGGCCGCGATGGCCACGTTGCACCGCTGCAGGCCCGCCTCGTCCAGCGAGGCGATCTCGCAGGCGTCGGCCAGCAGCCACTCCGCCCGGGGCAGCTCGTCCACCGCGATGCGGTGCGGCTCCTTGTCGATCAGGAGGACCTCGTGGCCGTTCTCCAGCAGTTCCACGGCGATGGAGCGGCCCACGTTCCCGGCTCCGGCGATCGCGACGCGCATCAGTGTTCAGGTCCCTTCGCGAAGATCTCCTCGACCTGCGTCTGCTCGGCGGTGTTCAGCGCCACGTGCACCAGGTCGCCCTCCTGCAGCACGGTGTCGTTCTCGGGCAGGATGCCCTTGCCCAGCCGGGTCAGCAGCGCCACCCGGGTGCCGGAGACGGACTCGAGCCGGGCCACCCGGTGGCCCACCCAGCCCGGGCTCACGTGCACCTCCACCACCGCGACGGTGCCGGACGGGTCACGCCAGTGCTCCTCGCCGCCGCTCGGGATCAGCCGGCGCAGCATCTGGTCCGCGGTCCAGCGCACCGTGGCCACGGTCGGGATGCCGAGGCGCTCGTAGATCTCGGCCCGGCGCGGGTCGTAGATGCGCGCGCAGACGTTCTCCACGCCGAAGGTCTCCCGGGCCACCCGGGCCGCGATGATGTTCGAGTTGTCTCCGCTGGAGACGGCGGCGAAGGCGCCCGCGCCCTCGATCCCGGCCGCGATCAGGGTGTCCCGGTCGAAGCCGGTGCCCGTCACCCGCCGGCCCCGGAAGACGCCTCCGAGTCGGCGGAAGGCCTGCGGATCCTGGTCGATCACGGCGGCGCTGTGCCCCAGTTCCTCCATGCTCAGGGCCAGCGTGGAACCCACGCGGCCGCAGCCCATGATCACGATATGCACAGTGCCAGGTCTCCTCGAAGCTCGTCGGTGCACAGGGCGAGGGGCGCGGCGCGATCCTCACGGTGTCGTGTCTATCATCCGTCCGCTTTCTGGAACAGCGCCGGGTGCAGCTGTACTGGTAGATCGCGGCTTGCTCGGCCGGGCGGTCTTGGGGACGAAAAGCGTGTCCCCAAGGACCTCGCTGCGCCGCGATACTGGTAGATCGCGGCTTGCTCGGCCGGGCGGTCTTGGGGACGAAAAGCGTGTCCCCAAGGACCTCGCTGCGCCGCGAGCCGTCCGCGACGGTGCGAGTGCCCCGCCCCCGCACGGCCTACCCTTGAGTGTCACCCGCCGGAGCCCCGGCCATCCACGTGAGATCGGAAACACAGTGCCGCGCAGCGCCTCGCCTCGCCCCTCCGCCCGCGCCCACGCGCCCGCCGCGCGCCCCGACGCCGGGCCCTCGCTCGTCGGGGAGCGGTTCGAGGTGCTGGTCGGGCCGGTGGCGCACGGCGGCTTCTGCGTGGCGCGGCACGAGGGGCGCGCGGTGTTCGTGCGGCACGCGCTGCCGGGCGAGCGGGTGGTGGCGCAGGTGACCGAGGGGCACGCGCAGGACCGCTACCTGCGCGCCGACGCGGTCGAGATCCTCGAGGCCTCGGCCGACCGGGTGCCCGCGCCGTGCCCGTACGCGGGTCCGGGCAAGTGCGGAGGCTGCGACTGGCAGCACGCCACGCCCGCGGCCCAGCGCGCGCTCAAGGGCGCGGTGATCGAGGAGCAGCTGCGCCGGCTGGCCGGGATCGAGCGGCACGTCGTGGTCGAGCCCGCGCCCGGCGACGCCGACGGGCTCGGCTGGCGCACCCGGGTGCAGTTCGCGGTGGACGAGCAGGGCCGGATCGGGCTGCGCCGCAGCCGCTCGCACGACGTGGTGCCGGTCGAGCACTGCGCCATCGCCGCCGACGGGGTCGAGGAGGTGGGCGTGGAGAGCCGCTCCTGGCCCGGGGTGGCCGGGGTCGAGGTGATCGCCTCGACCGGGTCCTCGGACCGCGCCGTCGTGGTCACCCCGCTGCCCAAGCCGCTCGGCCGGATGCCCATCGTCGAGCTCGACGTCCCGGTCTCGGTGCTGCGCGGGGACGGCGAGGGCGGCGCCTCCCGGGTGCACGGGCGGGCCCAGGTGCGGGAGGTGGCCGCCGGGCGCACCTTCAAGGTCAGCGGGTCGGGGTTCTGGCAGGTGCACCCGGCCGCGGCCGACGTGCTGAGCCAGGCCGTGTCCGAGTACGTCGACGCCCGTCCCGGGGAGACCGCGATGGACCTGTACTGCGGGGTGGGCCTGTTCGCGGCCGGCCTGGCCGCGGCGGTCGGCCCGGACGGCGAGGTGGTCGCGGTGGAGTCCGAGCGCGCCGCGGTGGCCGACGCCCGGTCCAACCTGGCCGAGTTCGCGCAGGTGACCCTGGTCGAGGAGCGGGTGGACAAGGCCATCAAGGACGCCCCGGCGGGCTTCGAGGCCGAGGTCGTGGTGCTCGACCCGCCGCGGGCCGGGGCCGGGCGCAACGTGGTGGCCGGGATCGCGGGCCTGCGCCCCCGGGTGATCGCCTACGTGGCCTGCGATCCGGCCGCGCTGGCCCGGGATCTGGGCTACTTCGCCGAGCAGGGCTACGCGCTCACCGGCCTGCGCGCCTTCGACCTGTTCCCGATGACCCACCACGTGGAGTGCGTGGCCAAGTTGGAACGGGCGTAAAACGCTCGGCGCGTCCCGGTAGGATCCTCCGGTAGTGGACCGCGACTGGCGCCAGCGAGGTGGAACCGACCACCGTGGAGCGGCCCGAAGAGCAGCAGTGGGCACCGTGCGCCTGGGTGACCGCCGACGAGTCGACCCTGACCTGGAGGCACCGTGCACCAGCCTGCCCTGACCCATCTCGCCGCCGCCGACCCCGAGGTCGCCCGGCTGGCCGAGGCCGAGGCCCAGCGCCAGTTCGAGAAGATCCGCCTGATCGCGTCGGAGAACTACGTCTCCACCGCCGTGCTCGAGGCCACCGGCACCGTCTTCACCAACAAGTACTCCGAGGGGTACGCCGGCAAGCGCTACTACGAGGGCCAGCAGGTCGTCGACCAGCTCGAGCGCCTGGCCATCGAGCGGGCGAAGACGCTGTTCGGCGCCGAGCACGCGAACGTGCAGCCGTACTCGGGCTCGCCGGCCAACCTCGCGGTCTACCTGGCCTTCATGAACCCGGGCGACACCGTGCTCTCGATGGACCTGCCCATGGGCGGCCACCTGACCCACGGCTCCCCGGTCTCGGCCACCGGCAAGTGGTTCCGGCCCACCCACTACGGCGTGCGCCAGGAGACCGGCCGCGTCGACATGAACGACGTGCGCGAGATCGCCCTGCGCGAGCGGCCCCGGCTGATCATCGCCGGCGGCACCGCGATCCCGCGCACCATCGACTTCGCGGCCTTCGCCGAGATCGCCAAGGAGACCGGCGCGATCCTGCTGGCCGACATGGCGCACATCGCGGGCCTGGTCGCCGGTGGCGCGCACCCCACGCCGGTGGGCCACGCCGACGTGATCTCCACCACCACGCACAAGACCCTGCGCGGCCCGCGCGGCGCGATGCTGCTGTCCACCGAGGAGCACGCCAAGGCGATCGACAAGGCGGTCTTCCCCGGCCTGCAGGGCGGCCCGCACAACCACACCACCGCCGGTATCGCGGTGGCGCTGGCCGAGGCGGCCAAGCCCTCGTTCCGGGACTACGCGGCCGCCATCGTGGCCAACGCCCAGGCCCTGGCCGCGGCGCTGCTCGAGCGCGGCTTCGACCTGGTCTCCGGCGGCACCGACAACCACCTGCTGCTGATCGACCTGACCAACAAGGGCATCACCGGCAAGGTGGCCGCCAAGGCGCTGGACGCGGCCGGCATCGAGCTCAACTTCAACACGGTGCCGTTCGACACCCGCCGTCCGTTCGACCCCTCCGGCCTGCGCCTGGGCGCCGCCGCGATCACCACCCGCGGCCTGCGCACCGAGCACATGCCGGCCCTCGCGGGCTGGATCGAGCGCGCGGTGCTCGCGGCCGGGCGCGGCCCGCTGGACGACGCGGACGTGGCCAAGGAGCTCGACGCGGTGGCCGGCGAGGTGCGCGACCTGCTCGACGCCTTCCCGATGCCCGGCTTCTCCCGCTGACCAACGGGCGACCGGGTGACCGGACAACCCCGAAGGGGGCCCCTTCCGCGCTCTGAGCGGAAGGGGCCCCCTTCGGGTTGGACGCCGAGGCGTCAGCCCATGTGCGGGTAGCGGTAGTCCGTCGGCGGGACGAAGGTCTCCTTGATCGAGCGCGGGCTGGTCCAGCGCAGCAGGTTCTGCGGGGAGCCTGCCTTGTCGTTGGTGCCCGAGGCCCGGCCGCCGCCGAAGGGCTGCTGGCCGACGACGGCGCCGGTCGGCTTGTCGTTGAGGTAGAAGTTGCCGGCGGCGAAGCGCAGGCCCTTGCCCGCGTGCGCCAGCACGCCGCGGTCCTGCGCCAGGATCGAGCCGGTCAGCGCGTAGGACGAGGTGCGGTCGATCCGGGCGATGACGGCGTCGAAGTCGGACTCCTCGTACACGTGCACCGACAGGATCGGGCCGAAGTACTCGGTGTTGAAGATCTCGTCGTCCGGGTTCGAGCCGACCAGCACGGTCGGGCGGACGAAGAAGCCGTGCGAGTCGTCGTAGGTGCCGCCGGCCAGCACGTCGATGTCCGCGGCCGCGTGCGCCCGGTCGATCGCCGCCTTGTGCTTGGCGAACGCCCGCTCGTCGATGACCGCGCCCATGAAGTTGGACAGGTCGGTCACCTCGCCCATGCTCAGGCCGTCCACCTCGGCCGCGAGCTCGTCCTTGATCTGCTCCCACAGGGCGCGCGGGACGTAGGCGCGGGAGGCGGCGGAGCACTTCTGGCCCTGGTACTCGAAGGCACCGCGGGTGAGCGCGGTCTTGAGCACGCCAGGGTCGGCGCTGGCGTGGGCCAGTATGAAGTCCTTGCCGCCGGTCTCGCCGACCAGCCGCGGGTAGCTGCGGTAGCTCTCGATGTTCTCGCCGACCGTGCGCCACAGGTGCTGGAAGGTGCGGGTGGAGCCGGTGAAGTGGATGCCGGCCAGGTCCGGGTGGGTGAGCGCCACCTCGGAGACCGGCACGCCGCTGCCGGTGAGCATGTTGATGACGCCGGCGGGCAGGCCGGCCTCCTCGAGCAGGCGCATCACCAGGTGCGCGGAGAACTGCTGGGTGACCGAGGGCTTCCACAGCACGGTGTTGCCCATCAGCGCCGGGGCGGTGGGCAGGTTGCCGGCGATGGCGGTGAAGTTGAACGGCGTGATCGCGTAGACGAAGCCCTCGAGCGGGCGGTAGTCGGTGCGGTTCCACACCCCGGCGCTGGAGGTCGGCTGCTCCTCGATGACCTGCCGGGCGAAGGCCACGTTGAACCGCCAGAAGTCGGCGAGCTCGCAGGCCGAGTCGATCTCGGCCTGCTGCGCGGTCTTGGACTGGCCGAGCATGGTGGCCGCGTTCACCCGGGCCCGCCACGGGCCGGTGAGCAGGTCGGCGGCCTTGAGGAAGACGGCGGCGCGGTCGTCGAAGGACAGCTCGCGCCAGGGCGCGGCGGCCGCGGCGGCGGCGTCGATCGCGTCCTTGGTGTCCTGGTGGGTGGCCTCGGCCAGGGTGCCGAGCACGTGCGCGCGGCGGTGCGGCTGGACGACGTCGAGCTTGCCCCCGCCGCCCATCCGCTGCCTGCCCCCGATCGTCATGGTCAGGTCGATCGGGTGGGTCTGCAGGTCGGTCAGCGCCTCGAGCAGGCGGGCGCGCTCCGGGCTGTTCGGGCCGTAGCCCAGGACCGGCTCGTTGACCGGCTGCGGGACTCGGGTGACGGCGTCCACGGTGGTTCCCTTTCGGATCACGTACGGGTGGTCGGTGGCGGTGGCGCCGCGGGGTGTGCGGCGCGGTGCGGGTGCGGCGGCGCGGTCAGCGGCCGACGAGCGCGCGCAGGAAGAAGGCCACGTTGGCCGGGCGCTCGGCCAGCCGGCGCATGAAGTAGCCGTACCAGTCGGTGCCGAACGGGATGTAGACCCGCATCCGCTCGCCCGCGCGCGCGGCCTTGAGCTGCTCGTCCTGGCGGATGCCGTAGAGCATCTGGAACTCATGGTCGCTCGCGGTGCGCCCGTGCGCACTCGCGGCGCCGCGCCCGGCCCGGATCATCCGGGAGTCGTGGCTGGCCACCATCGGGTAGCCGCCCCCGGCCATCAGGATCTCCAGGCAGCGCTCGTAGGCGGCGTCCACCTCGGGCTTGTCCTGGTGCGCGACCGAGGCGGGCTCGGCGTAGGCGCCCTTGACCAGGCGCACCCGCGAGCCGGGGTAGGCCAGGTCGCGGCAGTCCTGCTCGGTGCGGTGCAGCATGCTCTGGAGCACGGTGCCGACCCACGGGAAGTCCTCCCGCAGCACCTTGAGGATGCGCAGGGTGGAGTCGATGGTGGTGTGGTCCTCCATGTCGAGGGTCACCGTGGTGCCGGCGGCGGCCGCGGCCTCGCAGATCGCGTGGGCGTTGTCCTGCGCCAGCTGCTCGCCGCCGGGCAGCGCCTGGCCGAGCGCGGAGAGCTTGACCGAGACCTCGGCCACGTCCGCGAGGCCCTCGGCGGACAGGCGGCCGAGCAGCGCGACGTAGCTGTCCCGGATGGCGGCGGCCTGCGCGGCGTCGGTGGTGTCCTCGCCGAGGTGGTCGAGCGTCGCGTACAGGCCCTGGGCCTTGAGCGCGCGCACCGCGGCGATCGCCGCGGCCTGGTTCTCGCCGGCCACGAAGCGGTCGACGACCTTGCGGGTGACGGGGATCGCGGTCACGGCTCGGCGCGCCAACGGGCTGCGCGAGGCCTTGAGCAACACGGAAGAGAGCACTGCGGCCACTGACTGCCTCCGGAGCGGGTACGGGTCGTTCGCGCATACCGTAGGAAACCCGGGCGCCCCCCGACGAGAGACAGACGTCCCAGTCGCCGGACTATTCTTCAGACAATCGTATGATGATCGGCAGGGCGGGGCTGAAACGGCAGGCCCGACGGTATGTCACAGGAAGCGCGGTATGGGACCTGACCTGCAGGAGCTGGTGGACGAGGCGGCCAGGATCACCGAGATGGCGGTCACCCTTGAGGACCGCGAGTTCAATCTGGTGGCCTTCTGCGCCCACCGCACCGTGGGCGACGCGGTGCGCCAGGACTCGATCCTGACCCGCCGGTCCACCGACGAGGTCCGCAGCTACTACGAGTCCTTCGGCATCGCCCGGGCCGCCGGGCCGATGCACATCCCGGCCGATCCGCAGCGCCGGCTGCTCGGCCGGGTCTGCGTGCCGGTGCGCTGGCAGTCGGTCACCTACGGATACCTGTGGCTGCTGGAGGACCGCGCGGTCGACCCGGCGCTGCTGCCCGAGCTGCTCGACCTGGCCGGGCGGGCCGGGGCGGAGCTGGCCCGGCACTCGCGCTGGCGCGACGACCTCGGCTGGAAGGTGGGCGAGCTGCTCTCCACCTTCCCGGAGACGCGGGCCAAGGCGGCCGCCGAGATCGCCGAGTCCTGGTTCAGGGACGAGGCCGTGCCGGTGGCCGCGGTCGTGCTCAGATCCCTGATACCGACCGCCGCGGACGCCCCGGTCAACGCCTGGCGGCTGCCGCGCACGGTGCTGGTGGGCACCGGGGAGCACAGTTCGACCTTCATCGTTCCGCTCGGCGCCGCAGGCGATCTGACGGCGGCTCGGGCGGTGGCCCGCACGGCCCTGACGGCGCTGGGGCCGGAGCATCCGGCCGTGGCCGGGATCGGCGGCCCGGTGGCCACACTGGCGCAGGCGCGGGCGTCCTGGCTGCAGGCCCGCATCGCGGCCCGGGTCGCCGCGTTCCGGGAGGAGCGGGTCGCCCAGGCCGGGCAGAGCGATCGGGCCGAGCCGGCCGATCAGCGGGAATGGCCCGAACTCGGCGTGCACCGGCTGCTCGGGGTCGCCCCCGACGCGTCCCTGCGCGAGGCGCTGGCCCATCCCGGGATCGAGCGGCTGCTGCGCGAGGGCGGCGCCGAACTCGTCCGGACCGCGCGTGCCTACCTGGACGAGGCGGGCAGCGCCCAGCGCACCGCGCAGGCCCTGGGCATCCACCGGCAGACGCTCTACCACCGGCTCGAGCGGATCGAGCGGCTCACCGGCCTCGACCTCGACTCCGGCCGCGACCGGCTCGGCCTGCACCTCGCGCTCGTGCTGTTGCCGCGGCTGGACTGAGCGGCGCCGGGCCGCCTACGCCCCGGTGTCAGAGGGTTGGTGGACGATGGACTCATGCGAACCGTCCCGTCGATCCTGCACATCGACATGGACGCCTTCTTCGCGGCGGTGGAGCAGCGGCACAAGCCCAGCCTGCGCGGCAAACCCGTCGTGGTGGGCGGCGTCGGCCTGCGCGGCGTCGTGTCCACGGCCAGCTACGAGGCCAGGGCCTTCGGCGTCGGCTCGGCCATGCCCACCGCGCTGGCCCGGCGCCGCTGCCCGAACGCCGCGTACCTCTTCCCCCGGTTCGGCGCGTACCACGAGATCAGCCAGGTCGTGATGGGCATACTGCGCGAGTTCTCGCCGCTGGTGGAGCCGGTCAGCATGGACGAGGCCTTCGTCGACCTCGAGGCCATGACGCAGGGGCCGCCGAAGGACGAGCAGGAGGTGCGCGCGCATGCCCGCAGGCTCAGCGCGCTGGTCGCCGAGCGCACCGGGCTGACCGCGTCGGTCGGGGCGGGCACCTCCAAGCTGGTGGCCAAGGTCGCCTCGGACGCGGACAAGCCGCACGGCTGCGTCGTGGTGGCCGCCGGCTCCGAGCAGCGATGGCTCGACCCGCTGCCGGTGCGCAAGCTCTGGGGCGTGGGCCCGGCCACGGCCGACCGGCTGCACACCATGGGCGCCACCACGGTCGCCGAACTGCGCGCGCTCGGCGAGCACGAGCTGGTGAGCCTGCTCGGCAACGCCTGGGGCGGGCAGCTCTTCCGCCTCTCCCGCGGCCGGGACGAACGCGTGGTGAGCGCCGAGCGGGAGGCGAAGTCGGTCAGCGTCGAGGACACCTATCCGCACGACCTGATGGACCTCTACAGCATCCGGGCCGCGGTCACCGAGCTGGCCGAGCGGGTGGTGCGCCGGCTGCGCGAGGGCGGGCACACCGGACGGACCGTCACGGTCAAGGCCAGGGGCCACGATTTCACCACCGTCACCCGCTCGGAGACCCTGGCCGGACCCACCGACGACGTCAGGCTGCTGCTTCCGGCCGCGCTGCGCCTGGTCGACGGCGCCGCGGCCGCCGCCACCGGCCAGATGCGCGGGATCCGGCTGCTCGGCGTGGGCATCTCAGCCCTCGCCGAATACGCCCAGGGCGACCTGATCGCAGAGCTCGAAGGCCTGGGCGAGTACACGCCGCAGGGCGCGGAGACCGACGAGGCGCACGCGCCGCCCGCCGAGCCCGCGCCGGTGCCCGCGGTCACGATGTACGGGCCGGTGCCCGAGGCCCCGGAGGCGCGGCACTGGCTGGCCGGGCAGGACGTGCGCCATCCGCAGTGGGGTCCCGGCTGGGTGCAGGGCGCCGGGCTCGGGCGGGTCACGGTCCGGTTCGAGGGGCCCGACACCCCGCCGGGACGGATCAAGACCCTGGACGTGGCGGATCCGGACCTCGAAGCGGTCGACTCGGCCGAGGTGGCGCGGGCGGCGCTGCCGCAGGAGGCGGACATCGCGGCGGAGAGGCCGGCCGGGCCGGACGTGGGAGGCTGAGCGCGGCGACCACTAGGCTGTGGCGCGGGTAGAGCGAAAGGACTTCAGCGGTGGCTCTAGAGCGCACGCATCCGGGGACGTCGGCGCGTACCGGAGTGGTGTGGGAGGTGCTCTCCGCGGGATTGGCCGAACGGTCCGCGCGGACCGGCAGCGGCGAACTCGCGGTGGTGGACCTCGGCGGCGGCACCGGCGGCTTCGCCGTCCCGCTGGCCCGGCTCGGGCACCGCGTCACAGTGGTGGACCCGAGCCCGGACGCGCTGGCCGCGCTGGAGCGGCGGGCCGCCGAGGCGGGCGTGAGCGAGCGGGTCCGCGCGGTGCAGGGCGACCTCGGCGGTGTGCTCGACGCGGTCGACGCCGAGTGCGCCGACGCCGTGCTGTGCCACGGGGTGCTCGAGGTGGCCGACGACCCGGCCGAGGGCATGAGCGCGGCCGGCCGGGTGCTGCGTCCCGGCGGGATCGCCAGCGTGCTCGCCGCGAACCGGGACGCGCTGGTGGTCGCCCGCGCCCTCGGCGGCAACGTGGCCGGCGCGCTGGCCGCGCTGCGTGAGCCGGTGCGCCGCCGCTTCACCGAGGACGCGCTGGTGGAGCTGGTCCGGCAGGCGGGTCTCGCGGTGGCCTCCCGGCACGGCGTGCGGCTGTTCGCCGACCTGGTGCCCAGCGCGGAGCCGGACGACCCGGACCTGCTCGCGCTCGAGGTGCTCACGGCCGGACGGCCGGAGTTCCGGGCTCTGGCCACGCAGGTGCACGTGCTGGCCGCACGGCCGGAGTAACGCCCGCGGACGGCTCGAGGCGCCCCGTGGCGCCCCGAAACGGTCCCCGGCCCGCCGTGTCCCCGTCCCGGAAAGCCGTCGTGAGCGCGGCGGTGAGGCCCCGGCCCCACTCCGTGCCCTAGCGGATGCCGGATCGGCGTGAGCACGGCACGTCCGGGGGAAATACCCGGTATCCCGTTCCTTAGCGGAGCGGGCCTGCCTATTCTTGGAAGGGGAGGGGCGTGTCGGTTGCCGTATGGTCTCCCGGCAGTCCGCTCGCCCGCCTTGGTACGCCATGAGGAGGAATCCGTGCCCCTGTCCGAGCACGAGCAGCGACTGCTCGAGCAGCTCGAGCGGGCCCTGCAGGACGAGGACCCGAAATTCGCCTCCGCGCTGCAGGGTTCGCGGCTGCGCGGTCGGCTGCGGCTGCGTCTGCTGAGCGCTGCGATCGGTGTGCTCCTGGGGCTCGCGGCGGTGGGGTACGGGGTGTACTCCCACCGCGTGGTCCTCGAGGTCGCCGGCGCCGTGGTCGCGGTCGGCTGCGGCTGGCTGGTCTGGAGCTGTTGGCGGCGCATGCCCGCGCCCGGCGAGATCGTGCCCGCCACCAAGCTGCGCAAGCTGCGGCGGGCCAGAGACCGCGCGGCGAAGCGGCAGGGCACCTTCATGCAGCGGATGGAGCTGCGCTGGCAGCACCGCCGCGAGCGCGACCAGTTCTGACCCGTATGCCCGAGGGGTGAACTGGAGTTCACTCCGACGCCGAGCCTGCCGGGCCGTGCGCGGCCGCCTGCGCGGGAACGCCGAGACCACGCCCATCGCGACGGTGGAGAAGCCCGGGGTGCGCAGCTTCGGGTGGACGCGCGAG
>NZ_JAGSOG010000130.1 GCF_018139695.1 Actinospica durhamensis | reverse complement strand
GATGAGGCCGACGCCGGGGGTGGAGTGGCGGGTGCGCGCGACCCAGGGGTAGACCTTGTTGCCGGGCAGCTGGCCGCCTTCGCCGGGCTTGGCGCCCTGGGCCATCTTGATCTGCAGGTCGTCGGCGTTGGTCAGGTACTCCGAGGTGACGCCGAAGCGTCCGGAGGCGACCTGCTTGATCGCGGAGCGGCGCTTGGGGTCGTGCAGGCGCTCGGGGTCCTCGCCGCCCTCACCGGTGTTGGACTTGGCGCCGATGGAGTTCATCGCGATGGCGAGGGTCTGGTGCGCCTCGAGCGAGATGGACCCGTAGGACATCGCGCCGGTGGAGAAGCGCTTGACGATCTCGCTGACCGGCTCGACCTCCTCGATCGGGATCGGGCCGCGGCCGGCGTTGCCCAGGGCGAACAGGCCGCGCAGCGTCATCAGCCGCTCGGACTGCTCGTTCACCCGCGCCGTGTACTGCTTGAAGATGTCGTAGCGGCGCTCGCGGGTGGAGTGCTGGAGCCGGAAGACGGTCTCCGGGTCGAACAGGTGCGGTTCGCCCTCGCGCCGCCACTGGTACTCGCCGCCGGTCTCGAGCCGGCGGTGCGCGGCCCGGTTGACTCCGCGCGGGTAGGCGCGGGCGTGCCGGGCGGCGACCTCGGCGGCGATCTCGTCCAGGCCGATGCCGCCGAGCTTGGAGGCGACGCCGGTGAAGTAGGTGTCGGTCAGCTCGCGGCTCAGGCCCACGGCCTCGAAGACCTGGGCGCCGCGGTAGGAGGCGACGGTGGAGATGCCCATCTTGGACATCACCTTGAGCACGCCCTTGCCCAGCGCATTGATCAGGTTCTTGATGGCCTTGTCGGAGGACACGGACACGAAGGTGCCGGCGTTGGCCTGGTCCTCGACCGTCTCCATGGCCAGATACGGGTTGACCGCGGCCGCGCCGAAGCCGATCAGCAGCGCGACGTGGTGCACCTCGCGCACGTCGCCCGCCTCGACCACCAGCGAGGTGTGTGTGCGGGTCTTCTCCCGGATCATGTGGTGGTGCACCGAGGAGGTGAGCAGCAGCGAGGGGATCGGGGCCTGCTCGGCGTCGGAGTGCCGGTCGGAGAGCACGATGATGCGCGCGCCGTCCTCGATCGCGGCGGTCACCTCGGCGTTGATGTCGGCCAGCCGCTCGCGCAGCGCGGTGCCGCCGCCGGCGGCACGGTAGAGCCCTGAGACGGTGACCGCCTTCAGGCCCGGCAGGTCGCCGTCGGCGTTGATGTGGATGAGCTTGGCCAGCTGGTCGTTGTCGATGACCGGGAAGGGCAGCTCGACCTGGCGGCACGCGGCCGGCGTGGTGTCGAGCAGGTTGTCCTCGGGACCGATGGTGGTGCTCAGGGAGGTGACCAGCTCCTCCCGGATCGCGTCCAGCGGCGGGTTGGTGACCTGCGCGAACAGCTGGGTGAAGTAGTCGAACAGCAGCCGCGGGCGGCGGGAGAGCACGGCCAGCGGGGTGTCCGAGCCCATGGAGCCGATCGGCTCGTAGCCGGCCTTGGCCATCGGCGCCAGGATGACGCGCAGCTCCTCCTCGGTGTACCCGAAGGTCTGCTGGCGGCGCACCACGGAGGCGTGGGTGTGCACGATGTGCTCGCGCTCGGGCAGCTTGTCGAGGTGGATCAGGCCGGCGTGCAGCCAGTCCTGGTAGGGCACCTCGGCGGCGAGCGAGGACTTGATCTCGTCGTCTTCCACGATGCGGTGCTGGGCGGTGTCGACCAGGAACATCCGGCCGGGCTGGAGCCGGCCCTTGCGCACGACCTTGGCCTGGTCCAGGTCGAGCACGCCGACCTCTGAGGCGAGCACGACAAGGCCGTCCTCGGTGACCCAGTAGCGGGAGGGGCGCAGGCCGTTGCGGTCGAGCACGGCGCCGATGAGGGTGCCGTCGGTGAAGGTGATGGAGGCCGGACCGTCCCAGGGCTCCATCTTGCAGGCGTTGTACTGGTAGAACGCGCGCTTGCGCGGGTCCATCTCGGCGTGGTTCTCCCACGCCTCGGGCACCATCATCAGCACGGCGTGCGGCAGCGACCGGCCGGACAGGTGCAGCAGCTCGAGCACCTCGTCGAAGCAGGCGGAGTCGGAGCCGGACGGGGTGACGATCGGGAAGATGCGCTCGAGCGGGCCGCTGACGGCGTCGGTGGCGAGCTGCGACTCCCGCGCGCGCATCCAGTTCTTGTTGCCCTGGACCGTGTTGATCTCGCCGTTGTGCGCGATGAAGCGGTACGGGTGGGCGAGCGGCCAGGCCGGGAAGGTGTTGGTGGAGAAGCGCGAGTGGATCAGCGCGATGGCGCTGGCGAAGGCCGGGTCGGACAGGTCGGGGAAGAACGGCTCGAGCTGTCCGGTGGTGAGCATGCCCTTGTAGACGATGGTGCGCGCCGACAGGGACGGGAAGTAGGTCTCGGTGCTGTGCTCGACCCGCTTGCGCAGCACGAAGGCGAGCCGGTCCAGGGCGAGGTCGCGCTCGCCCTGGGCGCCGGCCACGAACAGCTGGCGGAAGCGCGGCATCGCGGCGCGGGCGGTGGATCCGAGCAGGTCGGGGGTGGTGGGCACGTCGCGCCAGCCGAGGACTTCGAGGCCCTCTTCGGCGGCGATGACCGTGACGGCGGAGCGGGCGGCGGCCTCGTCCTCGTCGGTGTCCGGGATGAAGGCGAGACCGACGGCGTAGGCGCCCGCGGCGGGCAGTTCGAACGGGACCTGCGCGCGCAGGAAGGCGTCGGGGACCTGGGTCAGGATGCCGGCGCCGTCGCCCGAGTCGGGCTCGGCTCCGGAGGCGCCGCGGTGCTCGAGGTTGCGCAGGGCGGTCAGCGCCTGGTCGACGATCTGGTGGCTCGGCTCGCCGGTGAGGGTGGCGACGAAGGCGACACCGCAGGCGTCCCGTTCGGCGCGCGGGTCATACAGGCCCTGCGCCGCGGGTATCGCGCGCCAGAGTGCGCCTGGGGCTTGGGGGGACGATGAATACACCGGGTCCTCCGTGTCGTCTTGTGGGCCGCAACGTGAATGTGCGCGCACAAGGGACGACTCTGGCCCTGCCGCGGTGAAATCGAAGGTTACACGATGGGTGCGGATTCCGTAATGAGAGCGACATTCGTCTCACTATACGGACTTCGATTCGCTGACCTGCGACGCTCATGCGCTACAGGCTGTTTTCCCCGCGTTGCGCCGCTTTCACTCGTCCGGCTTATGACGGATGTCACAACCGTGTGAACGCAGGCAGGCCGCCTCCTGAACGGAAGCGGCCTGCCTGCGGTGATGCGTACGTGGGCGCATGTGCGGCCCGCCGTACTTGGCGGTCTTTTTACGCGTGTTCCTCGTGCTTCGCCTCGATGTCGGGCTCCGCCGACGCCTGCGCGGGCTCCTCGTCCGGCTCGGGCGCGTCCGAGGCGTCGCCGGAGGGTTCCTCCGGCTGCGCGGACCCGCTCGGCTCCGCGTTCTGCGCGTCCGCCGCGTTCTGCGTGTCCTCGGACTGCTCGGCCGCGGGCGCGCTCGTCTCGGCGGCGGCGTCCTCGGCCTGGCCGGCCGGAGCGTACGGCTTGAAGTGCGGCCAGTACAGCTCCTCCGGCGTCTCCTTGCCCGGACGCCGCCGGCTGGAGATCAGGAAGTAGGCCAGCGCGGCGGCGAAGCACAGGATGGACGCCCAGTCGTTGACGCGCAGTCCCAGGAAGTGGTGTGCGAAGTCGCTGCGCAGGTGCTCGATCCAGCCGCGGCCGAGCGTGTAGCCCATCACGTACAGGGCGAACAGACGGCCGTGTCCGATGGTGAAGCGGCGGTCGGCCCACAGCAGCACCAGGCAGACCATCACATCCCAGATCACCTCGTAGAGGAAGGTGGGCTGGAAGTGGCCGAGCACGGTGGTGGTGCCGGGCACGCCCGAGCACGGGACGGCCTGGCGGATGCCGTTCTGGCTCATGCAGTGGATGGTCAGGCCCCACGGCTTGCTGGTGGGGTCGCCGTAGAGCTCGTTGTTGAACCAGTTGCCCCACCGGCCCATGGCCTGGGCCAGCACGATCCCGGGGGCGACCGAGTCGGCGTAGGCCGGCAGCTTCACCCCGCGGCGGCGCGCGCCGATCCAGGCGCCGAGCCCGCCGAGGGCGATGGCGCCCCAGATGCCCAGGCCGCCGTCCCAGACGTAGAAGACCTTGACCCAGTCCTGGCCGCGCGGGAAGTAGAGCTCCGGATCGGTCACCACGTGGTAGAGCCGGCCGCCGACCAGGCCGAAGGGCACCGCCCAGATCGCGATGTCGGTGATGATGTGCGGCTCGCCGCCCTTGGCCCGCCACCGCCGCTCGCCCAGGACCACCGCGATGGCGATGCCCGCGATGATGCACAGAGCGTAGTAGCGCACGGGCAGCGGCCCGAGCTGGAGCCCCGCTGTGGAGGGGCTCGGCAGATAGGCCAGGGTCGTGGTGTTCATGAAGTCCGGTTCCCGCTACGAGGCGCTCGGCGACGGCGAGGCCGAGGCACTCGCCGAGGTGGTGGAGGTGGTGGAGGGGGACGCGGTCGAGGCGGCGGTGCTCGAGGCGGAAGCCGAGGCCGACGGGGACGGCGACGCGGTGGCCGCCTTGGCCAGCGCGGTGATCTCCGAGGTGAAGGTGGAGGCGCTGAGCGAGGTCACGTCGATCCGGCTGCCGTTGGCGAACACGGTCGGGACGGCGGCGTTCGCGATGCCGTCTATCTTCTCCAGCTCGCGGTAGTTCTGCTTGACCCAGTCGTCGTACTTGCCCGAGGTGACGCAGGACTCGAAGGTGGCCGTGTCCAGGCCGGAGACCTGCGCGGCGTACTTGATCAGGGTGCCGGTGGAGCTGAACGCGTCGGTGCCCTCGGCCGGCTGGGCGGCGTAGAGCACGTCGTGGTAGGCCTCGAAGTCGCCGGCGTCCTGCGCGCAGGCCATGGCGTTGCCGGCGGCCAGTGAGCCGCTGCCGCCGCGGGAGTTGTCCACGTAGTCGACCAGGTGCACCAGCAGTTCGAGCTTGCCGGACGCCACCAGCGCCTTGTACGCGCTCTGGTCCTTGCTCTCGAACGCGCCGCACTCGGCGCAGCGCGCGTCCTCGTACACGGTGAGCTTGACCGGGGCCGAGGCCTCGCCTACCGGGATGGCCATGCCGTCGGCGTTGGAGACCCCGCCGGTGGTGTCGGCCACGGTATTGCTCGGTGCCGTCGGCGTGTAGGTGGGCTGGGCGGCCGCGGTGACGAACACCCCCAGGACGATCGCCAGCAGTACCACTCCGAGGGAGGAGCCGTAGACGGTATTGCGCCGCTTGCGGTCCCGGCGCTGCTCCTGTTCGACCCGCACGAGCGCGGCCCGCTGGCGCGCCAACTCCTTGCCGATCCGATTCGCCCTGCTCATCGCGTGCTCGCTCGCTCCGCTCGTCGTCAGCATCGCGTCGGCGTACCCGACGCCCTCCAGGTCGCGGGCGCCGCGCACCGTACTGCGGCCGACGCCCGCCCCGAATCCTATGCGCGGGACGGGGCGCCGCGGGAGGCCGGGTACGGCTTCTCGGAGAATTCTCGGCAAGGCGTGACCCGGTTGTGACCTTGACGGGGTGCGGGCGCGGTCAGCCGGCCGCGGCGATGGCCTTGTTGAGCGCGTTGGTGAAGTTCGCCTCCTGGGTGGCGGCGGGCTGCGTGGTCAGCTCGAAGCTCTGGCCGTTGATCAGATAGTCGGGCGTGGAGACGCTGCCGCCCTCCTGGGTGGAGAGGGCGTCGTAGTTCTTCTTCACCCACGGCTGGTACTTCCCGGAGTTCACGCAGGCCTCGAAGCTCGCGCTGTCGAGTCCGGGGACCTGTTTCGCGAGCGAGATGAGCGTGCCGGTGGAGGCGTAGGCGTCGTCGGACTCCTCGGGCTGGTTGGCGTACAGCACGTCGTGGTACGCCTTGAACTTCGCGTTCCCGACGTCCTGGGCGCAGCCGGCCGCGCTGCCGGACTGGATCGAGCCGGTGCCCCCGTCGTTGCGGTCGATCAGGTTGACGATGTGGTAGAGCACCTTGATCTTCCCGGCCTGGGCGTCGGCGGTGTAGATCGGGCCGAACATGGACTCCGCCTGCTTGCAGTAGGGGCAGCGGAAGTCCTCGTAGATGGTCAGCGTGGTCTTGGCCGCCGACGAGCCGTACTGCACGGCCAGGCCGTCGGAGACGGTGCCGCTGGGGAAGACCAGCGGGCCGTTGGCGGCGGCGGAGTTGGACTGGCTGTTGCTGTGCTGCACCGCGATGCCGATCCCGATGGCCGCCAGGATGACCACCACCACGATCCCGCCGATCACGAACTGCCGTCTGCGCCGCTTCGCGGCCTGGTCGGCGGCGTACGCGGCCGCGGCTCGATCACGCGCCTTGCCGGTGGGCTTCTTGTCCTGCGGTGCCATGCTCGCCCGACTCTCCGTAGTGCGAATTGCGGATGCGGGCCCATCGTGCCCCAGGTGTCACGCTCAGTGAGCGGATGACACGCGGAGGAGCGGGGTTGAGCGGGAAGAGCGGAAACGCGGCGAAGCCCCGTCCGAGGTGGACGGGGCTTCGCCGGAAGTGTCGGCTGCTACGGCAGCAGGGCCTGGTCGGCGGAGAAGCGCGACTTGGGGCGCCACAGCAGCCAGAGCGCCGGGATCAGGTAGAGCACGTCGCGCAGCACGTCCAGGATGTAGCGGGTCTGGCCGGCGTCGACCGCCGCGCCGGCGCCGCCGCAGCCGCAGGTGATGTGGATGCCGCGGGCGCCGAGCGAGATGATGCCGCCGATGTAGACCAGCAGCAGCACGCCGGACAGCAGCGCCAGCAGGCGGGTGCCGAGGCCGATGATCAGCAGCAGGCCCAGCGCGAGCTCCAGGTAGGGCTGCCCGTAGGCGAACGCGGTGATCAGGCCGCCCGGCAGGATCCGGAAGTTGCGCACGTCCGCGACGTTCTGCGTCGGCGTGGCCAGCTTCGGCAACGCGTAGTACAGCCACATCACGCCCAGCGCTACGCGCGCGACCAGCGAGATCCAGGGCGAGTGGGCGTCCAGGCGGGGGTGCCAGGAGGACGGGGGCTCGGCCTGTACGTCCTGCGCGTCCTTGGTGTTCTTACCGGTCACAGCGCCCTTGGTCGCCATGGCGACGTTCCCTCCTGGATGCCCATCATCGGCTACGGCTCGACGTGTTCGCGCCCGCGATCGCGAATGTCGCACAAACCGTATCTCACCGGCGGCCCTTCCTGACAGCCTCGGCCAGTTCCTCGGCCAGCGCGCGCACCGCGACGAGGCCGGACGCCTCGTCCGGCGCCTCGATCAGGCGGCGCACGAAGGCCGAACCGACGATCACGCCGTCGGCGAACGCGGCCACCTCCGCCGCCTGGACGCCGTTGGAGACGCCGAGGCCCACGCACACCGGTACCTCGGTGTGCTCGCGGGTGCGCGCGACCAGGTCCTTGGCCGAGCCGCTGACCGCGTCGCGGGTGCCGGTCACGCCCATCAGCGAGGCGGCGTAGACGAAGCCGCGGCACACCTCCGTGGTCAGCGCGATCCGCTCGCCGGTAGAGGTCTGGGCGACCAGGAAGACGCGGTCGAGCCCGTGCGCGTCGGCGGCGGCGATCCAGTCGTCCGCCTCCTCCGGGATCAGGTCGGGCAGGATCGTGCCCGCTCCCCCGGCCGCGGCCAGGGCGGCGGCGAAGCGGTCGGTGCCGAACCGCTCGATCGGGTTCCAGTAGGACATGACCAGGGTGGGCGCGCCGGTGGCGGCCGCGCCCTCGACCACGCGCAGCACGTCAAGCGTGGTGATCCCGGCGTCCAGCGCGGCCTGCACGGCCTTCTGGATGACCGGGCCGTCCATCTGCGGGTCCGAATACGGGAGTCCGACCTCGACGATGTCCACGCCGCCCTCGATCATGGCGCGCAGGGCCGCGATCGAGCCGTCCACCGACGGGTAGCCGGCCGGCAGGTAGCCGATCAGCGCGGCGCGGTCCTCGGCCTTGGCCGCCGCGAGTACCTCAGCGAGCTTGCTCACGGCTCAGACCTCCATGCCGAAGTACTGCGCGGCGGTGTGCATGTCCTTGTCGCCGCGACCGGAAAGGTTGACCAGGATGACCGGCTCGCGGCCGAGTTCGGCGCGCAGTCGCGGCGCGATGCGCAGGGCGCCGGCCACGGCGTGGGCCGACTCGATCGCCGGGATGATGCCCTCGGTGCGGCACAGCAGCCGGAAGGCCTCCATCGCCTCGGCGTCGGTGACGGGCTCGTACCGCGCCCGGCCGATGTCGTGCAGGTAGGCGTGCTCGGGGCCCACGCCCGGGTAGTCAAGGCCGGCCGAGATCGAGTGGCTGGGCAGGGTCTGGCCGAACTCGTCCTGCAGGATGTAGGTGCGCGCGCCGTGCAGCACGCCGACCGCGCCGCCGGTGATGGAGGCGGCGTGCAGGCCGGTCTCCACGCCGGAGCCGCCGGCCTCGAAGCCGTACAGGCGCACGGACTCGTCCGGGACGAACGCGTGGAACGCGCCGATCGCGTTCGAGCCGCCGCCCACGCACGCGGCCACCGCGTCCGGCAGGGCGCCGGTGAGCTCGAGCGTCTGCTTGCGCGCCTCGACCCCGATGATCCGGGCGAAGTCGCGCACCATGGACGGGAACGGGTGCGGCCCGGCGGCGGTGCCGAACAGGTAGTTGGTGTGCTCGACGTTGGTCACCCAGTCGCGGATCGCCTCGTTGATGGCGTCCTTGAGCGTGCGCGAGCCCGCGGACACCGGGATCACCTCGGCGCCGAGCATGCGCATCCGGGCCACGTTCAGGGCCTGGCGCCGGGTGTCCTCCTCGCCCATGTAGACCACGCACTCGAGGTCGAACAGGGCGGCGGCGGTGGCCGAGGCGACGCCGTGCTGCCCGGCGCCGGTCTCGGCGATGACCCGCTTCTTGCCCATCCGCCTGGTCAGCAGGGCCTGGCCCAGCACATTGTTGATCTTGTGCGAGCCGGTGTGGTTGAGGTCCTCGCGCTTGAGCAGGATCCGGGCCCCGGCCTGCGCGGAGAGCCGGTGCGCCTCGGTCAGCAGCGAGGGCCGGTTGGCGTAGGTGCGCAGCCAGTGGGTGAGCTCGGCCTGGAAGGCCGGGTCGTTCTTGGACTTGTGGTAGGCCTCGGTCAGCTCGGCCAGCGCGGCCATCAGCGCTTCGGGCATGAACCGCCCGCCGAGCTTGCCGCTCGGGCCGTAGACGGGCTCGCCGTAGTGGCCCGCGGGGTCGGGTTGGGGTGAGACGTGCGCGTACGACGCCGCGAAGAAGGCGTCGGAGAAGGCGGAATCGTCCGTCATCGGACTCGGCTCCTGAGATTGCCGTACGTGAGTAAGGGACAGGCCGGATCCGCGCCGCCGGAAGGGCTACGCGGAGGCGGGCCGCCATCGCCGACCCGCGGGCGCGTGGCGCCACCACGGGCGCCGCCGAGCCGCAGCGCGCGGAGAGGTCGATGTGCTCACGAGGCGATCCTAGACCGTCCTGGACCGAACGGCGTCGGCTGGGTCGTGTCTTCGAAGGTTCGTCGGGGCCGCGACGCCTGCCACGCACGCTCGCGGCGTTGCCGGACCGCTTACAGACGACCGAGTATGCGCACGGCCCGGCGCCTTGCGAGCGCACGCGTCAGACGCCGCGGCCCGACCCGACGCCCCTTTGAAGACACTCCCTAGCGTCCCCGGCGCATGGCCGGGTGCGCCCCGGCGGCCACCAGGTCGGCCACGCACGAGCGCGGGTCGCGGCCGGTGACCAGGGACTCGCCGACCAGCACCGCGTCGGCGCCGGCGTTCGCGTAGGCGATCAGGTCGTGCGGGCCGCGCACGCCGGACTCGGCCACGCGCACCACCGAGTCGGGGATGCGGGGGGCGAGCCGGGCGAAGGTGTCCCGGTCGACCTGGAGGGTCTTGAGGTCGCGCGCGTTGACGCCGATGATCTTGGCTCCGGCGTCCAGGGCGCGGTCGATCTCCTCTTCGTCGTGCACCTCGACCAGCGGGGTCAGGCCGATCGACTCGGCCCGCTCGATCAGCGAGATGAGCGCGTCCTGGCCGAGCGCGGCCACGATCAGCAGGGCGAGGTCGGCGCCGTAGGCGCGGGCCTCCCACAGCTGGTAGCTGGAGACGATGAAGTCCTTGCGCAGCAGCGGGATGTCCACCCGGGTGCGCACGTCCTTGAGGTCCTGCAGCGAGCCGCCGAAACGGCGCTGCTCGGTCAGGACGCTGATGACGCTGGCGCCGCCGAGCTCGTAGTCCGCGGCCAGCGCGGCCGGATCGGCGATCGCGGCCAGCGCGCCCTTGGACGGGCTCGAGCGCTTGACCTCGGCGATCACCGCGACGCCCTCGCCGCGCAGGGCACGCACGCCGTCCTTGGCCGACGGCTGCGTCCGGGCGCGGGTCTTGAGCTCGTCGAGCGAGGTCACGGCCTGGCGATCAGCCAGGTCGGCGCGGACACCCTCGATGATCTCCTCGAGCACGTTCACCCTGGTACCGTCCCCTCGATAGGCACGCCCACACACGGCGCCGTCTTGCCCTGCCATGCTATCGGCCCGACGCGGTGGGTGCTGCCAAGATCCACATCACGGAACGCGCCCGGCCGATTCCGGCCGGGCGCGAGCGGGACTCAGACGGCGCGGGCGGCCGCGCGGGCCGCCTTGGCCTGCGCCTTGGCGGCGGCCCAGTCGCGGTTGGACTTCGGGCCCATGCCGGCGCCGTTCAGGGCGACGTTCACCACGATGGCGACGATCTGCAGGATGCCGCCGATCACGACCACGGCCCAGATGTGGAACGGGAAGGCGACACCGCCGACCAGCCAGCCCAGGCCGGAGATGAGGCAGGCCCAGGTGCGGGCCGGGCAGTGCCCGTGGTCCACGTGCGCCTCCTCGGCCGTGCCGAGAGCGGAGGCGCCCATCATGGCCATGCCGGCCCCGGCGGCCTTCGCCAACGGCGACGGGCCCTTGGCCGCCGCTGCCTGAGTCTCCTCCGCCTGAGGCTCGTCGATCACCTGTGACATGGTTACTGAACTCCTACAAGTGGAAGATATGACCGCGCTTGCGCGCCGCCTCCATTGTTCCGCATCACGCTACGTGGCCGAAATCCGGGGCCGGTCAGGAGACGCAGATCACCAGAAGTGGCTGCGGAGCGTACATGCGACGCTACGTCAGGTCGTTTCCGCGACCCTGCGCGTCCCAGATGTCACGGGCCGTCACGGCGCGCTCGCGCGCAGCCTCGACCGCGGCCTCGGCGGAGACGGCCGGGGTCTCGTAGCGGCCGCCGAGCCCGGACCAGCCGCGCCCGCGCACCAGCGTGTAGAGCCCGGCGAGGCACAGCACGACGCCGCCGAGGATGGTCAGGTAGGGCCACACGTTGTTGCTGACGTGGCTGATCACCGCGTCCGAGCCGAGGCCCTGGCTGCCGGCCGAGGTGCGCAGCGCGGAGTCGAGCGAGTGGAGGCGGTCGGCCACCGCGTACACGCTGCCGGCCCCGGCCAGCGCGAGCAGCGCCCCGACCAGGTGGCGCCCGACGTTGCGCACCGCGAGCAGCGCCACCGAGCCGGCCAGGCCGGCCAGGCCGAGCGCGTAGGGCACGCCGGTCAGCTGCGAGCCGGAGGCGCTGACCTTGAAGGTGATCGGGTCGGTCACCTCGCCGGTGGCCCAGCCGCGGCCGATGGTCAGCAGGATGACGCCGGAGCCCACCGCGGCCAGCAGGGCGGCGGTGAACTTGGCCCGGGCGGCGCGCCGGGCCGGACGCACCCGGGCCTGCTCGGTGACCGTCGCGGCGGGCTCGGACGCGGGCGCGGTGCCCGGGGCGGGCGCGGCGGTGCCGGTCGGCGCGGACTGTGCTGCTGATGCCATGGGGTCCATCCTCGCAAACCCGGCTCAAGCCGCTGCGGGCGGGTCAGCCGAACCCGCGCTACCCGGCGGCGCGCAGCGTCCCGGCCGCGGCGACGGCGCGCAGCACGGCCATGGCCTTGTTGCGGCACTCGGCGTCCTCGGATTCGGGCACCGAGTCGGCCACGATGCCCGCGCCCGCCTGCACGTAGGCCACCTTGTCGCGCAGCAGCGCGGTGCGGATGGCGATCGCGGTGTCGCTGTTGCCGGCGAAGTCCAGGTAGCCGACGCAGCCCCCGTACACGCCGCGGCGGGTGGGTTCGAGCTCGTCGATGATCTGCAGCGCGCGCGGCTTGGGCGCGCCGGAGAGCGTGCCGGCCGGGAACGCGGCGAGCAGCACGTCCAGCGCGGTGCGCTCCGGCGCGATCCGGCCGACCACGGTGGAGACCAGGTGCATCACGTGGCTGTAGCGCTCCACCGCCATGAATTCGAGCACGTCGACGCTGCCCGGCTCGCTGATCCGGCCGAGGTCGTTGCGGCCGAGGTCGACCAGCATCAGGTGCTCGGCCCGCTCCTTCGGGTCGGCCAGCAGCTCCTCGGCCAGCGCGGTGTCCTGCTCCGGGGTGGCGCCGCGCGGCCGGGTGCCGGCGATCGGGTGCAGCATCGCCTCGCCGTCGGTCACCTTCACCAGCGCCTCGGGCGAGGAGCCGACCACGTCGAAGGCCGCCTGCGCGCCGCCCGCGCCGTCCGCGGCGGGGAAGCGGAACAGGTACATGTAAGGGCTCGGATTCGTTGCGCGGAGCACCCGGTAGACGTCGAGGGCGCTGGCCTCGGTGGCCATCTCGAAGCGCTGGGAGAGCACGATCTGGAAGGCCTCGCCCGCCCGGATCTGCTCCTTGGCCGCGTCCACCGCGGCCCGGTAGTCCTCGCCGGTGCGGTTGCCGGTGAACTCGGGCACCACCTCGAGCCGCACCGTGGACGGCGGCAGCCGGTCCGGCCGGGCCAGGTCCGCGGCCATCGCGTCGAGCCGGGCGACGGCGCCGTGGTAGGCCGCGTCCACGCCGTCCGGGGTGCCGTTGAGGTTGATCGCGTTGGCGATCAGGGTGACCGTGCCGTCGGTGTGGTCGAGCACGGCCAGGTCGGCGGCGAGCAGCATGGTCAGCTCGGGCAGGTTCAGATCGTCCTTCGCGTGCCCGCCCACCCGCTCCAGCCGCCGGACCGTGTCGTAGCCCAGGTAGCCGACGAATCCGCCGGTCAGCGGCGGCAGGTCGGCCCGGTCCCGGTCGTGCGGGGTGCGCAGCAGCTCGAGCGTGGCCCGCAGCACCTCCAGCGGCGCGCCCTCGGTCGGCGCCCCGGCGGGCGGGGTGCCGATCCAGCGGGCCGCGCCGTCCCGCTCGCTCAGCGCCAGCTCGCTGCGCACCCCGACGAAGGAGTAGCGCGACCACACGCCGTGCTCGGCCGACTCGAGCAGGAAGGTGCCGGGCCGCTCGGCCGCGAGCTTGCGGTAGAGCCCGACCGGGGTCTCGCCGTCGGCCAGGAAGCGCCGGGTGACCGGGATGACCCTGCGCGTATCGGCCAGGGCCCGGAAGGCGGGCAGATCGGGGGTGGTGGCACCGGTCGTCATGGCTGCCATTCTGGCAGCCCGGCCTGCGGCTCGGAGCCGGTGTCCAGCCGGTGAGGGCGGCGGACACCGGCGCAGGTCGGCGGCGCCGCGCGGCGTGCGCGCAGGGCGTCGGGGAAGGCGGCGGGGCGGCGGCTCAGCCGTCGCCGAGCGGCAGTTCCCGGCCCTCGAAGCAGGTGCGCGTGCCGGTGTGGCAGGCCGGTCCGGACTGGTCCACCTTGACCAGGACCGTGTCGCCGTCGCAGTCCAGCGCGACCGACTTGACCGCCTGGAAGTTGCCCGAGGTCGCGCCCTTGACCCAGTACTCGGCGCGGCTGCGGGACCAGTAGGTGGCCCGTCCCGTGGTCAGCGTGCGGCGCAGCGCCTCGTCGTCCATCCAGGCCAGCATGAGGACCTCGCCGGTGTCGTACTGCTGCACGACGGCGGGCACGAGCCCCTGGGCGTTTCGTCTCAACTGCGCTGCAATCGCCGGATCCAAAGCCGGAGTACCGGGCGTCGTGTCATCCATGTGCCCTATTGTCGCGCTCGGACGATCACGTGCGGGCCCCGCCGGGCCGCACGGCAGGGCGCGAGCAGGAGGAACCCGGATATGAGCAGGCACGACGCGGCCTGGTCGAAGCTGCGCGCGGGTCTGCTCGCGACGGCGCCGGCCTGGCTGCTCGGGCATCTGGTCGTGCTGCTGGTGTGCTGGTGGATCAGCCCGGGCGACGCGACCGCTCCGCTCTACTCCTGGGACACGCACTGGTATCTGGCCGAGGCGGACGGGATGGCGCACGGCGGGACGGTGTTCACCGACCAGACCGGGGTCGGCGGCCTCGCCCACTTCTTCCCGCTGACCTCGCTGGCCACGGCCGGGCTGACCGTGGTCACGCGGCTGCCCACGGCCTTCGTGCTGTTCGCGTTCTGCTGGGCGATGGCGCTGCTGTTCGGCGCGCTGGTCTACCTGATCGCGCTGAGCGAGACCGGGGACGTGGCCACGGCGCGGCGCTCGGCCTGGCTCAGCCAGCTGGCGCCGGGCGCATACGTGCTGGTCATAGGGTATACCGAGCCGCTGGCCGGGGTGCTGGCCGCGGCCTACTTCCTGGCCGTGCGGCGCGGGCGCACGCCCTGGGCGCTGCTGTTCGGCGCGCTGGCCGGAATCTCCCGGCCCACCGGCGTCGTGCTCGCGCTGCCGGGCGCGATCGAGGCGATCCGCCGGGCGCACCGCGCCGGGTGGGGTGCGCGCGAGGTGGTGGAGGGCGTGGCGCGCTCGCTCGCGCCGGTGGTCGGGCTCGGCTTCTATCTCCTGTACTGCCAGGTGCACTTCGGCGACTGGGTCCTGCCGTACGCGCAGCAGGTGACCAGCGGCAACCGCGGCTCGGTGGCGCAGAACCCGCTCACGACCATCCAGACCCTGGTTCAGTACGGCCACGCCTACTACGCCCGCGACATCCTGATCGCGTCGCTGGTCTGCGCCGCCCTCGGCCTCGCGGGCGTGCTCGCGTGCTTCTTCAGGCTGCCGGTCTCGTACGCGGCGTGGACCGCGGTGATGTTCTGGCTGAGCATCACCTCGCCCTGGTTCACCTCTGAGCCGCGCTACCTCGCCGCGCTCTTCCCCGCGCTGATCGGCCTCGCGGCGCTGGCGCGCCGGTGGTGGCAGTGGTATCCGCTGCTCGCGGTGAACGTGGGCATGATGGTCTGGGTGGCCTGGCTCGCGCTGGCCTGGCACCAGGTGGCCTGAGCCCCCGTCAACTCCGTGGCCACCGGGCACGCCGCGCCTGCGCTACCGCCCCACCGCCGTGCGCGCCCAGGAGGCGTAGAGCCCGGCGTAGATGCCGCCGCGGGCGACGAGGTCCTGGTGCGGGCCGCGCTCGACCAGCTCGCCGGCGTCGAACACGAACACCTCGTCCGCGGCCTGCGCGGTGGACAGGCGGTGCGCGATCGAGACCGTGGTGCGGCCGCGGGTCAGCGCCTCGAGGGCGCGGGCGATGCGCTGCTCGGTGGCCGGGTCCACGGCCGAGGTGGCCTCGTCCAGCAGTAGCAGGTCCGGGTCCGCGACGTACGCGCGGGCCAGGGCGACGAGCTGGCGCTCACCGGCCGAGAGCGACTCGCCGCGCTGGCCGACCGCGGTGGCCACGCCGTGGGGCTGTCCGGCCAGCCAGTCGCCGAGCCCGAGCGCCTCGAAGGCCGCGGCCGCGGCCGCGTCGTCGGCCCCGGGGGCGCCGTAGCGTACGTTGTCGGCGAGCGTCCCCTCGAACAGGAAGCCGTCCTGAGGGACCATCACCACGCGGCTGCGCAGCTGCTCGAACCGGATCCGCCGGGCGTCCACGCCGCCGATCAGCACCCTGCCGTCCGCCGGGTCCATCAGCCGGGTGAGCAGCTTGGCGAAGGTGGTCTTGCCCGAGCCGGTCTCGCCCACCACCGCGATCCGCGAGCGCGCCGGGATCAGGGCGTCCACGTCGTGCAGCACCCGCGCGCCGCCCGGGTAGGCGAAGGCGACGTGCTCGAAGCGCACGTCCAGCGGCCCGGCCGGCAGGTCCTGCCCCGCTTCGCCCGGGTCGGGCACGTCCGGCACCGCTTCGAGCAGGCCGATGACGCGGCGCCAGCCGGAGATCGCGTTCTGCGCCTCGTTGAGCACCTCCACGCCCCACTGCACCGGGGTGATGAACAGCGAGACGAGGAAGAGCATGGCCACCAGCTGACCCGCGGTCAGGTGCCCGCCGACGCCGAGCAGGGTGCCGACCACGATGACGCCGGCGTTCGCCAGCCCGGCCGCGATCTCGCCCGCGCTGAAGGTGCTCACCACGATCTTCTGCGCCCGGATCTGGGCGCGGCGGGTGCCCTCGATGGACGCGTTCATCCGCTCGGCCATCCGGCCCTCGATGCCGTACGCGCGCACCACCGGAGCGCCCACCAGCGTCTCGCTGACCGCGCCGAGCATGTGCCCGATCGCCCCGCGCACCGCGCTGTAGCGCTTGCCGGTGGCCTTCTGCACGATCCGCATGGTCAGGAACAGCGGCAGGAAGCAGACCCAGATCAGGATCGTGAGCTGCCAGGAGTAGACCGCCATCACGATCGTGGCCAGGCCCATCTGCGCGATGCTCACCACCAGGGTGAGCCCGCCCTCCTGGATGAAGTTGGTGATGGTGTCCACATCGGAGGTGACCCGGGAGACCAGCGAGCCGCGCTGCTCGGCCTGCTGGTGCGCCACCGACAGGTCGTGCACGTGCCGGAAGGCCTTGATCCGCAGCCCGGCCAGGCCCGCCTCGCTGGCCCGGTAGAGCCGCCGGCTCATCGCGGTGGCCGAGATCATGGTGGTCACCACGGCGCAGGCCGCGATCAGCACCATGTGTTCGACCTCGGTGACGTCCACCTTGCCGGAGGCGGCGCCGAAGCCCTTGTCCATGGCCTGCTGCACCGCCACCGGGATGACGATGCGTCCGGTGGTGGCGATCAGCGCGAGCAGCACCGTGACGCCGATGCCGCGGGTGAACTCCGGTGAAAGGCGCAGTCCGCTGCGCACGATCTGCAGCGGCCCGCCGGAGGCCTCGCCGACGATCGGGGCCTCGGGCGCGGTGGCGGCCGGCTGCCCGGCCTGCTCCCGCGACGGCTCGGTGCCCTGTTCGAGCTCTTCGACGGTGGCGGTCACGCGGCGACCTCCTCGGCCTGGTTGCGGACGTGCGGCGCGGGGATGACGGCCGCCTGCGCGGCGTCGGCCTGGGCATCGGCCTCGGAGGCCGCTTCGGCTTCGGCCTCCTCGGCCGCCTTGGCGTACGCGGTGAGCAGATCCCGGTAGCCGGGGCTGGATGTGAGTAGTTCCTCGTGGGTGCCGCGGGCGCCGATCGCGCCGTCCTCGAGGAAGAGCACCTCGTCCGCGAGCGCGACGGTGGCCTTGCGGTAGGCGATCACGACGACGGTGGCGCCGGGCTCGGCCCCGTCCGCCGCGGGCGGGCCGCCCTGTTCGCGCAGCCCGTCCAGGATCGCCGCCTCCACGCTCGGGTCCACCGCCGAGGTGCAGTCGTCCAGCACCAGCAGCCGGGGGCGGCGCACCAGCGCGCGGGCCAGGGCGAGGCGCTGGCGCTGGCCGCCGGACAGGGTCGTGCCGCGCTCGCCGATGACGGTGTCGAGTCCGGCAGGCAGGGCCCTGACGAAGCGCTCGGCCTGCGCGGTGCGCAGCGCGGCCCAGACCGCCTCGTCGGACAGCTCGGCGCCGAGGATCACGTTGGCGCGCACGGTGTCGCCGAAGATGAAGGTCTGCTGCGGGACGAGCGCCACCGCGTCGGAGATCGCGCCCTTGGCGTAGTCCCCGAGCACAGTGCCGTCCAGGCGTATCGCGCCGCCGGTCGGGTCGGCCAGCCGGGCCAGCAGCGCGGCGAGGGTGGACTTGCCCGCGCCGGTCGCGCCGACCAGGGCGACGGTGCGTCCGGGCGCGACCGAAGCGCTCAGCCCGCGCAGCACCGGGGCGCCCTCGGCGCCGGGGTAGGCGAACTCGACCCGGTCGAACTCGAGCGCGGCCGCGCCCTGCCGGTGCCGCTCGGCGCGGACGGCGCCGTAGTCGGTGTGGTCCTCGGCGGCCAGCACCGCGGCCACCCGCTCGTAGCCCACCACGGCCCGGGGCAGGTCGCCCAGGACCCAGCCGATGGCCTGGATCGGGAAGGCCAGCAGGGTGATCAGGTACGCGATGTTGACCACGTCGCCGGGCCTGGCGTGCCCCGCGGCGACCTGCTGGGTGCCGAAGAGCAGCACGGCCAGCACGCCGAGGTTCGGCAGCGCCTCGAGCGCCGGGGTGAACATGCTCCGGGCCCGTCCGGCCGCGACGTTGGCATCGCGCAGCTCCCGGGTGCGCACGGCGAAGCGCTCGGTCTCCGCGGCCTCGCGCCCGAGCGTCTTGACCACGAGCGCGCCGTCGAAGGACTCGTGCGCGACCTCGGCCACGTGCGCGCGCAGCTCCTGGGCGCGGGCGAAGCGGGGTCCGGAGTAGCGGACGTAGACGGTGTTGGTGGCGATGACGGCGGGGAAGAGCAGCACGCCGACCAGCGCGAGCACCGAGTTGGTCAGGAACATGTCGACCACGGCCATGATCAGCATCACGATCACGCCCAGGGACATGGGCATCGGCGCGACCGGCATGAAGGACATCTCCACGTCCGAGTTCGCGTTCGACAGCAGCCGCCCGGTGGGCCGCTGCTGATGCCAGCTCAGCGGCAGCCGGAGGTAGGCGGCGGTCACCTCCCGCCGGAAGCGCGCCTGCATCCGGAACTGCAGGACGCCCGCGAGCAGCCGGCGGCCGAAGATGCCGAGCACCTTGGCCACGGCCACCGCCACGATCAGCAGCCCGCCGGCCGCGAGCGTGCCGGCGGAGGTGTGGTGCGTGTCGAAGGCCGGGAGCACGACGTGGTTGGTGGCCCAGCCCACGGCCCAGGCCGCGCCGACGGTCATGCTGCCGTAGAGCGCGCTGCCCAGCAGCGCCCCGGCAAACACCCGCTTCTCCGTGCGCACCGCCAGTCCGAGCACCCACAACCCGCGGCGGGTCGGGGACGCGTGGACGGGATACGGGCGCGGCATGGCGGGTCCCCCTCGTGACGGGCGCGGATCGCTCCGCGTATGGATGGGTGCAGGTGCCACGGCGCGCGGCACGGCCGGCCGGTGGCAGGCGGCCGCCCGACCCTATCGGCCAACGTCACCCGCGTATAGGGGAATTCCCCCCTTGCGATCCTTACGTTATCGCGTGATGGCTCAGACGGTCAGCAGTCGATACGCTGTGCGCATGACCGGATTCGCAGCGCGGGAACGGCAGGCCTTGGCCGAGACTCTGGCCACGATCGGGCCGGACGCCCCAACCCTGTGCACGGGCTGGCACACCGACGATCTGGTGGCGCACCTGGTTCTGCGCGAGGGCAGGCCGGACGCCGCGGCCGGGATCCTGGCCAAGCCGCTGGCCGGTTGGACCCGGCGGGTCCAGGACCGCAGCAAGGACCGGGTGCCGTATCCGAGCCTGGTCGAGCGCTTCCGCTCCGGACCCCCGGCCTGGTCTCCGACCCGGGTCGGCGCGGTGGACGAGGCGGCGAACACGCTGGAGTTCTTCGTGCACCACGAGGACGTGCGCCGGGCCGCCCCGGAGTGGGAGCCGCGCAAGTTCGAGCAGGATCACGACGACGAGCTGTGGCGGCGGCTGCGCTCGAGCGTGAAGCTGATGTTCCGTCGGGTCCCGGTGGGCGTGACGCTGGTGCGCACGCCGAACCAGCAGACGGTGGTGGCCAAGCCGGCCACGCCGCTGATGGTCACCGTCTCCGGCACGGCCGGGGAACTGGTGCTGTTCTGCTTCGGGCGCAAGGACGCCGCGCGGGTGGAGCTGAGCGGAGACGAGTCCGCGCTCACCCGGCTCAGGTCGGCACCGCTCGGGATCTGACCGGCCGACGGGCTCCGCGCCGCCCGCGATCCGGCGCGCTCCGACACTTCTGACGCCGGGTCGGGGACGGGGTGATCGCACCCCGTCCCCGACCCGTGCGCGTGTCTGCGATTGCTACGCCAGGGCCGCCGGCAGCAGCGCCGCCGGAGCGTCCTGGTAGACCACCGGCACCAGCCAGCGCCGGATCGCCGCGGCGCCCACCGAGGTGTGCGCAGGCGCGGTGGTGGCCGGGAACGGGCCGCCGTGGTGCTGCGCGTGCGTGACCGCGACGCCGGTTGGCCAGCCGTTGAACACGATCCGTCCGGCCACCCGCTCGAGTTCGGGCAGCAGCTCGCGGGCCCCCGCCACATCGTCCTCGTCGGCGGTGTCGAGGTGGATCGTCGCGGTCAGGTGTCCCTCGCCCAGACTGCCGAGCTGCAGCAGGTGGTACGGCTCGAGCCCGGCACCGCGCTGGTAGGTCACGACGAGTCCGACCGGGCCGAAGTGCTCCTCGCGCAGCGCCTGCGCGTGCTCGCGGAAGTCCTCCGCGCTCACCGCGTACACCGCGGGCGTGGGCGCCCACGGGCCCTCGCCCGGCTTGCCCTCGGCCAGCAGCCGCACGCCCGGCACGGTCGCGAGCTGCTCGGCCCCGGCCACCAGGCCGGAGTGGATGCGCTCGGCCAGCATCGGCGCGCCGACCGTGCCGGAGACCGCCGCGGCCACCGCGTCGAGCAGGGCCGGGTCCTCGGGCACGAAGATGATCCCGGGGTTGGTGCAGAACTGGCCGGAGCCGAGGGTGAGCGATCCGGCGTACCCGGCGGCGATCTCGTCCCGGCGGGCGGCGGCCGCGCCGGGCAGCACCACGACCGGGTTGACCGAGCCGAGCTCGCCGTAGAACGGGATCGGGTTCGGCCGCTCGGCGCACAGCTTGGCCAGTGCGAGCCCGCCCCGGGTGGAGCCGGTGAATCCGACCCCGGCGATGCCCGGGTGCTGCACCAGCCGCACCCCGGCCGCGAAGCCGAAGACGAGTTCGAACACGCCTTCCGGCGCCCCGGCCCCGGCAAGGGCCTGCTTGACCAGTTCGGCCGTGCGCAGCGAGGTGTGCGGGTGCGCCTCGTGCGCCTTGACGATCACCGGGCAGCCGGCCGCGAGCGCCGAGGCGGTGTCGCCGCCCGCCACCGAGAAGGCGAAGGGGAAGTTGGAGGCGGCGAACACGGCGACCGGACCGATGGGCCGGTTGATCCGGCGCAGGTCGGGCCGCGCCCCGTCGGCGGGCTCGACCACCGTGTCCTGATACCCGCCGTTGCCCAGCACCCCGGCGAACAGCCGCAGCTGCCCGGTGGTGCGGGCCACCTCGCCGGTCAGCCGGGCCGAGCCGAGCGCGGTCTCCCGGTCGGCCAGCGCGACCAGTTCGTCGGTGTGCGCGTCGAGCGCGTCGGCGACGGCCGCGAGGGCGGCGGCCCGGTCGAACCGGGTCCACTGCGCGAAGGCGGCGTGGGCGAAGGTGACGGCCCGGTCCACGGCGGCGGGTGCGGTGGCCGGCACCGGCTCGCCGGCCGGCCGGCCGGTGCGCGGGTCGTAGCCCTGGATGATCTCGTCCGCGACGGTCATGGGTGCCTCACAGATTCTCAGCGTCGAGGGAGGGAAGGGTGAAGGGACCGCCGAGATGGGCGAACACGGGGTCCTGCGGGTCGAGCGGGCCGAGTTCGGCGGTGAGCTTCTCGGCGTAGGCCTCGGCGTCGTCGAGCGGCTCGTAGCCCAGCGCCCGCGCGCCCTCGAGCGAGACCCAGTTGCCGCGGGTGTTCGCGGAGACGCCGTAGACGATGCGCAGACCCGGATCCGGCACGGTGAGACAGGCCTCGAACAGCCGGCCCGCGTCGTCCGGCGAGAGCCAGGTGGACAGGGCGCGCAGGTTGGTCGGCTCGGGGAAGCAGCTGAGTATCCGGACGCAGATCACGTCCATGCCGTAGCGGTGGGCGTAGAGCGCGCCGAGCCCTTCGCCGGCGACCTTGCTGACGCCGTAGTAGGTGTCCGGCAGAGGCGTGACGTGTTCCGGCAGCGGGTAGTCGGCCGGAGTGTGGAAGCCGACGGCGTGGTTCGAGGAGGCGAACACGACCCGCGGCACCCCGGCGCGGCGGGCGGCCTCGAAGACGGTGTAGGTGCCGTTGATGTTGACCTCGAGGATGCGCTCCCAGGGCGCCTCGGTGGCCTGGCCGCCGAGGTGCACGACCGCCTCCACGCCGCGGCAGGCCTCGGTCATGGCGTCGAGGTCGGTGACCGAGGCGCGCACCGCCTCCTCCCCCGCCTCCGGGGTGAGCTCGGCCAGGTCGAGCAGCCGCAGGGTGCGCCCGGGCCGGGCGAGCCGGGGGCGCAGCAGCGTCCCCACGCCGCCGGCCGCGCCGGTGATCAGGATGGTGGACAAGGGTTCTCCTTCCGAGTCGGCTCAGCCGGTGCGCAGGATCGCGCTCAGTTCCTTGGCGTGCCGCACGATCGACTCAAGCACCAGGGCCGCGTGCTCGCCGTCGTCGAGCCGCACCGAGGGCACCGAGCAGCTGATGGCGTCGGTGGCCGGGCTCTTGGAGTCGAGCGCCACGGCGAAGCAGCCGAGTCCGGCGGTGTTCTCCCCGCGCTCGACCGCGTACCCCCGCTCGCGCGTCTCTGCGAGGTCGGCGAACAGGTCCTTGCGGCTGGTCAGCGTGCGCGGGGTGAGGGCGAGGAGCTGCTCCGGCAGCAGGTCGTCGACCTGCGCGTCGGTGCGCTCGGCCAGCAGCGCCTTGCCGAGCGAGGTGGCGTGCGCGGGCAGCCGCCGCCCGACCCGGGAGGTCAGGCGCAGCTGGTGCGCGGACTCCCGGCTGGCGAGGTAGACGACGTCGGCCCCGTCGAGCCGGGCGAGGTGCACGGTCTCGTTGACCTCGGCGCGCAGCTCCTCGAGCACGCGGGTGGCCGCCCGGATCACCGGGTCGCGGTCGAGGTAGGAGGTACCGACCAGCAGGGCCCGAACGCCGATGGAGTAGCCGGTGCCGCGCCGGTCCGTCTCCACCCAGCCGCGCGCGACCAGCGTGCGCAGCAGGACGAACAGGCTCGACTTCGGGTAGGACAGCTCGCGCTGGATCTCGCTGAGCGTCAGCGGCTCCCCGGTGCGCGAGAGCAGTTCCAGCAGCTCCACGGTCCGGTCGGCCGACTTCACCGCGGCCGGGGCCGCGGCGTCGGAGGCCCGGGCGGCGGGAGCCTGGCGAGCCTGGGATTCGGAGGCCATGAGGTCCCTTTCCGCCGGGCGCGGGCCTTCACCCGCGCGCATCGAGGCCATCGTGCCAGGGCCCCGATCTGTTCACAAGTGCGACCAGTGTTCAGAATACGGAATGAGGACGGGGTCCCGGCGTGGTCCGCGGCGTTCCCTTGACGGTCGATCTTTCCCGTTCTAGGGTGCCGGTATTCAGATTACTGCACAATGTTCATGGTGATGAACACCGAAGCCTCACCACCCGCCCCGCCGAAGGGATCCGCCCCCGTGC
>NZ_JAGSOG010000012.1 GCF_018139695.1 Actinospica durhamensis | reverse complement strand
GGCGGGCACAGAGCCTAGAAGGCGCCCGCGATCCACGCCGCCCAGCGCACTCTGACGCACGGGGACTGCGCCAGGGGGCTGCGTCACGCAGGACAGACCTCAGCCCTGGAATCGCGCGCGGAGGCCGTCGAGGAGGTGGAGGCTGTGCATCGCCTGGTCGTAGGGGATGCCGAAGTCGATCAGGCAGGCGATCTCGTCGACGCCTAGGCGGGCGAAGCGGTCGAGGTTGGCTGCGGCTTGGCCTGGGGTGCCGAGGAGGCCGCCGTCTGCGTAGTAGCGGTCGAAGGAGCGCTCGAGGAAGAACTCGATCTCGTCGGGCTCTAGGGCGGCGGCGTCTACTTGGACGCCGCGGACCTTTGATGAGGCCGCTAAGAGGTCGAAGGAGCTGCGTAGGTAGGCCATTAGGGGTTCGCGGACCTGTTCGCGGGCGGTCTGCTCTTGTTCGGCTAGGAAGGTGTGGACCATCAGGACTACGTGGCCGTTGCCGAAGCCTTCGGCGGCGGAGGCTGTGCGGTAGGCGGTGATCTTCTTGGCGAGATCGTCGGGGTCTTGGCCTAGCAGGTGGGTGAGGAGTCCGGCGCCTGCACGGCCTGCGTTGACGAAGGTCTCGGGGTTGCCGGAGCTGGTGATCCAGACGGGGAGTTCTGGCTGGACTGGTCGTGGGAAGGAACGTACTTCGCGCGGTTCTCCGGCGCCGTCGCGTACCTGGATCGGCTTGCCCCGCCACAGGTCTCGGACCTGGTCGAGGGTCTCGAACATCACTTTTCTCCGCTCGTCGTAGGACTCGGGGCGTAGGGCGAAGTCGGTGGCGTGCCAGCCGGGGGCGAAGGAGATTCCTGCGCGGCCGGCTGAGAGGCGGTCCACTACGGACCACTCTTCGGCGATGCGGATCGGGTGGTGGAGCGGGGCCACTACGCTCCCTGCTCTGATGTGCACCCGCTCGGTCACCGCGGCGATGGCTGCCGCGGTGACCGAGGGGTTGGGGTAGAGGCCGCCGAACTGGTGGAAGTGGCGCTCGGGCGTCCAGACCGCGGTGAAGCCGTGCTGGTCGGCGAAGCGGGCTCCGTCGAGCATCAGGCGGTAGGCGTCGGCGGTCGCGTCCTCGCTCTCCGCGTCGTCGGCGAAGTAGAAGAGAGAGAAGTCCATCTGCCGCTCCTGTCCTGCGCTCTAGCTACAGCTCTTGCTCTTGCTCGGGTCCTACGGTTCGGACGCGGATCGATCGGTCCGTCAGTCCGTCAGTCCGCGGGCAGCTCGGGGATGTCGCGCATGGTGCGCAGCGGCGAGGCCAGCAGCCAGATCACCGCGAGGATTCCGCCGATCGTGGAGACCCAGACCGTCGTGCGCACTCCGGCCCAGGTCGCGAGCCCGCCGCCGAGCAGCGCGCCGAGCGGGATGGTGCCCCAGACGATCCAGCGGACGCTGGCGTTCATCCGTCCGAGCAGCTCGGGCGGGCACTCGCGCTGCCGGTAGGTCAGCTGCGCGGTGTTGTAGACCAGCACCATGAATCCGTCCGCCGCGTAGCCGATGGCGAACAGGACCACGCCCAGGGTTCCGGCCGGCGCGAGCGGCATCAGCAGGTAGAGCGGCGCCGGGAGCAGCTGGGCGAGCCAGATGATCCGGGCCGAGCCGAACTTCCTGGCCATCCTCGGGGAGAGCGACCCGCCGATGACGCCGCCGACCGCGCCGGCGGCGAAGACGAGGCCGACCGCGGCCGCCGAGGCGTGCAGGTTGCGCACCAGGAACAGTACGTAGACCGCGGCGCCCGCCTGGTTGAAGAAGTTGTACGTGCCCGTGCTCGCCACGATCATCCGCAGCACCGGGTGCTTGAGTACGAAGCCGAGGCCCTCGTTCATCGCGGTGCGGAACGGCACCCGGGCGGCGCCGCCGGTCACGGCCGGCTCCGGGGTGCGGATCAGGAACAGCGAGAGGGCGCTGACCGCGAAGGAGCCGGCGTCGATGAACAGGGCCCGGGCCGCGCCGATCAGGTCCACCAGGGCACCGGCGACGGCTGGGCCGGCCAGCCGGGACACCTCGCGGGACATGCCGATCTTGGCGTTGGCGTCCTGGATCTGCTGCGGTCCGACCAGTGTCGGGGTGTAGCTCTGGTACGCGACGTCGAAGAACACCGTCAGCAGTCCCACCAGGCCGGCCACCACGTACAGCAGCCACAGCGTCACGTGCCAGAGCACGGCGGTGAGCGGGATCGACAGGACCAGCACCGTGCGGGCCACGTCGCACCACATCATCAGGCTGTGCCTGCGCACCCGGTCGACGACGACGCCCGCGGGCAGTGAGACGAGCAGGAACGCGAGTGAGGCCAGGAAGGTCAGCATCGCGACCTGGAACGCGGAGGCCTTCAGCACGGTGACGGCGACCAGCGGCAGCGCCACGGTGGAGACCGCGGTGCCCGCCTCGCTGACCGTCTGGCCGGTCCACAGCAGCAGGAAGTCGCGGTGCCGCAGCAGCGATCCGGGCTTCTTGCGTTCGGCGGTCTGGGCGTCCGCCGCCTGCACGCCCTTCGTATCCGTCATTTCTCGAGCCAGTCCGATCTCGTCGTGGGAGTCAGTGCCGGTGGGTTCGGCTGTGCGCGTGGTTCCTCGCCGCTTCGTGGAGTTCCGGGGAGAAGCGGACCGCTCCGCCCGGCGCGTGGTTCGCGTCGGCGTAGCCGTCTGTGCGTCGCAGGACAGTGATGCTGTTCTGCGCGAGCTTGTGCGGTTCCAGGATGCTGACCAGCTCGAAGGAGCCCGGCTGGGTGCGCTGGCAGGACTTGAGGTACTCGAGGATGGCCGCGCCCTCGGGATAGGTCAGCAGGTAGTGCATGACCAGCAGCCCGCCGTCGGGCGAGACGAGGTGCCAGCACTCTTCGAAGAACGTCAGGCAGTCCCAGGCGTCGAGCCACACCAGGTCGAACGGCGTCGTGAAGGCGGGATCGGTGCTCTCCGGCAGGTCGGCCAGCTTGCAGTCGACGGTGCTGACCAAATCGGCTAGTCCCAGATCCTGGAGCGCGGAGTCCACATACCGGGCCGAGGACTTCCCGGAGCTGAGGTCGTCCACGGCGACCATCTCGGGCTTGTAGGGCTCGAGATAGAACTCGGGTGAGGCCAGGGCCGGCGGCTGCTCGAGCCAGGCCACGTCCAGGGCTCGCTCGTCCTGCTCGTAGCGCGCGCTCTTGGCGGCGAGCGCCTCGGACTCGGACTCCACCGCCTCGCCCAGCTCCCGCAGCGCCTGCGCGAGGAACGGGGTGGTGTATCCCATGCCGATCTCGAGCACGCGGGCCGGACGCGCGAAGTGCACCAGGTGGTAGAGCATGGGGGCGACGCGCTCCGTGCCGCTGCCGGGCACGGACAGCGGTGCGACGCGGGTGAGGAATTCAGGACTGGGGTTCACGGTCTCACTCCTCGTCCGGCGGCAGGTCTTCGACCACGGATATGTTGGCGACGTCAGGCATCTGGTACATGGGGAGGCGGTCGGCCAGGAACATCCGCAGGCGCATTGGATCACCCAGCTCCGCTCCCTCGCGCAGCACGACCTGCGCCAGGACGACGCCGTCGAGGAAGCGGGCCTGGGCGCGGGCGACGGGCGGATACTCGGCCAGCGCTGCCGCGAGCTGATGCGGGCTCACGCGGAAGCCGTTGACCTCCGGCCATCGGGCTCCGGCGCCGAGGATCTGGATCGTGCCGTCCGAGCGTCGTAGGGCCCGCCAGGTCTCGTCACCGTGCTCGGAGCCGTTGGCGGCGTGCAGCAGGCCGGGGACGCCGGGCGGTTGCGGGCGGCCGGCTCGGTCGCGTACCTCGACGGCGAGGCCGGGGATCGGATGGCCGCCGCGGAGTTGAAGCGTGCCCGGCTTCACCCGCTCGGGCTCGTCGCATACCAGCAGCGGCACCGAGTCGGTGCCGAAGCCGACCAGGACGCGTGCGCACGCGTCTTGGAGGACCGCCACGGTCCTCGGCGTCGGGTGCGGGCCGACGATCAGGGCGGTCTGCGTGGCGGCCAACGCCTCGGATCCGCCAGCCGCGAGTGCGGCGGCGAGTGCGTCGGCCAACCGGGACGGGAGGATCACGTGGGCGATCTCGTGGGTGCGAAGACGGTGGGACGTTGCGGCGGGGTCCTTGAGGTGAGCCTCGATCACGTGCAGGGGGCTGCCCGAGGTCAAGGCCGACCAGAGTTCGAGTGCGAATAACGGGCTTTGGGGCGGCGCGAGCTGAGCCACCGCGCCCGAGGCGAACTCGCGGCGCTTGAGCTCGGTGCAGATCGCGGCCAGTTCTCGATGTGGTGTGGCATCGATCTGTGTGGCGGCGAGTTCGGCTACGAACAGGGCGCAGCCGCGGTCGGGGATCGCGGCTCGAATTGCCTTGAGCGTCGTCTCTCCGCGTTGGACGCGCTCGACCAGGGCTCGCGCGGCCTCGTCGAGTTCCTGGTAGGTCATCGTGTGGTCGGCGATGATCGCGGCGTGGTCGGGGACGCGGCGGACCTGTTCGGCGAACTGGTCTGCGAGCGTGGGCACGGAAGCGTGTTCGGACTCGGGTTCGGCCGCGACGGCACCGATGGCGCCGGTGGCGCCGATGGGCAGATGCGAGAGGGGCAGCGTCGGCTGGGCCAGACCGGCGAGCAGCAACTCGCGGTAGGCCGCCGCCATGCGGCCCATGCTCTCGGCCGTGAACAGGTCGGTCGCGTACTCCCAGACGACCTTGATGTCCTGGTCCTCCTCGCGCCGAGGCCGTCCGAGCCGCTGCTCGGCGCGCGGCATCACCACGATGTTGAGGTCCGCCTTGGCCGAGCCGTTGTGCTGGATCTCGAATTCGCCGGTCAGGCCGCCGAACTCCAGGTCGGGCACGGCCGAGTCGTGGAAGCTGAACATCGTGGAGAACAGCGGGTTGTAGGACAGGTCCCGCTCCAGCATCAGCTCTTTGATGAGGTACTGGAGCGGGATGTCCTGCCAGGCGAGACCGTCGGCCACGACCGCCTGGACCCGCTCGACCAGCTCGCCGAACGCCGGGTCCCCGGTCAGGTCGATCCGCAGCGGCAGGGTGTTGACGAGCATGCCGACGACCCGCTCGGCCTCCTGGTCGCGGCGGTTGGCGGCGGTGGTGCCGACGACGAAGTCGTCCTGGTCCGCGTAGCGGGACACCAGCGCGGCGAAGCCCGCCAGCATCACGCTGAACAGCGTCGCCTTGTGCGCTCGCGCGCCGGCCCTGATCGCCGCGCATTCCGCGGCGGGCAGCGCGAATTTCAACGCGGCGCCCTCGAAGCTGAACTCCGGGGGTCTCGGCTCTTCCAGCGGCAGTTGCAGCAGCGGCGCGGCGTGCATCGCCGTCGTCCAGTGGTCGAGGTAGCGGTCGAGCACCGGGCCCTGCAGCCATTCCCGCTGCCACGCCGCCACGTCGCCGATCTGGAGGGTCACCGGCGGGAGCGAGGGCTCGGACCCGGAGGCGTAGGCCGGATAGAGCGCGGCCAGTTCCTCGACGAACACGGCGAAGGACCAGCCGTCGTGGACGAGGTGGTGCTCGATATGGACGAGTTCGTGTTCCTGCGGGCCGCGGCGGATCAGGGTCCAGCGGGCCAGCGGAGGCTCGTCCAGCCGGAAGGGCCGACGCAGCTCCCGCTCGATGACGGCACGCGACCGCGCGTGCTGCTCGGCCGGGTCGAAGTCGGTCAGGTCGATCACCGGGAGCTCGATCGGCATCGCGTCCACCGGCACCTGCACCGGCCTGCCGTCGACTTCCGTGAACCGGCTGCGGAACACCTCGTGGCGGCGCACGATCTCGGACAGCGCGCGTTCGAGCGCGTTCACGTCCAGGGCTCCGCGCAGCTTCAGCGACGCGTTGGCGTGGTACGCGGAATTGCCCGGCCACAGCTGGTCGAGGTACCAGACGCGGTCCTGCGGAAAGGTCAGCGGCAGGGGCGCCGCGCGGTCCGCGACGGCCACCGGGGGCGGCACGGGCGGGGTGTTCGGGGCGTCCCCGGCCGAGCCCGCCTCGGCTGCCGCGGCCTCGGCGGACGCGGCGATGGCCGCGATCGTCGAGTCCGCATACAGCTTGGCGAGGGGCACGTCCGCCCCGAGCCGTGTGCGCAGACGCGCGGCCAGCCGGCCCACCGACAGCGAGTGTCCGCCGAGCGCGAAGAAGTCGTCCTCGACCCCGACCGGGATCGCGCCGAGCAGTTCGCGCACGATCTCGATGACGGCTGCCTCGGCATCGGTGCGTGCCGCCGTGCCGGCCGCGGCGAGCCCGGCGTGGACGCGGTCCGGCTCGGGCAGCGCGTCCCGGTCCAGCTTTCCGTTGGGGCTCAACGGGAAGGCCTCGATCGGAACGATCGCCGAGGGTACGAGCTGGTTGGGCAGGCGTTCGGCGCACCACCCGAGCAGCTCGGCCGCGCTCGCCGCCGTCACGGCGTAGCCGACCAGGCGCTCCTGCCGGAGGACCACCGCCGCGTCGCGCACCCGTGGATGGGACCGCAGCACCGCGGCGATCTCCTCCACCTCGATCCTGATGCCGCGCAGCTTCACCTGGCCGTCGTGGCGGCCCACGAACTCGTACGTGCCGTCGGGCAGTTCCCGGGCCATGTCGCCGGTGCGGTAGACGCGCTCTCCGTCTTCGAGCACGACGAACCGCTCAGCCGTCAGGGCCGGCACGTTGTGGTAGCCGCGTGCCACCCCCGCGCCCCCGATCAGCAACTCACCGACCGTTCCGGCGGGGACAGGCGCGAGTTCGGTGTCCACGACGCGGAGCGCGGCCCCGTCGATCGGCCGCCCGATGGTGACCGGAAGTCCGGGCTCGATTCTCGCGGAGGACGCGCAGATGGACGCCTCGGTCGGGCCGTAACCGTTGAACAGCGTCCGACCCGCACCCCAACGCGCGGCGATCTGCGCCGTCAGCGCCTCGCCTTGCAGAACCAGAGTGCGTAGATCAGGCAGCTGTGTGTCCTCGGGGAGCGCAGCCATGACCGAGGGCGGCACGACCGCGACGCTCACCTGCTCCTGCCGCAGGACGTCGACGAGTCCAGGTCCGGGCAGCAGGGACAGCCGGTCGCGCAGGACGAGGGTGGCCCCGGCGGTCAGCGCCGTCCAGATCTCGCAGACCGAGGCGTCGAAGCTGGCCGAGGAGAACTGGATGACGCGGTCCTGCTCGGTGATGCCCCACGCGAGCCGCATCGCACGCACCGAGTTGGCCACGCCGCCGTGCTCGACCAGTACGCCCTTGGGCCGCCCGGTCGTGCCCGAGGTGTAGATGAGGTAGGCGAGATCCCCGGGCTGCGCGGCCGGCAGCGGGCCGTCGAGCACGTCGTCGGGCACGTCGTCGGGCTCGCTCAGTGCCGCGTCCAGGTCGATCCTGAGCGCCGAGGCCGGGACCGGCGCGCTCAGCGTGGCATCGGCCAGCAGGACGGACAGGCCCGAGTCGGCGATCATGTACGCCAGCCGGTCGGCGGGGTACTCGGGATCGAGCGGCAGCCACGCACCGCCGGACCTGAGGATCGCGACCATGCCGAGGATGAGCCCGGGCCCGCGCGCGGCGGACAGGCCCACCACGGTCTCGGGGCCGACTCCGGCGGCCCTGAGTCGCCCGGCCAGTTTCGCAGTGGCCTGTTCCAGCGCCCCGTAGGCCATGCTGCCGCCGGGCCAGGACAGTGCGATCGCCTCCGGCGTGGCCCGGGCCCGCGCCAGGAAGGCCTCATCGAGCAGTTCCGCCACCGGTATCAGACCTCTCCCGCGTCCGGACGCACGGCCACCGCGATGCCGGGGCCGAAGGCCGAACGGCTCACCAGCGTCCCGTCCTCGGTGACGCCGAGCAGTTGGCCGCTTCCTGCGGCCAGTACCGTGCTGCCGCCGCCGACGCCGTGGTCGGTCCAGCCCGCGGCGCCGACGCTCGGCAGGCGGCTCAGCACCCTGCCTTCCTCGTCGATCGCGAACAGGCGTCCGGTCATGGCCGTGAGCGAGACGAGCGCCGGGGCCGGGCCCAGGGGCTTCCACTCGGGATCCTTGCCGTCGCCGAAGTCCGCGAAGGCGAGGTAGTAGAGCGTGTCGCCGCCCTCGGCGAACAGCCCGGCGTAGCAGGCGGCCAGGTTGCGCAGTCCGGAGGGGGCGCCGACGAGTTCGGTCCAGTCGGCCGGGTCCGCGGTGGCGAACCGGAAGTGGATCGCGCCGCCTTCCGTGAGCACGTAAAGCCCCTGCCACTGGCCGTCCAGGGCCTCCTGCGGAGCCGCGATCGCCACCGCGTCCTGCGGCGCCGGGCCGAGGTCGGTCCACCGGAGGTTCTGTCGGCTCAGTTCGCGGCCGAGCAGCCGGCCGGACTCGTCCACGCCGTAGAGCCGGGTTCCGCTGACCACCATGCAGCGCAGGTGCGGCGCGCGGCCGAGCACGCTCCAGCGGGTGACGTCGGGCTCTGCGGTGAAGCGCTCGAGCACGTTGCCGGTCACCCGGGCGAGTACGGGATCACCCTTGTCCAGGGCGTCGCCCCAGGCGATCGTGCCGGCATTGAAGACGCTGCCCGCGCCGCGCTCGAAGACGCCCATCACGGCCCTGCCCTGCTGGCCGAACTTTCGCCAGTGCTCGAGTTCCGCCTTGGCCAGGATCACGAAGGACCCGGGTGTGCCGTCGCGGCCGGTGGCTCGCGCGACTCCGTCCTCGACGACGAGATCGACCCCGTCCACCTCGTAGCCGATGGCCCCCTTGGCGAAACGCTCACCGTCGCTCAGCCCGGTGCCGGCGAAGACCCAGTGATCGGCGAACACGGCCTCGTAGGTCTCCTCGGCGAAGTCGTCGAAGTCCATCCAGCAGCCGCCGCCGCGCCGGAAGCTGAGTCCGGTCAGCGTGTTCTCCGGGCGGTTGATCAGCTCGGCGGACCAGTGTGTGGTGGCCCGGCGCGGATCGATCGCGGCCATCGGGTCGAGCACCGGATCGCGGTAGCAGACCATGGTGCGGCCCTCGTCCTCCAGCCGGACCTGCCACCAGCAGGTGTTGCCGCCGAAGATGCCGAGGTTGCCGCCGCGGTCCACGAAACCCTCGATCGCGTCGCGCATCTCCCAGGTCCAGTACTCGTCGTGGCCGGCGCAGACGAGCATGCGGTAGCCCTCGAGGATCTCCGGGTGGTAGTGGATGTCGATGTTCGAGCAGAAGTCGACCTCCCAGCCGGTGCGGTGCAGCCAGCGCATCAGCGTCTCGTCCCACTCGCGGGTGGACGGACGGGCGCCGGGCCGGTCGAAGCTGATCCGGTGCGCGCGGTCGGGCTGCTCGCTGAAGTAGAGGCCCTGCCCGGGCACGCCGCGCTGGTTGTAGGCCTCGAAGGTGGTGAAGGCGATGGAGAACAGGATCTTCGCGCGCGGCGCGGACGCGGCCGGCCGGATCGCGAACCAGACGCAGCCCCCGCCCGGGCTGAAGTCGGCGCGGTAGAAGCCGGTCGGCCAGTCCTCGGGCACGGCCAGGCGCAGCACGTCCGCCGGCGCCTCCAGGGTGAGCAGGCTCTGCCCCGCGTTCAGGTGGAAGATCTCCACCGTGCGCCCGTCCGGCAGGCCGTCGGGGCCGGGGACGAGCTGGAACTCGAGCTCCTCCCCCGGGCGGCAGGTCATGCTGCGGGCGTACGCGCCGTACCGCCCCCAGTCCGCTTCGTCAACCATCTGATGCGACCTCCTCGTGCATCGGTGCCGCCGCGCTCAGCGTGGGTCCGCGGCGGCGAACGTGGCGCGGATCGAGACCCGGTCGGCCTTCCCGGCGGGGGTGCGCGGCAGGGCCGGGACGACGGCGATGCGCTCGGGCACCATGGCCCGCGGGAGCCGCTCCATCGCCCACCGGCGCAGATCCCGTACGGTCGCGGCCTCCTCGGCCGCCACCATGACGGCAAGCTGGGTCCGTGCGGGGTCCTCCGGGGCCAGCGCCAGGGCCGCGGCCGCGCGGACCGAGGGGTGGTCTTCGAAGACCGCTTCGATGTGCCCGAGCTCCACCCGGTATCCCCGGAACTTGAGCTGGTCGTCGAGCCGCCCGAGGAACTCGAGCTCTCCGTCCGAGGCGAGCCGGCCCAGATCCCCGGTGCGGTAGCACCTGCGCGGTCCGTGCGGCGTGTCCATGACGGTGAAGCGCTCGCGGGTCAGCTCCTCGCGGTCGAGGTACCCGTCGGCCAGGCCCGCGCCGTAGATCAGGATCTCTCCCTGTGGCTCGGCCTTCGGGTCCGCGCCATCCGCGTCCGCCGTGCCTTCCGGGTCAGCCGCGCCGTCCGGGTCCGCCGGCGCGTCGGAGTACGCGGTTCGCGAAGGCCCGGCGCCGTGGCCGGCCAGGCAGACCGCGGTGCCGGGCAGCGAGTCGCCCAGTACGATCCGTTCCGGCGAGCGCACGTGCGCGATCGTGGCGTAGATCGTGGCCTCGGTCGGCCCGTACAGGTTCCACAGCTCCCGGCACAGCGGTACGAGCTCGGCGGCGAGCGTGGTGTTCATCGCCTCGCCCACCGACCAGATGCGGCACTGCGGCGCGCCCTCCCAGCCCATGGCCAGCGCGAGCCGCCAGTAGCTGGGCGTGGCCTGCAGCACGTCCGGGTGGTACCGGTCGAGTACCTCTTCGAACAGGTTCGGGTCGCGGCGCGCCTCCGCCGGGGCCGAGACGAGCCGGGCCCCGACGAACGGCGGCACCAGCAGTTCGGCCAGCGAGACGTCGAAAGAGAGTGCTGACATGCCGAGCATCGACTCGTGCCGCGCGAGCCCGGGCGTGCTTGCGAGGGAGGCGATGCGTCCGTGCAGGGCCTCCTGCGAGATCACCACCCCCTTCGGCTTGCCGGTGGAGCCGGAGGTGTACATCACGTACGCCGTGTCGGCCAGGCCCACCCGCGGTTCGACGCCCTCGAGCACCTGCGGCACCTCGGCCACGAGCTCGCCGGACGCGTCCTCGCGCAGCACCAGCGCGGCCCGCGCCTCGCGGATCACGCCCTCCCGGTACGCCGGCGGATAGCCGAGATCCAGCGGCAGCAGGGCCCGCCGGGCCAGGCCGGCCGCCAGCACGGCGGTCAGCCCGCAGTGGCTGGTGGCCGCCTCGGACGCGACCAGCGCGCCCGGCGGCGTCTCGCGGCGCAGCACGGCGGCCAGCGCCTCGCCGCGCGCGATGAGCTCGCGGTAGGTCAGCTGGGCGCTGCCCTCGACGGCGGGCGCGTCGAGGTACCCGTCGGCTCGCCGAAGAATCTCCTCGGCGATCGTGATCATCGCGGGCCGCCGGACGGCTCCGCGCCCTCGAGCCTCGTCTCCATGATGTAGGCCAGCGCGCGCGGAGTGCGGGCGCGGATCACGTCCCGCATCCGCAGCACCACGCTGCCCGCGGCGGTGTTCAGCTGCGCGATCAGCGTCAGGGCGCTGAAGGAGCTGCCGCCGATCTCGAAGAAGTCGTCGTCCTCGGCGACGTCGGCGGCGCCGAGGACGCTGCCGTAGAGTGCCGCGATCTCCGTGGATTTCATCGGTCCACCGCCGTTCTCGGGAGGATCAGTCCCCGTTCGGAGTCGAGGACGGCCGTCTCCGCGTACGGCAGGGTCCACGAAGGTGTCATGTGACAGATGTCCGCGTTCACCAGCACCGGATAGCCGGCTTCGGGAACGTGCCGCTCGAACGCCGCCCCGACCTGGCGCACCCATTCCTCGGGCGTCACCCGCGGGTTCGCGCCGACGACCATCCCGGCCAGCAGGCTCAGATCGGTCTCCCGGGCCAGGGCGTCGAACAGCTCGTCCACCGGCGCGGCCTGCTCCTCGGTCACGTCCCACCACAGCAGCGCCGAGTCGAACCGGATGCCGAAGCGCCTGACCAGTTCCGGCAGCAGGGAGAGCTCTCCGCCGACCAGGGGCCCGGTGCCGGTGCCCGGGCGCAGCCAGTGCCAGCCGCTGGCGTGGTCGCGCACCCGCGGCGCGCCCTCGATCTCCGGGATGTGCCAGGACGCCACCGGCTCGGCCCGGTCCCCGACGGGGCCGCACACCAGCGGGCCGACCCCGGACAGCGCCCGGGCCAGATATTCGGTCGTCTCCGGGAAAGGCGCGGGGACGTTGCCGAGATGGAACATCAGGGAACAGCCGGAATAGGAGGCGACACCCAGATCGGCGAGATACTGGTGCAGGAAGACGGTGTCGCAGAACCCGACGAACGGTTTGGGATTGGCCTGGATCACCGCCGGGTCGAGCAGCGGCAGCAGCTTGAGGCTGCCCCCGCCGGCGTCGCTGACCAGGATGGCGTCCACCGACGCGTCCGCGAACGCCTCCATGATGTCCGCGGCCTGCTCCTCGGGCGTGCCGGCGGCGAGCCCGTCCGCCGAGAACCCGAAGGCGTGTCTGCCGTAGCTGACCTCGAAGCCGAGGCCGCGCAGGGCCGCCTCGGCGCGCTCCCCCCGCTCCGGCACGTGCATGAGCGTCGGCATGCCCGGGCTCACGATCCTGATATGACTGCCGGGTCCGGCCGGAGTGGGCGGGTTCACCGCGGCGATCATCCGGGTCTGCGCGTTGCGCGGCGATGCCGTCCGCGAACCGGCCAGCCGGTGCGGCGGAATGAAGACCTCTGACGTCTGCTCTGCCATGTGCGGAAAAGCCTCCAGCAACGTGTGGCGCGACAGGGCACCGGAGTCTCGGAAACCGACTCCGGCAGTGAGAGATTAGAACGTTAACAATGAGTGGTGTCAGTGGGTGATCCGACGATGCACGCTAACGATCTAACGGTACTTACGTCGGTGAGTCAACCCCCTTGAGTCAGTACCCTCGCTAGCTCACCCGTCGCACCGATGCCCGCTCTTCACCGGGAGCGGGTCCGCGCAGATCAGCACCGGGAGCACCGGGGTACAGGCGGGTGTCTCAGGTGGCTGATGTCCGATGGCCGGTGCCGGACAGGGCCCGACGCCGGCGCGCCACATGCGTGTTTTGCGCCGGGAGCGTGCAGTACGGGCTCTGATAGGCCGGTATGTGAGCGCAATCATCGGCGTGGGGAACGTTTACGTCCCGGGAAGACGACCGGACCGGGCTTTCGCCCGGTCCTGAGTCATTGAGCAGTGTTCGGTATTGAGTTCCGTTCACCTCACCGCGCGGATGATCTCCCGCGGCGCCGAAACGGCCATCAGACTTCTGTGTGTCCGAGGCTGAGGCTCGTGGTGAATCGCACCTGCGCGTCGGCCGCGGCGTGCAGCTCCAGCACGATCAGCTCGTTGCCCTGCTCGCGCAGCAGCGGTCCGGGGACGTACAGCGTGCGCTGCGGACCGCGCGACCAGTAGCGGCCGAGACAGAACCCGTTGAGCCAGGCGACGCCCTTGCCCCACTGCGAGGTGTCCAGGAACAGATCGGCCGCCGTCTCCTCGAGGTCGAACACGGCGCGGGCGAACGCCGGTCCGACGACGAGCTCGGGCGCCTCGCCCTCGAGCCCGGTGGCGGCCTCGCGCAGCGCCGCGGCGACCGGCTCGATGTCGTCGAGCTCCAGCGGCTGGACCCGCCAGCCGGCCAGGGGCGCGCCGCCCAGGGTCGCGGGCCCGATCAGGCCCTTGGGTTCGCCGATGCGCCGACCGTAGTCGACCCGGCCCTGGTCCTCGACCAGCACCTCGAGCACCCGGCTCGCCCCGTCGCCGGCCGGCAGCGCGAGCACCCGGTCGTGGTGGTCGCGCGCCAGCACGCCCACCGCGCCGCGGTCCAGGAAGACCTGGGCCCGGTCGCGCACCTCCTCGAACCGCAGGATCGCCGCACCCCGATACGCGATCTCGGTCCGGTAGAGCATGAAACCCCGGTAGTGCCCGAGCTCGTCGGCGGTCGGCGGCTGCTCGTGGACGCTCGGGGTGCCGAGCACGTCGAGCACCTGCCAGAGCGGGACCGTCGCGTCGAAGCCGACGGCGGGCGGCTCGGCCCGGCGCGGACCCGGCGCCTCGTCGGGGCCGCCGGCCGAGTCGAGGCCGGCGTACTTCGCGAGCACGTCGCGCAGCGCCCAGTACTTGTCGGTCGGATTCCCGGCCTCGTCCAGGGGCGCGTCGTAGTCGTAGCCGGTGACGATCGGAGCGTAGACGCCCTTGTCGTTGGCCCCGTTGGTGAAGCCGAAGTTGGTGCCGCCGTGGAACATGTAGATGTTGACCGACGCCCCGCGCGCCAGCAGCTCCTCCAGGTTCCGCGCCGCCTCGTCCGCGCTCGTGGTGTGGTGGTGCCCGCCCCAGCTGTCGAACCAGCCGATCCAGAACTCCGAGCACATCAGCGGGCCGGTCGGCTGGTACCGGCGCAGGATGTCGAGGCGCTCGCCCACCCGCGAGCCGAAGGAGCCGGTCTTGTGCAGCTCCGGCAGGCTGCCGAGCTCGAGCATCTCGTCGATCGGCTGGTCCACCGTGATCAGCGGAACCGTGATCCCGATCCGCCGGTTCAGCTCCGTCAGCTTCCTGAGGTACTCCTTGTCCTGGCCGTACGCCCCGTACTCGTTCTCCACCTGCATCAGGATGATCGGGCCGCCGCGGTCGATCTGGCGCGGGGCGAGGATCGGGGCGAGGTGCCCGTAGTAGTCCTCCACCGCCGCGAGGTACGTCGGCTCGCTGTCCCGGATCCCGGTGCCGGAACGCTCGAACAGCCACGCCGGCAGGCCGCCGTTGTCCCACTCCGCGCAGATGTACGGCCCGGGACGTACGATCGCGTACATGCCGTGCGCCGCCACGGTGTCCAGGAACCGGCCGAGGTCAAGGCGTCCCTCGGTCTCGAAGGCGTCGGGCCGCGGGCTGTGCGCGTTCCAGGCCACGTAGGTCTCGATGGTGTTCAGGCCCATCTCCCTGGCCTTCACGATCCGGTCGGCCCACTGGTCCGGGTGGACGCGAAAGTAGTGCAGGGCACCGGAGAGGATGCGGAACGGCTCGCCGTCGAGCAGGAAGTCGTCGTCACCGATGGCGAACCGCAGCGCGGAGGTGGGCATACGGGGTCTCCTCTCTTCGCGCAGGTCGACTGCGCCGCGATGCGGCCGGCCGGGGGTTCGGCCGGCCGCAGACCCGGGCGGGGCGGCCCGGGGACGGAAAAGCTAGGCCGTCATTGGACCGTGACGGTGAAGCCCTGCTGCTGCCCGTACGCCGCCGACGCCTTGAACCACGTGCTCACCGCGGCGTAGATGTCCGTCTTGTTCGCGTACGCCTTGCCCACCGAGTCCGGGTAGATGCTGTTGGCATAGACCTGGAACGGCATGTAGCTCCAGCCCGGGAGCACCGAGGAGGCCGCCTGGGAGAGCACCTGGTTGATCTTCTGGCCGCCGAAGTAGGCCGGGGCCTGGTCCAGGAAGGCGCTGGAGTTGAGGATGGAGTTCTCCGCCGGGAAGCCGCCGGAGTCCGCCAGGATCTGCTCGCCCGCGTCGGTGCCCATGAACTGGACGAAGGCCGCCGCCACCAGGGCGTTGCTCGAACCCTTCATCACCGCGTCGCTGGAGCCGCCGGACTCGGCCGAGGCCGGGCTGCCGCCGTCGTAGGTCGGCATCGGCGCGACCCGCCAGTCACCGGAGGCCGCGGCCGCCGAGCCCTCGAGGTTCGCCGGCATCCACGCGCCGGTCACCAGCGAGGCGATGTCGCCGTTGCCCAGGGCGGTGAACCAGGCGCTGCTCCACGGGGCGATCTGGGAGAGCAGGCCCTTCTCCTCCAGCTGGTCCCACTCGGCCGTGTACTTCTTGGTGCCCGCGTCCTGGGTGTTGATGGTGACGCTGGTGGAGCCGGTGGCCGTGAACGGCTTGCCGCCGGCCTGCCAGATCATGCTGGTGGTGAAGCCCGGGTCGCCGCTGTCCGCGGTGATGTACTCGCTCGAGTTGGCCGCGTGCAGCTTGACGCCGTCCGCGACGTACTCGTCCCAGGTGGTCGGCACGGTCAGGCCGTACTGCTTGAAGACCTTCTCGTTGTAGAACAGGGCCATCGGGCCGGTGTCCTGCGGCGTCGCGTCCAGGCTGCCGTTGATGTCGATCGCGTCCCACACGGCCGCCGGGTAGTCGCTCTTGAGGCTGTCGAGGCCGTAGCCGTCGAGGCTCTGGATCGAGCCGGCCAGGGCGAACTGCGGCAGCGCGTAGTACTCGATCTGGGCCACGTCGGGCACCCCGGACCCGGCCTTGATCGCGTTCTGCAGCTTGGTGTACTCGGTGGTCGAGGTGCCCGCGTTGACCAGGTTCACCGTGACGTTCGGGTACTTCTTCTCGAAGGCCGCGGCGATGTCCTTGTCCTGCGGCGCCCACGCCCAGACCGTCAGCGTCGACTTCTTCTGCAACGCGGCGGCCATGTCGTTCGCGCCGGCGGTGCTCGTTGAGCTCGCCCCGCCGGAGGTCGAACTGCTGGAGCACGCGGTCAATCCGGCGGTGGCGAGGGCGCCGGCGGCCAGGACGGCTGCGCCGCGGCGCCACGCCTGCGCTGAGCGGGATATGCCTGTCATGACGTTCCTTTCACTTCTTTGTGAGGGTTGCGGTGCGGAGGGAGGCGGTGCGGGGTGGTGCGGTCACTGCTTGACGCTTCCGGCGGTCAGGCCCGACTGCCAGTAGCGCTGCATCACCAGGAACACGACCATGATCGGCAGGATCATGAGCAGCGATCCGGTGAGGACGAGGTTGAAGATGGGGATGCCGCCGGCCGTCTGCGACTGCGCGTTCCACTGGTCGAGGCCGACCGTGAGCGGGTAGAGGTTCGGCTTGTTGAGCATCACCAGCGGCAGGAAGTAGTTGTTCCAGGTCTGAACCACGGCGAACAGCAGCACCGTGATCATGCCGGGGCGCAGCAGTCGCAGCGAGATGGACCCGAAGATCCGCCACTCCCGCGCGCCGTCCACCCGGGCGGCCTCGAGCAGCTCGGCGGGGATCGCGTCCCGGGAGAAGATCCACATCAGGTAGAGCCCGAACGGATTGATCAGCGACGGGATGATGATCGACCAGTAGGTGTTGACCAGACCCAGCTTGCTGAACATCAGGAACGTGGGCACGACCAGGACGGTGCCCGGGATCGCGACGGCGCCGAGCACCACCGCGAGCACGCCGCGCTTGCCCGGGAAGTCGAACTTCGCCAGTCCGTAGCCGCCGAGGGTGGCCAGGACGGTGGCGCCGCCGGCCCCCGCGGCCACGTAGATCAGCGTATTGCCGAACCAGTGCAGGAACTCGTCGTTGTCGTAGGTGAGGGTCTGCTTGACGTTCTCGAAGAGCGAGAAGTGCCCGCCGAACCACAGCCCGTTCGTGCTGAACAGGTTCGACTCCGACTTGGAGGCGTTGACCAGCAGCCAGAACAGCGGCAGCAGCGAGTAGATCAGGCCCAGCGTCATCACCAGCGTGAGCGCCGGGGACTTGCGCCGCCGGTTCGGGTTCCACGCTCCGCGCGATCGGCGGGCGGGGCGCGCCGGGCGGGCGGCGCGCTCGGGACGGGCGGCGTTCGCGGCGTTCGCGGCTTCGGTCACGGCCATCTCAGGCCTCCTGACCGCGGCGGCCGATGCGCTGGACGAGGTAGGCGACGATCACCGTCAGCACCCCCATGACGATCGCGATGGTGGCTGAGTAGTTGTACTCCTGGCCGTTGAAGGACAGGTTGTAGGCGTACCAGTTGGGCGTGTAGGCGCTGCCGATCTGGTCCTTGGCGATGGGGAAGATCACGGCCGGCTCGGTGAACAGCTGGAAGCTGCCGATGACCGAGAAGACCGTGGCGACCAGCATGGCCGGGCGCAGCGACGGCAGCTTGATGTGCCAGATGATCCGCCAGGCCCCGGCGTTGTCCAGCTCGGCCGCCTCGTAGATCTCGTTCGGGATCACCCGCAGCGCCGAGTAGAAGATCAGCATGTTGTAGCCGACGTACTCCCAGGTGACGATGTTGCCGATGGCCGGGAGGATCAGCGTGTTGCCGAGCGGGTCGGGCAGCGTGGTGTGGAACCAGCGGTCGAGCTGGCCGAGCAGGCCGAACTGGGTGCCGTAGAGGAACCCCCACATCAGCGCGCCGACGACGGAGGGGACCGCGTAGGGCAGGAAGATGCTCAGCCGGTACAGCGGCGCCCAGTGCAGCCGCGCGCTGTCGATGGCGAACGCGACGCCGAGGGCCAGCACCAGCATCACCGGCACCTGCACCACCAGGAACAGCGCCATCCGCTCGAAGCCGGACCAGAACTGCGGGTCCTTGAACGCCTCGGTGTAGTTGGCCAGGCCGGCGAACCGGTTGCCGCCGATGAGCTTGTCCTGGAACAGGCTCAGGTAGACGGCGTAGACGATCGGGGCGACCAGTGCGAACAGGAAGACCAGGAGGAAGGGGGCGAGGAAGCCCCATCCGGTCCATCGCGTACGCACCCGCCCCCGCCGCCGCTCGCGTCGAGGACCGGCAGAGCCGGCCTCGAGGCCGGTTCCCGGTGACAGCACTGTCATGATCCATCCCGCCGTCGAGCCGATGTTCACGTCAACATGGTGCTGCGGACGCTACCATGTTTACGTAACCACGTACACTGAGCGCGAGATTACAAGACGGCAACGGGGCGTTGCCGCCTCAAGGGGAGGGTCATGACACCGAGCGATGACTCCGCGCGACGCTCGAAGCAGCCGTCGATGATGGACGTCGCCCAGCACGCGGGCGTGTCCGGGCAGACGGTCTCTCGCGTGTCGAACGGGCACTCCAACGTGGACCCGGCGACCCGGCAGCGGGTGATCGACTCGATGCGGGCACTGGGCTACCGGCCCAACTCGGCCGCGCGGGCGCTGCGGCTCGGCCGCTTCCGCACCATCGGCGTGATCATGTTCACCCTGCGCACCTTCGGCAACATGCGCACACTCGACGCGATCGTCACCGAGGCCGCGCGCGCCGACTACTCGGTGACCCTGCTCCCGGTGCGGGCGGCCACGATGGACCAGGTCTCCGGCGCCTACAGCCGGCTCAGCGAGGCCGCGCTGGACGGGGTCATCATCATCTTCGAGGCCGATCTGCTGGACGAGGCCAAGTTCACCCTGCCGCCCGGCCTGCCGGTCGTGCTGATCGACTCCGACACAGGGGACGAATACACGGTCGTGGACACCGACCAGGCCGACGGCGCGCGCCAGGCCACCGAGCACCTGCTCGGCCTCGGCCACCGCCAGGTCTGGCACATCGCCGGCCCCGAGTCCTCCTTCGCCGCGGTCCGCCGCGCCGAGTCCTGGCGGCGCACCCTGCGCGAACACGGCATCGAACCGCCCGCGGCGCTGCACGGCGACTGGTCCACCGAGTCCGGCTACCGCCACGGCCGCACCCTCGGCCGCCGCGAGGACGTCACCGCCATCTTCGCGGCCAACGACCAGATGGCCCTCGGTCTGATGCGCGCTCTGCACGAGCTCGGCCGCGACGTGCCCGGGGACATCAGCGTGGTCGGCTTCGACGATCTCGAGGAGGCGCACTCCTTCTGGCCGCCGCTGACCACGATCCGGCAGGACTTCGACGAGGTCGGCCACCAGGCCATAAGGAAACTGCTGGCCAAGGTGCACTCGGAGCAGGAGGAGAACGAGAAGATCATCGTCCCGACCCGGCTGATCATCCGCGAGAGCACCGCGCCGGCGAAGGCGGCCGCACCGTGACTCACGCCATGATGGCCCTGTGACTCCCGAGGAAACCGCATACGCGTCTTGGGACGGTCTCGACGAGCCGTGGCGTGTCGCCATCGAAGCGGCCTGGCAGTCGTATCGCGAGGGCGGGATCGCCGTCGGCGCGGTGTTGACCGACGGCGCGGGCACCGTGATCGGCCACGGCCGCAACGAGCGGTTCGCCGGCCAGGTCAGGGGCCTGCTCGCGCATGCGGAGATGGGAGCGCTCGCCGCCCTCCCCGCCGAGAAGGAACGCGCGCGTGACAGTGTTCTGTACACGACGCTCTCGCCGTGCCCGATGTGTTTCGGCGCGATCGTCGTCGCGCGGCTCAGTGCGGTGCGCATCGGGGCCATGGACCCGACCTGGCAGGGGATCGAACGGCTCCCCGAGCTCGCCGACGAGGTCCGACGTCGCTGGCCACGGATTCACGGCCCGCTGGCCGGACCGGTCGGCAGGTGGTTGGCGATCGCGCCGGTCCTGAACACGAAGGGCTCGCTGTTCGAGGCCGTGGAGCGCACCGCGCCGGCCGACGCCGCCTTGGCCCGTACCGTGCACGAGCGCTATCAGGAGCGGGCTGAGCTACCCGAGAGCGCGGTGCGGGCTCTGGCGGACGCCTGGGATCTCCTTTAGCAGTGGCCGGTCAGAGGTCGTCGGTGAGCAGTGACCGGTTGGCAGTGACCGGTTAGCAGTGGTCGGTCAGGGCGCCCGGCGGTTCGGCGTTGATCTGCGCGGGGGTCGGCACGGTCAGCTTGCCGGTGACCGCGTAGGCGACGATCAGGCTGTCGCTGTAGATCTCCTTGACGGCGCCGGACTCGAGGTTGACGGCGACGAGGGCGCGGACGGACTGATCGATCAGCACGCGGCAGATCGGCTGTCCGACGACGATGATCGCGGCGTCGGGCACCGGCGTCTTCGCGGAGTAGTAGACCGTGGTGGTGGGCATGTAGTAGTGCCACTCCCACGCCGGCAGGCCCGCCGTGACCACGGCGGCGCTCAACCCGTCGGCCCGCATGAGCTCGGGCACGACCATCACGCCGGTGGGCTTGAGGTCGGCCACGTTGACGGTCTCCGCGACGGACTCGCCGACCGGAACGGCCAGCACCGCGATCCCCACGACGGCGGCCACCAGGACCCTGACACCGCCCCGGGACAGCCCCACGACGCGCCGCGCCACCTCGCCGACCCCGAGGGCCGCGAGCGCCAGGAAGAACGGGGTCCACATGACGTAGTAGTAGCCCAGGGCGACGTGCGCGATGAAGCAGTGGAACAGGATCGGCACGGCCAGCGCTGCCACGCACCAGGCGACGAGCCCGTCACGGCGCAGCACCACCGCGCACAGCGCGGCCACGACCAGGAACACCGTCAGGATCGAGCCGTAGGCGTGCCCGGCGAACCACAGGTTCGTCCACCACGGCGGATGCGCGGTCACCCGCCCGTCGAACCCGATCAAGTGGCCGCCCGCGGACTGGTTCGTCTGGAAGGCCACGAGGTAGTGCAGCCGGGCGATCGGGTGCGAGAACGGCAGGTAGCACGCCAGGAACGTCGCCAGCGCGATCACGGCGGCGGCCACCGTCTGCCCGCACCGCACGAGGAACGCGCGCACGTCGCGGCCCACGAGCGGCGCGCCGAGGACCAGGAGCACCGGCCCGATCACCCCGAGGAACCCGTTCTCCTTCGACGCCGACGCGCAGCCGATCGCCAAGCCCGTCAGCCCCGCGGCGACCCAGCCCGCGCGCCCGGTGCGCCGACTCCAGATCCAGGCCAGCACGACCGAGAGCACCATGAACATGCCCGCGGTGGTGTCGAGCATCGCGAACCGGTCGAAGCGCCCGATCGAACCCCCGGCCGCCTCCGGCAGCAGGGTGAGCAGCCCCCCGGCCACCAGCCCGGTCCACCGCCCGGCATGCCGCCCGATCCAGATCGCGATCGCGACCGCACCCAGCAGCGCCGCCGCCGCGCTGACCGCACGCGCGGCCGTCACGCCCGTGGACGAGCTGTCGAACCACTCCGCCATGCCGAACAGGTACTTCGTCAGCGGAGGATGCTCGAAGTTGTCGTCGTTGAACTGCATCACCCCGTTGGCCTGCGGGGTCACCGGCAGCGGCGCGAGGATCTGCCCGCTCAGATAGCGCCGAGCCGCGACCGTGTACGTCGGCTCGTCGTTGAGTATCGGCGCGACGCCGATGTGGTAGAAGTTCTGAAAAACCGCCCATATGCCCACGAACGCGGCGGCTCCGAAGAAAAGCCGGTCCCCCCGCTTCGGCAGGAAACGCGCACCCCGTGCGGCACCCCCCGGAGCATTCCGGGTACGCCGCGCGCCCGCGCCCACGGACAAGGTGGCGTCCTGCACCCCCGCCATCGTCGGTCCCCCACGCTCTTCACTATCAGTTTCTTAAAACACCATGGAGCGGGAGCACTGTATCCGCTGGCCTCGAAAATCACCACCTGCGAAGACGTCCGCGCGTGCTGCACGCCGTCAGTGTTCCTGGCCGGGGGCGAAGCGTTGGATGGACCCGGCGGCCCTGTACACCAGTGTGACCGGGATGGCGGCGACGAGGCAGATCAGGTCCAGGATGGTCGGATCGTCGTCGGTCAGCTCGTGGTAGAGCCAGGACAGCACCGGGATGTCGATCTTCGCGTCCAGGGCGCCGAGCACGTCGCGCACCGTCTGGGCGATCACGTCGAGGAGTGTGCCGAGCATGTTCTCGGCGGAGTCGAGCACGGTCTCGGCGATGATCCCGGGCAGGCTGCGGCTCAGTTCCGTGATGCTCAGGAGGTCCGGGCCGGAGACGGCCGAGAGGCCGCCGTGGAAGTGGTGCACGCCGAGGTTCGCCGGAGCGCTGTGCTGTTCGGGCCGCGGTGGGTTGCCGCCGAAGAGGGTGCGCGGCGTGTCGGCGGACTCCGGCAGATGTGGCAGTTCGTCGATGTGTCCGCTCAAGTTCCTGGCGGCGCGCACCACTTCGGTCCTGGTCGTCTCGGTGCCGTCGACGGCGGCTTGGGCGAGGGAGCGGGCGACGCCGTGCAGCACGCGGTGGGTGACCAGGATGTCGTCCCAGCCGAAGAGGAACTCGAGCAACACGATGATGTCCTCGATGGCGATCTCGATGGCGTGGTAGATCCACGTCGCGGCGGCCATGACGGCTTCGACGCAGTCGAGGGCCGCGTGGTGGACGGTGTCGCCGATCTTCACGACCAGGTGCCAGGCCTTGAGGACGGGGTCCTCGACCAGGTCGACGGCCGCATCGACGCCGGTGGCCAGCCAGCAGCACAGGTCCCCGAGGTCGACCGCCAGGCCCACACCGAATCCCGCGGCGGCCACGGCCTCGGAGGCCGACTGCGACGCGCCCTCGGCCGACGGGCGGGACCGGGCGGTGGGCAGGGGCAGCGGCTCGACCCGGTCGTACGCCGTGGCGAGGTCCTGGTTCGCTTGGGCGACACGCCGCAGATCCTGGTCCGAGGTGCCGGCCGGGACGAAGTCGCGGGGCTTGCCGGAGCGGGAATGGATCTTCGCCGCGCGCAGGCTCTCGGCCGTCGTGTAGCCGGCGTTGCGCTGCCAGGCGGTGTCCATGGTGTTGATCAGGCGGGCGGGCTGGTCCGCGACGGCGGCCTGGTAGCGGGTGCCCGACAGGGTGGTGGTGCGTTCGACGATGGTGATGGCGCCCGAGGCGTCGGCGGTCAGGGTGATCGGCGAGGGTCCGACGACGTAGTACAGGTGGTTGACGGTCACCGGGGTGACGCTGCCGGCGGTGAGGACCACCGGCACGTGGGCGGCCGGCCGGCCGGCGGAGTCGGTGACCTGGATGCGGGTGGTGTAGGAGTGGATCGGGGTGGCCGGGGTGCGCTCGCCGGGCGGCGGCAGGGTGATCGGGGCCTGATTCCACAGGCCGGTGGTCGGCGACTTGACCACCTTCAGGAGGCTGCCCGCGGCGTGGGCGAAGAGGGTGTTGGCGCCGTGGGCGCGGTCGACGTACGGGGAGACGGCGTCGACCCCGGACAGGACCGGCAGCGGCGTGTTCCAGGCCGACGCGATGTGCAGGCTCTCGGTCGGGCAGGTGAGGTAGAAGACCTGATCGTCGCCGTTCACGCCCCAGACGGTGACGACGCCCTCGATCGTGCAGGCGTAGAGCGCGCGCACCGTGTCGAGCAGCCGGCTGGCCAGGAGGGGCACGCCGGTGGCGCCGTCCTTCTGGTCGGCGGCGGCGAAGCGGTAGAGGTGCCCACGCGCGGCCACGTACAGGTCGGTGGTGCCGTCCGTGTTGCGGGCGGTGGCGATCGCGTCGGCGGCGGCGTCGCCCGGCAGGTGCAGACGGGACGTGAGCGGGGGCAGGTCCCGGTCGTGGACGTTGTACAACGGGGTGTAGATCAGCCGACCGGGCTGGCCGATGGTGCCCGTGGTGTAGAGCCCGTCCACGCCGCGGGAGCCGGCGCTGCGCCCGAGCCGGGAGCGGTAGTCGTCGGCGGCGAGGTCGACGGGCAGGTCGTGCGGGCGCCACAGCGGCCGAGCCTGGTCCCGGGTCTCGAGGAAGTAGCGGGTGATCAACCCGTCGGGCCGGCCGGAGTCGCGCAGGACGTCGACGACGAGGTGTTCCGCGTCCGACGCCTCGCTCAGGAAGACGTCGACGATCTCGAGCGGCACCGGAACCGGGATCGGCCGCCCGGCGCCGTCGTGCGCGTTGAAGGGCGCGCAAGTCCAGACCGGCCGCCGGGTCCAGGCCAGGTCCTGGGCGGAGTTGGCCAGGGACAGGTACAGGTGGTCGGCGGTGCCGTCGGACACGACCATCGCCAGGTGGATCCGGGTCGGCTCGCCGGGGCGGCGGGCCTGGGCCTGGGTCTGGGCCGCGGCGAAGGTTCTGACCCGCGCGTAGCCGAGGAAGTCGCGCTCGATCTGCCGGCCGCCGAGGTCGGCCTGCCGCCAGCCGTGCCGCGTGCCGGGCTCCTCGATCGTCAGGTGGAACGCGCCGCGGGGCCGATCGAGAAGAGCAGGGCGGTGCCGGAGTCGGTCTGCAGGGCGGTGAAGGTGTCCTGCGGCAGCAGGTAGTCGGCCTGGAGGTAGTTCTCCATCAGTTCCGCCGACGTCGTCACCGTGTACGCGCTCGTCGTCGCGCTCGTCGTGGCCTGTGTCGCGCTCGTCGTCGTGGCCACGGTCTCAGGCCCCGGTCCCGGCCGCCATGGCGGTGTTCAGCCGAGGGTCGGGTCGAGGGTCGGCGTAGCTGAGCCGGGTGGTGACGGTCGGGGGGAGGTTGACGCCGGCCTGGGTGACCGCGACGACCTGATCGATCCCGAACTTCGCAAAGTCGGACAGGTTGGACTGCGAGGCTCCCACGTGCGTGCTCTCCCGTGCGGCGGATCGAACGCATCCATCGCAGCATCGGGGGTGGCCGGTCGCATCCCGCCAGGCCCGTTCGAGCGGGCGGCGGGGGCGGCTCCGGCCCGCACGAAAGGCGCGGTGCCCCCGGCCGAGGCCCGGGGCACCGCGCACAGTCCTTAGAGCGGCCGGATGTTCTCGGCCTGCGGGCCCTTCTGGCCCTGCGTCACATCGAACTCGACCTTCTGGCCTTCGTTGAGCTCACGGTAACCCTGAGCCGCGATGTTCGAGTAGTGGGCGAACACATCCGGGCCGCCCCCGTCCTGCTCGATGAATCCGAAGCCCTTTTCGGAGTTGAACCACTTCACGGTGCCTGATGCCACTGGGTACTGCCCTTCGGTGAACGAGAATCTACCCGGCCAGTGTGTCATGGACCATGGGCGTCCGCGAGGAGACCCGCGTCGAAAGGCGTTCACCTGCGGTCCGACACGCCGTCAGGGGAGCAGATTGAGGGTGTTGGTCGCGTCGTCGACGTAGTAGACGCCGCCGCACTGCTCGACGGCGAGGCCGAAGAGCGCGCCGGCGCCGGGCGGGTTGCCGGATTTGTCCAGAGTGACGGTTCGCAGCTGCCTACCGCGGGGCGAGGTGACGAGAAGGTTCCCGTCGCCCGCGTTGACGGTCAGGATCCGGCCGTGGCGGTCGAGGGCGAGTCCGAGCGGAGTGTTGAGCTTGCCGCCCGCGGTCACGGTGCGCCCGGTGCCCGCGTCGGTCGAGCGCCAGGGCGCGTTCGGGATGGCGGTGATCCGGTTGCCGACGCTGTCGGCGACGTACAGCGTGCCCTCGCGGGAGAGGCCGACCCCGGTCGGTCCGACCACGAGCGCGGCGGGGTCGGTGCGCTCGCCGAAGCGCGAGCCGATGACGCGGTGCTCGACCAGGTACGGCGGACGCCGGTCCGACACCTTCAGGGTCAGGCGTTCCACGGTGCCGCGGTAGACGGTCTTGCCGCCCGCGGCGACGGTGCCGTTCAGGACGTTGGTGACGAACAGTTCGGCCGTGGAGCCGCGGTCCAGCGCGGTCATGTCCCAGGGGCCGTTGACGCCGTGGCCGGCGATGGTCTCGCGGACCCTGCCGCGGTCGTCGAGCACGAGCAGGCAGCCCGCCTTCGCGGTGGCCGCGGTGCCGTCCTTGGTGGGCAGGGAGCCGACGACGACCCAGCCGGAGCGCAGCACGACGAGCGCGGTGGTCAGACCCACCCCGCCGGGGCAGCGCCCGGGCAGCCTGGCCGGGTTGATCCGGGCGAAGGTGCTGACCCGGCCGTTCGGGGAGACCTGCACGATGGTGGTGCCGGTGCCCTGCAGGTTCTTGACGTTGTTGAAGTTGCTGACCAGGATGTTGCCCCGGTACAGCGCGCCGGTCGAGCGCGGGACGATCGCGACGCCGTAGGGGTTGACGTCCCCGTTGGCCGGCACGGTGGAGGCGATCACCCGCGGATGGCCCCCGGCCATCGGCGCCGCGCCCATGGCCAGGGCCGGCGACGCCGTGAAACCGACCGCGGCCAGGCTCGCGGCCGCCAGCAGCGCGCTGCGGCGCTTTGTTTGTCGTGCCATGAGACATTCCTTTCGTCAGGGGACGGTCATACCGGGGTGGTCACACCGAGGCGCCGTCGCAAGAAGCTTCGCCGCTCGGTGCGCCGACGAGCGCGCACGGGCCCGGCGCGTCTTCGCCGGGCCCCTCGAATGCCGTATTCGGCTGCGCTTTCCGCGCGTGTACGGACGGACGGGGCGGAAGGCTCGGATACCGTCTCCGGCAAGATCCAGTAAGGCGCGCGCCCGGGCCGCGGAGTCCGGTGTGCGGCCCGAGCTGCTCTCGAGCCCGGTCGCGTCCGCGCCGGGGACGCCACGGAGGGGAGCGCGAGTGGTCACGGCCTGCCCGCCGCCGAGGCGTCCGCGTCCGACGGGTCGTCCACGTCCGACGGGTCGTCAGCGCCCTCCGGGACGTCCGGGTCGCCTGGGCCGTCCGGGCCGCGCCGTGAAGATCGGGGCCTGAGATGACGGCCGTCGCCGCGGTGCGCTGCGCTTTCCCGGACCACCTGCACCCGCAGCGCGACCTGGCCGAGATGACCGCGCGCCTGTGCGGATCCGACGCCGGGCGCGACGCGCTCATCGGGCGCCTGTACGCGAACGCCGGGGTGGAGTCCCGGCACACCGTGCTGCCGCTGCACGCCTACGGCGCCCTGGCCGGGCTCGGCGCGATCAACGACCTCTACATCGACCACGCCATGGCGCTGGGCGAGCGCGCCGTGCGCGCGGCGCTCGAGGCCGCCGACACTGACCCGGCCGAGGTCGACCTGCTCATCGCGACCTCCGTCACCGGCGTCGCCGTGCCCTCCCTCGACGCCCGGCTGATCAGCCGGCTCGGCCTGCGCCCGGACGTCAAACGGCTTCCGCTGTTCGGGCTCGGCTGCGTCGCCGGGGCGGCCGGACTCGCCCGCCTGCACGATTATCTGCTCGGCTGGCCGGGGCATACCGCGGTCCTGCTGGCCGTCGAACTGTGCTCGCTCAGCCTCCCGCTGGTCCGGCCCGCCACCGCGGATCTGGTGGCCAGCGCGCTGTTCGGCGACGGCGCGGCGGCCCTGGTCGCGCGGGGCGGCATGGTGGCGGCCGGCCCGGGCCCGCGCGTGGTGGCGTCCGTGAGCGAGGTGTGCCCCGACTCCCTCGACGCGCTCGGCTGGCGGCTCGGCGCCGACGGCTTCCGGATCGTGCTGAGCACCGGCCTTTCCGACATCGTCGCGGCCCGCCTGGGCGCGTGCGCCCGCGGCTTCCTGGCCGCGCACGGCCTGCGGCCCGAGGACGTCGGCGCCTGGATCTGCCATCCCGGCGGACCGCACGTGATCGACGCCGTCCAGCACTGCCTCGACCTGCCCGATCACGCCCTGGCCGCCAGCCGCCGCTCGCTGGCGGGGGTCGGCAACCTGTCCTCGGCCTCGGTCCTGCACATCCTGCAGGAGACCATCGCGGCCGACCGGCCCGCGCCCGGCACCCACGGCCTGGTCGTCGGGCTCGGCCCGGGCGTGAGCATCGAACTGATCCTGCTGCGCTGGTGACCGGGCACGGCCGGCCGGCCGCCGTCCAGAGCCCGCCGTCCACCGCGCGCCGCCCGTCGCGCGACTCGAAGAAAGGAGGCCGAGCCGTGTCCGGACCCTATGCGGTCTACTACGCCTTCGTCGCAGCGGTCTGCCTCGAACGCGTCGCGGAGCTGGCCGTGGCCCGGCGCAACACCGCCTGGAGCGCCGCCCGCGGCGGGGTCGAGAGCGGTCGCGGGCACTACCCGGCCATGGTCGCGCTGCACACCGCGCTGCTGGCCGGCTGCCTGATCGAGCCGTGGGCCGCGCACCGCGCGTTCGTGCCCCGGCTCGGCTGGCCGATGCTCGCGCTCGCGCTGGCCGCCCAGCTGCTGCGCTGGTGGTGCATCGGCACGCTGGGCCCGCGCTGGAACACCCGCGTCATCGTCGTGCCCGGACTCGCCCTCGTGCGGACCGGGCCCTACCGGCGCCTGCCGCATCCCAACTACCTGGCCGTCGTGCTCGAGGGGCTGGCCCTGCCGCTGGCCGGATCGGCCTGGATCACGGCCGCGGCCTTCACGGTGCTCGACACGGCGTTGCTGCGGGTCCGGCTGCGCTGCGAGAACAGGGCGCTGACGGAGATCAGGGTGTCGACCGGGAACGCAGTGCCGACCGAGCAGGGCGTGCCGGCCGCGGCCGCGGAGAGCGCCGCGTGATCGACGTGCTGGTCGTGGGCGGCGGTCCGGCGGGCCTGGCCACCGCCATCCTGGCCGACCGCGCGGGCCTGAGCACGGCTGTGGCCGAACCGCGTACCTCTCCGGTGGACAAGGCCTGTGGCGAGGGGCTGATGCCCGCCGCCGTGGCCCGGCTCGCCGCCCTCGGCGTGGACCCGCCCGGCCAGGCCCTGCGCGGGATCCGCTACCTCCAGGCCGAGCGCGGCGCGGAAGCGCTGTTCAGCGGGCCGCCCGGCCGGGGCGTGCGCCGCACCGCGCTGCACGAGGCGCTCATCGCCCGCGTGGCCGAGGCCCGGATCCCGCTGCTGCCGGTCCGGGTCGAGGGCTTCACCCGGGGCCCCGGCTATCTCGAGGCGGCCGGCATCAGGGCCCGTCATCTGGTGGCGGCCGACGGGCTGCACTCGCCGATCCGGCGCGCCTGCGGCCTGAACCAGGCGCGGCCGGCCGGCTCCCGCAATGCCCTGCCGCGCTACGGCCTGCGCCGGCACTACCGGACCGCGCCGTGGACCGACCTGATCGAGGTGCACTGGGCGCGGGACTCCGAGGCCTACGTCACCCCGGTCGCGCCGGACCTGGTGGGCGTCGCGATCCTCGGCCCGGGCCGCGGCGGCTTCGAGGACCGGCTCGCCGCCTTCCCCGACCTGCGCGCCCGGCTGGCCGCGGCGCGCGTCGCCGGACCCGACCGAGGTGCCGGACCGCTGCGGCAGGACGTGCGCCGACGCACCGCGGCCGACGGCGTCCTACTCGTCGGGGACGCGTCCGGGTACCTCGACGCGCTGACCGGGGAGGGCATCAGCGTCGCCCTGGCCCAGGCCGAGGCGCTGGCGCACTGCCTGGCCCGGGGCTGCCCGGAGGAGTACGAGCGGCGGTGGCACGAGGTGTCGCGCACCTCGCGCCGGCTGACCGCGGGGCTGCTCTGGGCCCGGCACAATCCGCTGCTGCGCCACGGGATCGTGTCCGCGGCCGGCCGGCTGCCGCTGCTGTTCACGGCACTGGTCAACCGCGTCGCCGAAGGTTGAGCGGCTGAAACCGGGTCAGATCAGGTCAGGCGTCCGCCGCGTAGCAACAGCAGGGCCACGTCGAGCAGCGCAAGGCCCAGCGTCGCCAGGAACGGCAGCCGGCTGCGCGGCCCGCGCGAGGCCAGCGGCACCGCGCAGGCCAGCAGGGCACTGAGAGCCAGTCCGGCCCAGCCGGCCGAGCCGATCCGTCCGGCCGGGCCGAAGATCAGGAACACGGACACGGCCGCGAGCGAGAGCCCCGCCGCGACCCGGGACCCGTGCGCGCCCAGCCGCTGTGGCAGGCCGCGTACTCCGGCGCCGAGGTCGTCCTCGATGTCGGGCAGCACGTTCGCGAAGTGCGCCCCGACGCCCAGCAGCGCGCCCGCCGCGAGCGCCCAGCGGCCCGGCCAGGGCGAGCCCGGTAGCGCGAGGGTGATGAACGCGGGCAGCAGCCCGAAGGCGAGCGCGTAGGGCAGCGGCGACCAGAGCGTCCGCTTGACGCCGAGGTTGTACGCCCACGCCGCCGCGACCGCGACCAGATGCACCGTCCCGGCGATCCGACCGTTGGCCAGCGAGAACGGCACGCACGCGGCGAGCGCGAGGGCGGCGGCGAGCGAGACAGTGCCGGGCCGGAGCGCGCCGGCCGCGAGCGGCTTGTCCGTCCGCCGCGCCGCCACGTCGCGCCGCAGGTCGATCCGGTCGTTCGACCAGCCCACCGACAGCTGCCCGGTCGCCACCGCGGCCGCGACCGTCGCGCAGCCGCGCGGGTCGCGGCCGGCCGAGAATGCCAGCACCGTGACGATCAGCGTGACCGCGCACGAAGGTGCCGGATGGCACGACGCGGCCAGGTCGCCGACGCCGTAGCGAAGCGCGACGCCCGGCCGCGGGACCGCGCCGGTGCGGGTCAGTACAGTCCGCCGGTGGACGACGCGGAGGCCGAGGCGGAGGCGGACGGTGCGCCGGGGGACGCGGAGGCGCGGGCGCCGGTGGTGGTGACCGCCCACCAGGTGCCGCCGTTGGCGTTGAGCTTCTGGCCGTTGGTCTGCCCGGCCGCCGAGTCACCGGTGTAGGTGTAGACCGGCCACCCGTCGACGGTGACCTGCTTGGTGCCGTCGGACCGGGTGATCGTGCCCAGTTCGGACTGGGCGAAGCCCTGCGCGGTCAGGGCGCCGGACCCGGCCACGACCGGGGGCCAGACCGAGGCGCAGCTGCCCGTGCAGTGCGAGGTGGGCGGCGAGGCCGAGTCGGCGTCGAAGCGGTAGACGGTCGCGCCGTTCGAATCGACCAGGATGGTGCCGAGCGCCGAGTTGGACACGGTCTTGAGCGCGGCCCCGGCGGAGGTCGCGGTCACACTCGTCGTGATGATGGCGGTCGGGGTGCTTGGCGTGCTCGGGCTGCTGGAAGAGCAGCCGGTGAGGATCGCGCCCAGCGCGACGGCGCCTGCGGCGGCGGCGATCCCGACCCTGCCGCGCCGGGACGGCCGGGGTGTGCCGGACGAGAGCATCGTGGCGTTCATCAAGGCCCCTTTGCGGGATGGCATGGTGGTGACGACACGGCATTTATATGCCGTGCGGCCGCACCGGGCCCGGTGGCGCGCCGCACCGTGGGGGACCGCGACGCGCCAGGGTCACCCGAACGTGGCGACCAGCCGGCCGACGACCTCGCCGCGCTCGAGCCGGCCGATCCCCTCGCCGATCTGCTCGAAGCCGATCTCGGTGATGCGCGAGGAGAGCTTGCCCTCGGCGACGAGGCCGAGCACCGCCTCGCAGTCCTCCTTCGTCCCGGCCTGCGAGCCGACGAGCTCGATCTCGTTGAGGGTGAGCGCCTGCAGGTCGATCTCGGCGCGGGCGCGGCCGAGGCCGACCTGCACGATCCGGCCGCCGCGGCGCAGGGTGTGGATCGCGCCGTCGGTGGTGGTGCCGAAGCCGGCGAAGTCGATGACCACGTCCAGGCCCTCGCCGGCGAAGTCGGTGATGTCGCCCGCGACCTTCGCCGCGCCGAGCGAGCGGGCGTAGTCGTGCAGGAGCTCGTTCTTCTCGGCGACGAAGAGCGTCGCGCCGAGGGCGAGCGCGGCCTGCGAGCCGAGCGAGCCGAGGCCGCCGAGCCCGATGATCCCGACCCGGGTGCCCGCGGTGATGTTCCCCTGCACCGAGACCGCGTGGTACGAGGTGAGGCCCGCGTCCGTGGCGGCGGCGGCCTGGTCGAAGGCCACCCCGTCCGGCAGCGCGACGACGAGCCGTTCGAGCACGGCGACCTCGTCCGCGAACCCGCCGTTCTTCGACGTGCCGGGGCCTTCGATGGCCGCCGGGATGACGACCTTCTGGCCGATCTGGAACCGGGTGACGGCCGAACCCACGGCGGAGACGACGCCCGCGATCTCGTGGCCCAGGGTGATCGGCCGGAACGGCAGCAGCGGGGTGAGCGTGCCGTCGAGGAACCCGACGTCGCTGTGGCAGAGCCCGGCGGCGCGCACGTGCACGACGAGTTCGTCCGCGGCCGGCGTCGGGCTCGGCACCTCGTTCAGGGTGAGGGGTGCTCCGACTTCGGTGAACTGCCATGCGCGCATCGTTCGCTCCTTGAACCTTGCCTACCGGCGGGTGGCCGGCGGGTGGCCGCCGCGATCGGGACCCGCGGGTCCGATCGGCCTGGGGCCGGATCGGCCTGGTCAGCCACCCGGAATTCCATTGTGGGACCCGGTACCGAAAATACTCTACCCTAGGCTGGCCTGGTGACTACCCCCCGTCCCCGCCGCGGACGACCGCCCGCTTCGTCGCGTGAAGCGCTCGAGGAGATCGCCTTCGAACTGCTGCTGCGGGACGGCTACGAGGCGACGACGCTACAGGCGATCATGGCCGCGGGCGGTGTCGGCCGCTCGACGCTGTTCCGCTACTTCGGCTCGAAGGCGGGGATCGTGTGGGGTGAGTTCGACCGCGCCGTCGAACGCCTGCGCTCAGCGCTCGACGACGTCGGCGACGCGCCGGTCATGGCGGCCGTGCGCTCCGCGGTGGTGCGCTCCACGCACCTGTCCGAGGAGGCCGCGCCGGGCTCGTGGCTGGATCGTTTCCGCGTGCTCGACCGGGACTCCGCGCTCGTCGCGGAGACCGCCGTGCACTGGCGTGCGTGGGCCGAGGTGGTGAGCGGGTACGTCGGGGCGCGCACCGGCACCGAGCCGTCGGCCCCCGTCCCGGCCGCGGTCGGCGGAGCGGTTCAGGCGGCCTACGTCTCGGTGCTGCGACACTGGGCCGCCGCGGAGCAACCCGTCGACATCGACGAACTCGACGACGCCCTGCGCCCGGTCACCGACGCGTTCCAGACCGTCCTCGACGGCATGTCACTCCCCCGCTGACCGCCGGGCGCGCGCGGCCGGAGGAGAAGACGGGGCTTGACTCTCCCCTCGGGGGAGACGCGAGGGTGGGGCCATGGACGGCGACACGCTCTACTCGATCGGCGACCTGGCCCGGCGGACCGGGCTGACGGTCAAGACCATCCGGTTCTACGCCGATCGCGGGATCGTGCCGCCGACCGACCGCAGTCCGGCCGGCTACCGGCGCTACGACATCGACGCCGTCGCCCGGCTGGACCTCGTGCGGACGCTGCGCGAGCTGGGGCTGGATCTGGCCTCGGTCCGGCAGGTCCTGGACCGGGAGGCCTCGCTGCCCGGGGTCGCCGCGGCGCACGCCGAGGCGCTGGACGTGCAGATCCGCATGCTGCGGCTGCGTCGCGCGGTACTGACGGCGGTCGCCAAGCGCGGCTCGACTCCGCGGGAGACGGAACTCATGCACAAGCTCGCCAAACTCTCCGACGACGAACGTCGACGTCTGATCAGCGACTTCATCGACGATGTCTACGGCGGCCTGGACGCCAACCCCGAGTTCGTGGCCCTGATGCGCGCGATGGCGCCCGAACTGCCCGACGACCCCACTCCGGAGCAGGTCGAGGCCTGGGTGGAGCTGGCCGAACTGTGCCAGGACCCGGACTTCCGCGCCGGCGTGCGGCGGATGGCCGAGTACCAGGCGGCCGAACGCGCCGCCGGCGACACCACGGGCCTGCACCAGGAGCTCGTCGAGCTCGTGCGCGAGGAGGTGGGCCGGGCGTTGGCGGCCGGTATCGACCCGACCTCGCGCCGGGCCGAGCCCGTGCTCGGCGCCCTGCTGCCCAGGTACGCGCAGGTCTTCTCCCGCCCGGACGACGCCGACCTGCGGCGTTGGCTGCTCGAGCGCTTGGAGGTCGCGGAGGATCCGCGCGCGGAACGCTACGTCCAGCTGCTCTCGGTGGTCAACGGCTGGCCGGTCCCGGAGACCCTGGTGCCGGTCTTCGACTGGCTCACCCGGGCCCTGCGTGCCCGGTTACCGGGTTAGGGGCTTGGCCGGAACCGGGCGGGCGCGGGTCACGCCCGCAGCGGCGGGACGGCCGGCATCTCGATGGCGTTCTCGATGTCCTCGGCGGTCAGCCGGAACGCAGCCGGGTAGGCGTCCGGCTGGGTGCGCCGGGCCGGCTCGGTGGTGCGCCAGGTGTAGAGGCAGCGGTCGCACTGGAAGACGTCCCAGGCGCCGGCGACCGGAGAGGTCGTCAGGTGCGTGAGGCGCTCGTGCGCGCAGCGGGGGCAGATGGAGGGGGCGGTGGCGGACACGGGTGTTCTCCTCGTCTCGGGTGCGGCTGAGGCTGCGCCTGAAGGTGCGTCTGAGGGCGCGGCTGAGGCTGCGTCTCGGGTGCGGTGCGGGCTCAGCGCTCGGCGATCAGCTTCTGCAGCTTCGCGATCCACTCCTGCGTCTCGGGCAGGTCCTTGACCGGGGTGGCGAAGTTGCCGCGGCGGTCGGGGTCGACCGGGGTGGTGGCGTCGATGATCATCTTGCTGATGATGCCGGCCGGGGAGGCCGCGGGCGCGAGCTCGACCACGGGGAGGTTCGGCATGATCATCACATCGTCCTTCGGGTTCACCTTCGAGGACAGCGCCCACATGACCTGCGGCAGGTTGAACGGGTCCACGTCCTCGTCGACGAGGATGACCTGGGCGACGTAGCCGAGGCCGTGCGGAGTCGTCATCGCCCGCATGCCGACCGCCTTGGCGAAGCCGCCGTACCGCTTCTTCGTCGAGATGATCACCAGCAGGCCGTGCGTGTACATGGCGTTGACCGCCTGCACCTCGGGGAACTCGGCCTTGAGCTGCTTGAGCAGCGGCACGCAGGTGTTGGGGCCGACCAGGTAGTCGCACTCGGTCCACGGCATGCCGAGGTAGAGGGACTCGAAGATCGGGGCGGTGCGGTAGGAGATCCGGGTGACCTTGACCACGGGCATCCGGCGGCCGCCGGAGTAGTTCCCGGTGAACTCGCCGAACGGGCCCTCGATCTGACGGGTGCGCGACTCGAAGTAGCCCTCGATGACGACCTCGGAGCCCCGGGGCACGTCGAGCCCGGTGGCCGGCGCGGTCGCCAGCGGCATCGGCTCGCCGCGCAGCGCGCCGGCCATCTCGTACTCGCTCTGGTCGTAGGCCATCGGCATGCCGGCCACGATCGGCATCACCGGATCGTTGCCGAGGGTGATGGCCACCGGCAGGTCCTCGCCCTTCTCCTCCGCCATCCGCAGGTGCTGGGCGATGTCGTGCATGGGCACGGGCTGGAAGGCCAGGCGGTCCTTGCCGATGACCTCGATCCGGTAGACCCCCACGTTCTGCTTGCCGAAGTTCTCCGGGTCCTGCGGGTCGCGGGAGACGACGGCGGCCTTGTCGAGGTAGAAGCCGCCGTCGCCGTCGTTGAGGCGGAACAGCGGCAGCAGCTCGAACAGGTCGATGCCCTCGCCGTCCATGGTGTTCTCCCGCCAGGGCGCGTCCTCGCGGCGGACCGGGGCGACCGGGAACGCGTCCCAGCGCCGGGCGAACTCGGCGACCTGCTCCTTGACCGCGGTGTTCTTGGGCAGGCCGAGGGCGAGGGCGTGGTTGGCCCAGGAGCCGTGCACGTTCATGGCGATCCGCGCGTCGGTGAAGCCGTGCACGTTGTCGAACCACAGCGCCGGGGCGTTCTCGCCGATGCGCCCGGCCGCGTTCGCGGCGGCCGCGATGTCCGGCTCCGGACGGACCTGCTCGGTGATGCGCAGGAGCTGGCCCTCCTCCTCCAGGGTGGCGAGGAAGCTGCGCAGATCGTCATAGGCCATGAGCGGGTACTCCTTGTCGGTACGGGTACGGGGGCGAGTCCGGATGCGGGTCCGGATGCGGGTCCGGATGCGGGTCCGGATGCGGGTCCGGATGCGGGTCCGGATGCGGGTCCGGATGCGGGTCCGGGTGCTGATGCCGGCGTCAGGCGAGGGGGGCGAGCCCGGCCGCGGCCTCGCGGGCCTCGCGCATGCCGGCCCAGCGCTTGGCCGCGGGGGCGGGCAGGTCGAACTGGTCAAGGACGCGGGCCACGATGTGGTCGACGACGTCGTCCACCGACTCCGGCCGGTTGTAGAAGGCGGGCATGGGCGGCACGATCCGCGCGCCCATCCGCGACAGGGCGAGCATGTTCTCGAGGTGGATCTCGCTCAGCGGCGTCTCGCGCGGGACGATCACGAGCTTGCGGCGCTCCTTGAGCACGACGTCAGCGGCGCGCCCGACGAGCCCTTCGCCGTAGCCGACCCGGATGCCGGCCAGGGTCTTCATCGAGCACGGGACGATCACCATGCCCTCGGTGCGGAAGGAGCCGGAGGATATGGCCGCGCCCTGGTCCTCGGGCGCGTAGACGACGTCGGCGAGCGCGTGCACCGCCCGCACCGACCGGCCGGTCTCGAGCTCGATCGTGCTGCGGGCCCAGCGGGAGAGCACCAGATGGGTCTCGACCTCGGGCAGCTCGGCCAGGTTCTCCAGCAGCCGCACGCCGAGGACGGCCCCGGTCGCTCCGGTCATCGCCACGATCAGCCGCATACCAGCCACCTCTCCATCGGCCACGTCGGCCAGATCTCAGCCGCCCGCATGTCTTAGCCACGTCTAGGGCGTTTTCCGGCCTTCGACCGGCGTCCTGGTCCACGCTATGTGCTGCACCAGGCACGATTCGGGTAAGGTTTTGACTTGCCATGGGTAAAAACGGACATCCGCGCATCCCGGACCTGCGCTACCGGGCCGCCGTCGGCTCGCCGCCCGGAGCCGAGGTGTTCGACCTCGCCGCCCTGCCCGAGCGTGCCCGGCGCCACGGCAACGATCCGTACCGGCCGCAGCGGCCCGAGTTCCACCAACTCCTCGCGGTGCGCGGCGGGAGCTGCGAGGTGACCGTGGACTTCACCGCGCACCGGCTCGGCGCCGGGGACTGGCTGTGGATCCGGCCCGGACAGGTGCAGCAGTGGGGCACGGACCTGGCGGACGCGCAGGGCCTGCTCGTCCTGTTCGAGCCCGGCTTCCTCGACGCCGGAACGCTGCGCGCCGCAGCTCCCGGCCTGCCCCACGACGAGGGCCCGACCCACCTGAGCGGCGCGCGGGCCCGCGGAGTGGAGCGCGCGCTGGACCACGTCGTCGCCGAGTACGCCGACCTGCCGCAGCTCCCCGTCGAGCTCTATCTGCGCACACTGCGACACCTGGTCTCGGTCCTGGTGCTGCGGCTGGGAGCGGTCCTCGGCGAGCAGCGTCCAGAGACGACGGCCACGACGGCCTTCGTGCGCTTCCACGACGCGGTCGAACGCGACTTCGCCGTCACCCGCCGCGTCGACGAGTACGCCGCCGCCCTCGGCTACAACCCGCGCACCCTCACCCGCGCCACGATGGCGGCCGCCGGCGTGACGGCGAAGAAGTACATCGACGATCGCGTCCTGCTGGAAGCCAAGCGCCTCCTCGCCCACGGCACCGACCCCGCCGCAGCCGTCGCCCGCACCCTCGGCTTCGCCGACCCCAGCGACTTCACCAAGTTCTTCCGCGTCCGCACCGGCACCACCCCCGCCGCCTTCCGCGCCGCGGCCCGCGGACTCTGACCGATCCGGCGGCGGACCGCGGTCGAATCGCAGCGTTCGTATCGCAGCGTTCCGCAATCGGGGTCGATGCAATACCCTGTGACCGTTCCTGGGACCTCACGGGGAGGTAGGCGCACAAGATGTCGACGAGCAGTGGGGGGACATACTCGACGCCCCCGGTGGACGAGTCGGGGATCTACCAGGCCGAGTGGACGGGCGGACCTGCGGCGAAGCAGCCGGCCGGGGGCGGGGCCACCGGGTCGAGTGGGTCGGCGGCGTCGAGTCCCGGGTTCCAGGTGGACAGTGACGCGGTGCGGGCGCAGGCGGCGATCCTGGCCGAGTGCGGGGACGAGATAGCGCAGATCCTCAGCTCCCTGCGTGCCACGCTCAGCTCGGGCGGCGAGCCCTGGGGCACGGACGACCTCGGCAAGCAGTTCGGCCCGGAGTACACCGGACCGGCGAACCAGGGCTTCGCCAGCCTGGCCGGGCTGGGCACGGCGCTGGCCAACGTGGCGAACCAGCTGGTGGCGCAGGCGAACAGCTACGACGAGCTCGAAGAGCAGCTCGCCGGGACGATCGGACAGATCGCGCAGCCCGACGGCGCGGGCACGAGCGGCTCGGCGGGTTCGGCGGGGGCGAGCTCGTGAACATCGACGGCGTCGACATCTCCCTCGACAACATCGGCCAGGACCTGCTCGAGCTGGTGGTCGGCGAGCGCTGGCCCAACGGCGACGAGGGCGCCATGCGCTCGCTGGCCTCGGCCTGGAACGACGCGGCGACCCAGCTCGACGCGGTGCGCCAGCGGGCCACGGCCGCGGCCAACGCGGCGGCGGAGAGCTGTCAGGGTGCGAACGGCTCGACCTTCTCCTCGTTCTGGTCGTCGAACTTCGACGACGGCAAGACGAGCTGGCCCTCCGGCACCGCCCCGGCCGCGCTGCCGTTCGCGGTGCAGTTCTGCAAGTCGATGGCCCAGGCCCTGAACTCCGGGGCCACCCAGATCGAGACCACCAAAGACACGATCATGGGCAACATCGCGATCCTGGTCGCGACCGTCGCCCCGCAGATCGCCGCCGGCTTCTTCGACTTCGGCGCCACCGACGCGACCGCGATCGCGGAGGTGGCCGCCGACCGCACGGCCATGCAGGTCTTCCTCGACGGCGCGAAGGAACTGATCGTCGAGGTGGTCAAGCAGGCCATCGAGCAGGGGCTGCAGCAGGCCGAGCTGAACTTCGTGATCCAGCTCAAGGAGGTCGCCGAGGGCCACGCCAGCAGCATCGACTGGAAGCAGGTGGGCTCCTCCGGGCTCTCCGGCGCGGAGGGCGGGGCGCTCGGCACCGCGTTCGGCTTCGGCCTAGGCAAACTCGGCGGCAAGGTGATCGGGGAGGACTTCGGCAAGTCCTTCACCAGCCGGGCGGTGACCGGTGTCGCCTCGGGCGCGCTGACGAACGCGTCGATGGACCTGCTGCAGAACGGCACCATCTCGGCCTCCGACTTCACCAAGGGCTCGGTGGCCGGCGTGCTCGGCGGCATCCACGGCAGTGAGGCCGCGGCCGGGGACCATCCCGCGATCGACACCACGGACCTGCCCACCGAGCTGCGCACGCCCGAGACCCCTACCCTGGACACCTCGACCGCCGCTCCCACGGTGGACACCTCGCTCGGCACCGATCTCAGTGGTCTGACCTTGTCACCGGACCGGGGCGCGACGACGGGCACGGGCACCACGGGCGCGGACCTGACCGGCACCGGATCGGGCGGCGGCGGGAGCGTGGACGTGAGCGGCGGCGCGCAGGTCGACCCGTCGCAGGGTTATGCGGCCACGTCCTCCATCGCGCGCATCCTCGGCGGCGGCACGCAGGACGCCGGGATCAGCGACGCCGGGGCGAGCAGTGGATCGAGCTACGGCAGCAGCGCCGGGAGCGATGTCGGCGGCGATGTCGGAAGCAGTGTCGGCGGCAGTAGCGGCCTCGGCAGCAGCATCGGCGACGTGAGTACGGGCGGCGGCATCACGCAGGACTCGAGCCTTGGTGGCAGTTCCGGCTCCGGCTCAAGCTTCAGTGGCGGCTCTTCGGCCGGGTACGAGGCGGCCCCGGTCGCCTCGGCACGCGCGGACGTCAGCAGCGGCGGCAGTAGCAGTGGCGGCAGCGTCAGCAGCGCCTTCGACACCGGCGGCAGCGTGGGCGGCGTGGGCGGCGTCGGCGACCGCTCGGGCTCGTCCTCGTACACGCCCACTGATACGTCCTCTTACACACCCGCAGGCGGCAGCGCCGACCTCGCGTCCTCCGGCCACGCCTCGGCCGCCGAGTACGCGCCGTCCGAGACCGCCGGTACGGGCTCGATCACTGATGCACCCGCGCAGACGTCCGGCCAGATCTCGTCCAGTTACGCACCTGTGGACAACGGCGCGAGCGCTTCCGGCTATGACGGCGGCGGCAGGTTGGACGCCGCGCCTACCGCCGAGCCGGGACTCGAGTCCGGCGGCTCGGGCGGGCTCGGGGGTGGGCTCCCCCTGGGCGGCGCGGCTTCCGAGGCCGTTCCGGCGGGTGCCGGGTCCGGATACGGGCGCGGCGCAGGGATCGACGACACCTCGGGCACCGGATCCGGATCTGGGATCGGCACCGACGCCGGCGCCGGCACCAGCGCCGGGTACGAGCGCGGCGCAGCGATCGACGATCCGGCGCGCTCCGGCCTGACGGGCGCAGGTGCCGGCACGGGCGTGGACGGCACGGGGCGTGCGGTGTCCTCCAGCCGCTTCTACGGCGGCCGCGACAGCAGCTTCACCGGCAGCGACGACTCCGGGCTTGGCACGAGCCGCGACGCGGGGGTGGGTCTCGGGCGCGAGACCGTACCCGACGACTTCGCGAACACGACACCGCGCGAGGTCGCCGCGCCCGCGACCGAGGCGGCCGGATTCGATACCGCGCAGGGCGACCGGGTCTCCTCGGACGCTCCGATCGCGGCGGACCCGGGCCTCGCCGCGGACCCGGACGCCGCCACGGACGCCGCCGCCACCGACGCCCAGACCGGGAACGCCCGGACCGCGGACGGCCTCGCCCCCGACACGGCCGTCGCCCCCGACCAGGCGACCGCCCGTCCCGACGCGACGCAGAACCCGGCCACTCCCGTCGGCGACACCCGTCCGTCGAACACCGAACCGCGCCCGTCGAGTGCCGAGACCCCCGCCGGCCGCGGCGACACCCCGAGCGCCCGGACCGACCAGACACCCAGTCAGGCGCCGAACCAAGCCCCCGATCACGCGCCCGGCCAAGCGTCCGACCACGCCGCCGACCAGAGCTCCGCTCCGGTCCCCGACCGGGCCGGCGACAACCTCATCACCGCGGCCTCGGTGCCCGGCTCCGGCTTCCGCGGCCACGCCGAGGCGCCGACCGCCAGCCACATCGGCGAAGTGCGGGCCGCCATCGATCCGGCCGTGCGCGACGTCGTCGACGCGCACCCCGGGCTCAGCGTGGAGGCGCTGCCCCAGGAGGGCCTGTACCGGATCACCGACGACAGCGGCCTGCTGCCGGACGGCCAGCGCACCTTCACCGTCCGGGTGGAGACGCAGCGGCTCGGCGACGAGACCGCGGCGCGCTCGATCCTCAACCACGACAAGGGCCAGCACGTCATCCAGCTCTCCGACCAGATTTCGCAGAACCACGTGCCGCGCGCGGTGGCGCACGAGATCGGCGAGATCGTCGCGGACCGGCAACGCTACCTCGTCGACAAGGTGGACGCCTTCGCCCCGGACGAGAGCAACCTGCGTCCGGGCGGTCCGACCGAGGATGTGCGGCTGACCCCGCACGACGCCGGGCGGGTGCAGGAGCTGCGGGTGCTCGGCCAGCAGCTGGACAAGCTGCCGCCGGAGGGCAGCCGCAGCGCGGAGCAGCAGGCGCAGTACGAGGGCACGCACCGCGAGGCCATGGCCCTGGTCGAACACCTGGGCCTGCGCGAGGGCACGCCGGGAGCCGAGCAACGCAGGGCCCTGGCTTTGGATCCGCAGCGGCTGACGGCCGAGGGCCAGACGCACGTGAACAGGCTCCTGGACGACGCCGGGCGCAGCACCGAGTCGCTCTCGGCCACGGATCAGCAGGCGCTGCAGGACATCCACGCGCGCGCCCAGACCGACCAGGCGGCCTTCGACGCGCACCGCGCGGGCCTGCGGCCGGACTTCCAGCCGCCGATCGCGCAGGACGGCGGACGGGTCGCCCCGGAGCAGTTCAAGGCCATCGCCGACGCGGCCACCGCGCGGCGCGAGGATCGCAGCGGCCAGACTCTCGCGGACCTGCATCAGCAGGCCGCGGAGCTGCCCGAGGGCGAATACCCGAAGGTCACCCTGCAGGCGGGCGGCGGCGCGGCGCTGGCCGCGCGGGACCCGCACGCGCTGCTGGTCGACGACCGGGGCCGGTGGCAGGCCGACAACGGCGACCGGATCGCGCAGACCGCCGACCAGCTGCGCAACCTGCGCCAGACCGGGCTGGGCGACCCCTACCAGTTCGTCGGCGAGCACGACCCGGGCGCCCGGGTGCCGCTGGACGCGGTGCGCTACTGGGAGGACGACATCGCCGCCCAGGGCCCGGTCGTCAACGGCACCGCGAACTTCCGGATGGAGAACGGGAAGATGCTCGCGGACATCACGCCCGAGCACGGGGATCCGATCACCGTCGAGGTCGAGGGCACCCCGGTGATCTCCAGCGGCTTCCCGCCGGAGATCATCCCGGGCATCGACCGGAGCATCAGCGGTGGCATGCACGGCACCTATGAGGCGACCTCGCGCGCCCTGGAGACGCTCGGCACCCCGGAGGCGCGCGCGGCCAAGGTGGAGTTCGACAAACTCTCCTGGCGCGACGAGGCCTCCGCGGGCAAGGCGGTCGACATCCTGCGCGAGAGCGGCGTCGACCGCGCCGGCCTGCCGGACGCCGTGAACAAGTCGCTCGACGCCGTGGCCAACTGGAAGTCGCTGCGCGACACCCACGAGGGCCAGATCCTCTCCGGCGACGACGCGAACCTGCGCGGGGTGGACCCGACCGCCGCGAAGGACTGGATCGTGGCCGGCACCGGCGGCACCGGCATCAGCGGCGTGGAGAACATGCTGAAGCTGGACCCGGACTCGCACTACACCATGATCGGCCGCAGCGCGCCGCCCGGACTGGCCGACAACACGCAGTGGAAGGAAGTGCGCACCGAGCACGACCAGGGCTTCAACCCGAAGCAGCCGCTGGATCCGAGCCTGACCGACCCCGCCACCGGCCAGCCCTTCAACCCGGGCGCCACCGGCCGGCTCACCATGGCCTTCGACCGCGACATGAACATCACCGGGATCGAGCCGAGCACCGCGGCGGACGGCTCGACCCGGTTCAGCGTGGCCGGGTTCGAGGGCGACGGCGTGATCGCCTCGCTCGGCACCCGCGCCGCCGTCCCGCCGTCGGTCGCCGAGATGGTCGACTCCGCGCTCAAGAGCGACCCGAAGTCGGTGACCGGGAAGATGCTCTTCGACGACGACGGCCAGTACCTCGGCTACCGGATCGACATCGCCGGCAAGTCCATCGACGTCACCGGCGCGGCCTCCCGCTTCTTCCCGGTGGACCAGCTCTTCTCGCAGCCGCGCGGCGGGTCGGACCCGCTGCCCGCCTCGGGCGGCGCGACGGCCCCGGGGACGGTGTGGAGCACGGGCGACGCGCGGTACGCGGCCGCGCCCAGCGAACGCGGGAAGTTCCCGGAGCAGACCGGGTCCAACCGGGACGCGCCGCCGGAGGGCGGGAACTTCGACGGCGGATACGTCGCCACCGCGACCCAGGCCATGCACTACGCCGCCATGCGCCGCCGCGGCGCCACCCCGACGCCGATCCCGCCGCCGCCCGCGCCGCCGACCACGTCCTGATCGAGACTAGGATCGCTGCCGTGTCCGAATTGCCCGCTGCCGCCGCCGAACTGGAGATTACCGAGGCCTGGACCGCCGACGCGCCGACCGGCGGACGCGTCCTGGACGTGGCGTACGCGGACATCGACGGCCGCGCCGCCGCCGTCGCCGTGACCGCGGACGCGCTGCTGGCCTGGGACCTGGACTCGGCCGAACCGATCCTGCGCGCGGCGGTGCCCGAGCCGGGCCCCCGGCGTCAGGCCACGGAGTTGTGCCGGGTCGCGGTGACCGACGGCGCGGACGGACCGGTCGCCGTGACCGGGGACGACGCCGGCGGCCTCCAGGCGTGGGACCTGCGCAGCGGCGAACGGCTCCGCGGGCGGTTCGGCGAGTACGGCCGGCTCAGGGAACTGGCGGCGCGTCAGGGTGCCGGAGCCGGGCGGGTGCTGGTGGCCCGCGGCGCCGGGGCGAGCTCGAGCGTCTACGCGAACCCGGTCGGCGACGGCTTGGTCGAGCTCTGGGGCGTCGGCCTCGAGCCGCGGGTGAAATCCCTGCCCCACGGCGGGTTCAGCGTCGCCGTGGCCGTCGGCGAGCACGACGGCCGGGCCCTCGCGGTCGTCTCCGCGGAGTACTCGATGCGTCCGCTGATCGACTCCTCGGACGCCGAGGGCAAGGCGTACCTGTGGGACCTGGAGACCGGCGGGCAGGTGGGCGAGGTGCTGCTGCCCGTGCGGGAGGGCGACCTCATCGGCAGCGTCGCGGTGGGCGCGGTGGACGGCCGCACGCTCGTCGTCGGCGTGTCCAACGGCCTGAGCGTGTGGGAGATCGGCCGGCCTGGTTCCCGGCCGCACAGCACCGTGCGCCCGCCCGGCCGGATCGACGCGCTCGCCTGGACCGGCGGCCCTGACCGGCCGCTGCTGCTGGCCGGGGGCGGTGGGCCGCGGATGCAGGACCGCAGCAGGCTCCAGGTGTGGGACGCGCGGGACTGGCGGCTGCTCGGCGAGGCCAGGCCGGGCTGGGGCACGCTCAACCGCCTCGCCGCGGCCCCGGACGCCCGGGTGATCGTGCCGTGGAACCAGGCCGTCAGGGTACTGCGGTACCGCGTGGCGGACTGAGCGCGGCGAACCCGGGCGCGACGAACTCGGCGAACGCCCGTGGTTTGACGAGGTATCCGGTGTGCCCGCCCGGGAAGGACACGACGCGCGCCCCGGTGGCCGCGCCGAGCGCGAGGGCGGAGCGGGCCGCGGGCCAGCCCGCGGAGTCCTCGCCGACCCCCAGCACGAGTTTGTCGGCCGCTGCTTTCAGCGCCGCGAGGTCCGGGGTGTGGGCGAATCCTGCTTCGGCTTCGCGGGTGAACCAGAACTCGCTGTTGGCCGCCATCCGCGCGGGCAACGCCGGGTCCCAGTCGAATCCGGGCTCGAACTCCGGCTGTCCTTGTTCCTCCGGGAGCATCCTGGCCAGCAGGGCGTCGGCTGCCGCCTGCACGCCGTGTTCCCCGCACGTGGCGTCCAAGCCGTCGAGGAACGCGCGCAGCTGCGCCCCGTCCGGAAGAAGCGAGAGCACCGGGGGTTCGTGCGCGATGAGCCCGCTCACCCGGTCCGGGTGGGCGGCCAGCAGGTCCAGGGCGATCACGGCGCCGCCGCTCGATCCCAGCACGAACGCGCTCCGCGCTCCGACCTCGTCCAGGATCAGCCGCGCGTCCTCGGTCTGCTCGGCCATCACCATCGCCCGGGCCGGCTCGTCCAGCGGGCTGCGCACGTATCCGCGGCGGTCGTAGGTCACCACCGTGTAGTGCTCGGCGAGCAACCCGGCCACCGGGCCGTACACGCCGCAGTCGGCGATGGAGCCGTGGATCAGCAGGAGCACCGGCCCGGCGCCGCGCACCTCGAAGTACAGACGCGCGCCGGACACGCGCAGATTTCCCGTGGTCTTCGCCGTCATCCCCGTCCCCGTCCACGCCCGCTGAGGTCCAGCACTGTCATCCTCCGACAGCCGCCGCCGGCGCTCCGCCGAGCACGCTCACGCGGCGCGGTATCCGGCCAGGGCGGCGCGGTGCGAGGCCGCCGTGGCCTCGAGCCGGACCTTGGAGAAGCGCCCCGGTTCGCGGGCGTACAGGGCTCGTCCGGTGGCCGAGGTGAACGCCGCCTCCGGGACCGCCGCCGCGCCCTGCGGGATGAACTTGAGCACCTCGTCGACCGCGGCGGCCGCGGCGGCCAGCGCGAGCCGCCCGCGCTCGCCGGCCTGCGGGTCGCCCGCGTCTCCCGCGTCGGGCGCGAAACCCGCCGCCGCGGAGGCCTTGTCCGCGTACAGCAGGAACTCCCCCGGGTCCACGATCCGCGAGGCGGCCGCGCCCCCGAACGCCGGGGGCGGCGGCGGGATCGCGTCGTCGAGGGCGAAGACGAACTGGCGCGGCAGACCGCAGCGCGGGCACAGCCCCGAGTAGACGGCCAGCAGCCGCCCCTGCGCGTCCTCCTGCAGCGCATGCTCCGCCGCGAACCCGGTCTCCCCGCACGAGCAGGCGTGCAGATCCATGTAGAGCCGACATTCCGGCGATGACCTGGCGATCAGCATGACGCAGACTCTACTCCGGCGCTCGCGGCTACGCGGGGCGGCGTATCACGGTCCTGATCGGCGGGTGCGCCGCGCGGGTCAGTCGCCCGCCGTCGACCCCGCGCGGTGCTCGACCAAAGCGGCGAAGCGGTGCAGGGAGCGCAGGACGCCGTACTCGACGGCGGGGCGCAGCAGGGCGAAGGCGTGGGCGGCGGGGCGGCCGCCGGGGATGTCGAGGTCCTCGTACCAGGTCAGGGTCGTGCCGTCGGCCGGGTCTGCGGCGGGGACGAGTTCGAAGCCGCCGGTGCCGCGGACCACGGCGCCGGTGTGGCGCACGGCGCAGCGGCGCGGGGGGAGCCACTCGGTGACGACCATGGTGTCGAGGAAGCCGAGGCGGCCGAACCCGGTGAACGCCTCGATGCGCGCGCCGACGCCCCGGCCGTCGCCCTCGACCGTGCGCACGGTGGTGGCGGCGATCCACGTGCCCTGCGACTCCCAGTCGGTCAGCGCGGCCCACACCTGCTCGGGCTCGGCCCGTACCCGGACGCTGATCGAGACCAAGGACCGTCCTGGGATCCGCGGGTTCCTCGGGGCCATCGCGCCCACCTCCGTCAAGCTCGAACCGCCTGTCGTGGATCTCCATCCTGGCGGTAGGAGGGACCGAACGCCGGGAACAGGGGTTGCAGGGGTCGAGTGTCGGGTGTACGCCGGTGATCCGGCGCTGCACGCTGAAACTGCCGGACCCGGTAGCCGTAATGCGTACACGAGTGGTGATACCCGATGACGGACCCCTTCCCGAACAACGCCCCGATCTGCCTCGCCGTACTCGGCGCGGGCAGCGTGGGCACCCATATCGCCGCGCTGGGCGTGGGCCACGGCATGACCGTCGTGGTCGTCGCCGAGCCCGCGGCGCAGGAGAGTACGGCGGTGCGCGTCTGGCAGCGGCTCGGCCAGTTGCGCTCGCGCGGTACGGTGCCGGCCGGGGAGGGCGCCAGCGGGGCGCTGCTCGTGCGCTCGGGGCTCTCGGCGTTCCCGGTGGACGCGGTGTTCGAGGCGGTCTCGGAGCGGGCCGTGCTCAAGGCCAAGGCGCTGACCGAGGTGGTCCGCGACCTCGAGCCTGGCACGCCGCTGATCTCGTGTTCCTCCGGGATCCCGGTGGACGAGCTGGCCGACTGGGCCGGGCGGCCGCAGGACGTGGTCGGGGTGCTGCTGGGCGACGCGGACCTGCCGTCCGCGCCGATCGAGGTGGCGCGGGGGCGGCACACCGCGGACGAGACCTTCACCCGGGCCCGCGCGGTGCTCACCGCGCTCGGGTTCGAGCCGGTGGACGTGCTCGACGGGCCGGGCCGGGTGGCCGCGCGGGTGCTCTACCCGATGCTCAACGCCGCGGCCCGGCTGGCCGGGGAGAACGCGGCCTCGGTCGGGGACATCGACCGGCTGCTGAGCTGGTGCTTCGGCCCGCTCTCCGGCCCGCTGCGGTGCGTCGACCGGATCGGCATCGACACGCTCGTCGAGGCGCTCGAGCAGATCCACGCGCGCACCGGCGACCCGAGCTGCCTGCCCTGCGACACGCTGCAGCAGAAGCTGGCCGCGGGCGAGCTCGGGGTGAAGTCGGGGCGCGGGTTCTACGAGTACGAGGACTGAGTACCATCGGCCGTGCGAGACGGATACGGCGCCGGCCCGGCGGGGAGGTCTTCCCCGGCCGGGCCGACGCCGTGTGGTGCGCGTGTGCCGCGGCGGTGCGGGGCGCGGTCGGCGCCCCGCCGCCTGCGATCAGACCCCTGCCAGGATCGGCCGCCGTTCGGCCGACAGGGCGAGGGCCATGTCCGCCCGGGAGTTCACCCCGAGCTTCCGGTAGGCCCGGGTCAGGTGCTGTTCCACCGTGCTGACGGTGATGAACAGCCGCCTGGAGACCTCGCGGTTCGTGTATCCCTGCGCCACCAGGTCGGCCACCCGCTGCTCGGCGTCGCTGAGCACGCCGGCGTGCGAGGACTCGGGCGTGGCCGCGTCCACGGCGAGCCGGTCGGCCAGCGGCTGGGCGCCGCACTCCACCGCCAGCCGCCAGGCCTGACGGCCGATCACCTTCGCGCGGCGCTGCTCGCACAGCTCGTGGTAGGCGGCGGCCAGGTCGGCCAGGGACAGGGCGAGGGCGTAGCGGTCGGTGCCGGTCTGCAGGACCTCGACCGACTTGCGCAGCGTGTCCGGACGCGCGTGCACGTCCTGGGTCGCGGCGAGCACGCGCAGGGCTCCGCCGTAGGTGTTCGGCGAGTACGTGCGCCGGCAGCGGCGCAGCTGCTCCTCGGCCAGGGTGCGGGCGGCGTCGCCCTCGTCCCTGGCCAGGTGCGCCTCGGCCAGGTCGACCCGCCACGGCACCAGGCCGGGCACGTCCATCCGCCAGGCGGTGGCCAGCTCGCCGCAGTGCTCGAAGTCGGCCCGGGCGCCGTCGGCGTCCCCGGCGGCCAGCGCGCCGCGGCCGCGGGCGCGCAGGTAGTGCAGGCCGTAGCGGCTGGCCAGCATCGCCTCGGGCACCGGCAGGTTGAGCACCTCGGCGGCCTGCTCGTGCCGGCCCATCGCGGTCAGCGCGGTGAGCAGCACCGCGGCGCAGCCGCCCAGCGGCACGCCCCAGGCCTCCGGCGGGATCAGCTCGAGTCCGGCCGCGGCGTACTCGGCGGAGGCGGGCAGGTCTCCCTGGCGCAGCGCGATCTCGGCCCGGATCGCGCTCAGCCGGGCGTGCCGGCTGGGCGCCTGACGGGCCTTCGCCTCCTGGATCAGCTCGTCGCACCAGGGCGCGGCGCGCTGCGGCTGCTCGGCGTAGGTGAGGGCGAGCAGGGCGGATTCGACCGCGTCCATGCCCATGCCCTCGAGCCGGGTGCCGCGCAGGATCCGCTCGGCCTCCTGCACCACCTGCGCGGTCGGGCCGCCGCTGAGCACGTCGTCGAGGGCTGAGGCGGCGGCCAGCCGCCGGCGCCCCTCGGTGGTGACCGGGCGCACGGCCTGCTCGTCCTCGTCCTGCGGCGCGTAGGCGAGCAGCGGGGTGAACGAGCAGCGCAGCCAGGGGCGGGTGACCCGCAGTTCGGCGAGCGTCTCAGGGTCCGTGATCACGCCGCCCTCGGCCAGCCGGGAGAGCACCTCGGTGGCGGCGTCGATGCGCCCGTGCCAGAGCAGGGCGCGGGCCAGCACCAGCGAGTCTGCGCCGGACAGGTGGCCCGCGCGCAGGGCGTCGACCAGGGTGGACAGGTGCCGGGTGGGCGCGCCGGGGTCGGAGCGCCACTGGGCCCGCAGCAGCGTCGTGGTCAGCCTGGCCCGGTCCGGTTCGTCCGGGCAGGCCTCGCAGGCGAGCCTGAGGTAGTCCACCGCCGTGTCCACCCGTCCGGCCTCGAGCGCCTGGAGCGCGGCCTCCTCGAGGATCGGCACGGCCCAGGCCTGCGAGGAGTCGCCGGCCGCACCGAGGTGTTCGGCGATGACGGCGGCGGGCAGGCCGTCGCGGCGGCCGAGTTCGGCGGCGCGGCGGTGCAGGTCGGCCCGGACGGCGGGGGCGACGTCGGCGAGCGCGGCCTGACGGGCCGCCGGGTGGCGGAACCGGCCGGCCTCGAGGATGCCGGCCGCGTCGAGGCCGCGCACGGCCCGGTCGGTGGCCGCGGGGTCAAGGCCCAGCAGGCGGTCCACCCGCGCGGTGTCGCCGAGCACGGCCACGCCGTGCGCGACCGAGCACGCGGTCTCGCCGGAACGGTGCACCCCGCTGAGCACGGCCCGGGTGAAGCCGCCGCCGGGGCGCAGGAAGGAGGATCCGGCGCCATCAGCGTCCTGATCTATCACGCCGTCCGCGCCGTCCGCGCGCTCCGGGATCCGGGCGACGTCCTCGGCCGCGCCGCGCAGCAGCACCGGGCTGCCGCCGGTGGCGATGTAGCAGGCCTCGATGATGCTCGGGGCGGGCCGGCGCGGGCCGCAGGCCTCTGTCAGCAGCTCGGCCCCGGCGGCACGCTCGAGCCGGTGCAGCGGGATGTGGCGCGCGTGCGGCAGCCGCAGGACCTCGGCGCACAGCGCGGATCCGGCGGTGCCCTCCGGGGCGCCCTCGCCGAAGGCCAGCAGCATCCGTCCGGCCCGCAGCCGGCGGGCCAGGAAGCCGAGGCACAGGGCGCTGGCGGCGTCGGCGAACTGCACGTCGTCGACCACGACGACCAGCGGCTGCCGCGCCGCGAGGGCGAGCAGGCTCGCGCAGATCCGGCCGATGGCCTCGGCGTCCGCGGCGGTCAGCCGGGCGGGGCTCGGACCGGCCAGGCCGTCCGGGTCGGCGCCCGGGAGCATGGTCGCGGCGCCGTGGGCCACCAGCGCGGCCAGCTGCTCGCGCTCGGCCGGGGCGAGCGGGGCGGCGAGCAGGAACTGCTCGAACACGGCCAGCGGCAGCGCGCTCTCCGCCTCGCTGGCCACGGCGCTCAGCACCAGCGCCCCGGCCGCCGCCGCGTCCTCGGCGAACGCGTCGAGCAGCACGCTCTTGCCCACGCCCACCGCCCCGCCGACCACGATCGCGCCGCCGCGTCCCGCGAAGGCCGCCTCCCGTGCGGCCCCGAGCTCGGACAGCGCTTGTTCACGCCCGTAGAGCATGGTCGTATCCCTCCGTGTAGACGAACCCGGCCGGCTCGGCCGCATGCGTGGTGGACAGCGTCCTGACGGTGCCCTCGATCTCGATGTCGAGGACTGATTCGATCGGGTCGGCGCAGGTCCAGGTGCAGGCCCCGGCCCGGTGGGCGGCGGCGAGCACGGCGCGCCAGGCGGCGGTCTGCGGGTCGGCGTCGGTGCCCGCGCCCCAGTACTCGCGCGCGTCGAAGCGGCACAGGGCGTAGGCCGTGGTGGTCGCGGCGCCGTCGGGGCGGGCGCCGCCGACCGGGTCGGCCACCGCGTGCGCCTGCTCGACCTGCACGCCCCAGGGCGCCAGGGCCTCGGTGATCCCCGCGGCCACCGGCCCGAGCCGCTCCGGCTCGGCGCCGAGGCCGCACAGGTAGAGCGTGGTGGGGATCGGCGGCGGCGCGAAGGGTACGTCGGGTTCGCCCTCGGGTACGCTCATGTAAGTGTCCTCGAAGCAGTGCCGGATCTGCTCGGGGTCGAGGTCCGAGCCGTTGTGCTCGGCCAGCCGCTGCACCTCGGCGGCGAACTCGACCTGCAGCGTCCGGGGCAGGCGCAGGCCGTGCCAGGCGCTCATGATGTAGGCGATGCCGCCCTTGCCGGACTGGCTGTTGATCCGCACCACCTCCTCGTAGCCGCGGCCGAGGTCCTCCGGGTCGATCGGCAGGTAAGGGACCTGCCAGGGCAGTGCGCCCGGGGCCACGCCCGCGCGCTCGGCCTGCTCGGCCCGGCGGTCGAAGCCCTTGTTGATGGCGTCCTGGTGCGAGCCGGAGAACGCGGTGAACACCAGGTCCCCGGCGTAGGGGTGGCGTTCGGGCACGCGCTGGCCGGTGCACTCCTCGACGACCTGCTTGACCTGGTCGAGGTCGGAGAAGTCCACCCGCGGGTCGATGCCCTGGGTGTAGAGGTTGAGCGCGAGGGTGACCAGGCAGACGTTGCCGGCCCGCTCTCCCCCGCCGAACAGGCAGCCCTCGATCCGCTGGGCGCCGGCCAGCGCGGCGAACTCGGCCGCGGCCACGGCGGTGCCGCGGTCGTTGTGCGGGTGCACCGAGAGGCACACGTCCTCGCGGTAGGGCAGGTTGCGGTGCAGCCATTCGACCTGGTCGGCGAAGACGTTGGGGCCGTGGCGCTCGACCGTGGCCGGGAAGTTGAGGATCAGCTCGCGGCCGGGCTCGGGCTGCCACAGGTCGGCCACCGCCGCGCACACCTCGAGGGCGAACTCGGGCTCGGTCTCGTTGAACAACTCCGGGGAGTATTCAAATCCGAAGTCGCAGTCGCCCAGCAGTTCCCCGGCGTACTTCAGCAGGTGTGTCGCACCATTGACGGCCAGTGCCTTGCATTCCGGGCGGGACATGCCGAACACCACGCTGCGGAAGGTCGGGCAGGTGGCGTTGTACAGGTGCACCGTGGCCGCGCGGGCGCCGCGCAGGGCCTCCACGGTGCGGCGCAGCAGCTCGTCGCGGGCCGGCACCAGCACCGAGATGCGCACGTCGTCCGGGATCCGGTCGCGTTCTATCAACATTCTGACGAAGGCGAGCTCCTCCTCGCTGGCGGTGGGGAAGCCCACCTCGATCTCGCGGTAGCCCAGGCTCACCAGCAGGTCGAACAGCCGGGCCTTGCGGCGCAGGTCCATCGGCCGGGCCAGGGCCTGGTTGCCGTCGCGCAGATCGGTCGAGAGCCACCGCGGCGCGTGCTCGGGGCGGGCTCCGGGCCAGGCGCGGTCGGGCAGTTCGAGCACGGGCAGGGGTCGGTAGCGCTGGTGGCCCGCGGACGCCGTCAGGGGGGTAGTCCTCATCTTTCCACTCCTCGCTCGCGCACACCGTGAACCGGTTCGGCGCTCCGTCATGGCTCTGACTCACCCAGGGAACGGCCCCGGACCGGGGTGGCACAAGAGGGGTGCGATACAGGTACACCGGGGGTGCACCACAGGTCACCACGGGCACGACGGATAGGCTCACCGGACTGCACCTTCCGGCTCACTTCCGACCGTCACCGCACGTCGCAGGCCCATACTCGGCAACATCCCGGGTATCGGACCGCACCACCGCCGGACCAGCCGGCGCCCCCGGGAGACGCTCCAGGGAGACGAGGGGAAGATCATGATGCTGACGCTCAAGCGACTGTGGCTGTGCTTCCGGGAATCGCGGCCCGCCGTGCAGATGATCGTGCTCGCCCGCTTCGGCGCCGGAGTGGTGTTGGCGGGCGGGGCGAGCCGGCCGGCCGGGCGGATCGCGGTGTGCGCCTTGGCGTGGCTGTGCGGCACGGTCTCGATCTATGTGTTCAACGGATTGACGGACCGGCCCGAGGATGTGGCCAACGGCTCACACCGCCCGCTCGCCCGCGGCGCGCTGCCGGTGGGCTTCGCCACCGCGGTGACGGCGCTGACGGCGGGGGTGGCGGTGGCCGGGGCGCTGTGGGCGGGCCGCTGGCCGGCCCTGGTGATGGCCGGGTACATGGCCGTCGGCTACGCGTATTCGGGTCCGCCGTCCCCGCTCAAGAAGCACTGCGCCGGCGCGAGCGGCGCGGTGACGCTGATGGGCGTGGCCACCTACGTCTTCGGCTCGCTGGCGGCGGGCGGGCGGCCGGACGCGGCGCTGATCCCGTTCGCCACGGCCATGGCGCTGTGGATGGGCGCGGTCGGCGGGGTGGCCAAGGACCTGTCCGACGTGGCCGGAGACCGGGCCGCGGGACGGCGCACCTGGCCGCTGGCATTGGGCGAGAAGCGAACCAGGGTCCTGGTTTCCTTGTCCGCCTGCGCAATCGCGACCGGATTTCTGTGGAGTGGAAGGCACTTCGCCCCGCTGCTGGCCGCTCCGGCCGCCGCGCTGCTGTGCGGCGCCCTGGCCACCTGCGTGGCCTGCGTAAAGGCTCCGGCCGCGGCCTCGCGGGCGCGGCGGCGGCTGCCGTACCGCTCGTTCATGTGGACGCAGTACGCCTGCCACGCGGCGCTGGCCGGCGGTTGTATCGGAGTCCTGCATTGATTTCGGCGGCGTGCGATCGTATTGAGAGAAGAACAACCCTGATGTACGCTTTCCCTCACACGGGTCGGGCGACGCGGCGGGGGCGCCGGCGCCAGATATCTGGTCTCCGGACCACGGGGAACCGGGTGGGCTCGTGCCCCTATCGTCTGCGGCCCTCAGCGGAGACGTGCGGCTACCTGGGAGTAGTGTGTAGCGTGGTGGACGGGCAGCGAGGCAACGTCTCAGCCGACCGACAGCGGTACGCCGCCGCGCTCGAGGCCCGGGCCCCGCGCATCGTCGAGGATTTCAGCGCCGAACTGATCAAGTCGGGCAGCCTGCTGGCGGACGACCTCGACGCCTTCGACCAGACCGTGGCCCACTGCCGGCAGATCCTCGGGGACGTGATCGAGGTGGTGCGCGCGGACGTGCCGCGGCCGGTGCAGGGGATGGAACTGGCCATGGACATCGGTGTGGCCCGGGCCTCGGAGGGGGTGCACCCGAACGAGTCCATGCGCGCGGTCTCCCTGCTCTTCCGCACCATCCTCTCCGCCGCCGCCCAGGTGGCCGCGTTCGAGCCGGACGGCTGCGACCTGCTGGAGCGCGCCGCCTCCGCGCTCGAGTCCACCCTCAACCGCCGGGTGCAGATCGCCCTGGCCGGGTACACCAGGTTCCTGCTCAACCAGGTCTGCGACGCCCAGGCGGGCGAGCGGCGCCGGATCGCGCGGGAGATGCACGACCGGATCGGCCCGTGTCTGAGCCTGACCCACCGCCAGCTCGAGCTCTACCGCAGGTATCAGGACTCCCATCCGATCAAGGCGGACCAGAAGGTGGAGGCGGCTCAGCGGGCCATCGTCGACTCCATGCAGAATCTGCGGGCCCTGACCTCGGACCTCTACAGCACCGAGCCGTTCAAGTCGCTGGGCACCGCGCTGACGAACTTCCTGGACGGGTCCGAGGCGAACGGCGTGTCCGCGCACGTGCGGGTCAACGGCGACGAGTCCTGGGTGCCGGCCGACATCCTGGATGAAACCTACATGGTGCTGCGCGAGGCGGCGCACAACGCGCTCTCGCACGGCGAGCCCTCCACGGTGATCGTCAACGTCGACATCTCCCCGACCGAGATCCGCGCGTTCGTCGAGGACGACGGGATCGGATTCGAGGTGTCAGGGTCCACACACCGCGGTGGCGTGGGTATCCTCTCCATGAGGGAACGCACGAGGCTGATGGGGGGTACGTTGACCGTTCGCAGCAGACTGGGCAGCGGAACGCTGGTGGAGTTCGCCGTGCCCCTCCTCCCGGGATACCTCAGCGATGACGACTGAGCGGAAGATCACCGTCCTGCTCGTCGACGACCACGCGCTGGTGCGCGAGGGCGTGCGCGAGATCCTCTCGCTCGAGCCGGACATGGTCGTGGTGGCCGAGGCCGCGGACAGCGAGCAGGCCGTGGAGCGGGTGGCCGAGCACAAGCCCGACATCGTGCTGCTCGACGTGGAGATCCCGGGGCGCCACGCCACCGACACCGTCGCGCGCATCCGCACCGTCTCCCCGCGCAGCCGCATCATCGTGCTGAGCATGTACGACGGGCCGCAGCTGCTGCGCCGCCTGGTCGACGCCGGCATCCGCGGCTACCTGCTCAAGAGCGTGGACAGCCGGGAGCTGGTCGCGGCGGTGCGCGGGGTGCACCAGAACCCGGACCGGATGGTGATGGCCATCTCCCGGGAGAGCCTGTCGCAGATGCAGGACACGACCGAGAAGGCTTTGACGCAGAAGGAGATCGCCATCCTGCGGATGGTGGCCCAGGCGCTGAGCAACAGCCAGATCGCCAGCCGGCTGGACATGGCCGAGGCCACGGTCAAGCGGCACCTGCACAGCGTCTTCGTCAAGCTCGGCGCGGTCTCCCGGATCGACGCCGTGAACAAGGCCGTCGCCGCCTCGCTCATCAGCGCCCGTCCCGAGGACACCCCGGCCCGCCCGGCCACCGGCCGCGGACGGCGGTGACCCGGACGGGCCCGGGACGATCCCTCACTCCCCCGTCACCGCGAGCGCCCGGTCCACCAGTTCGGCGGCCGCGCCGGTGAAGTTCGCGGGGTCGCAGAGCTCTTCGAGGTCGTGCGGCAGGTGGCCGAGTCCTCGGCGCAGGACCTCGGCGAGCTCCTCGCCGGAGTCCGCGGCCTTCAGGCAGGCCTCGGTGACCAGCGCCCGCGCCTCGTCCTTGCCGAGTTCGGGGGCCAGGACCGCGGCGACGCGCTCGGAGACGAGCTGACCGCGGGTCAGGCCCAGGTTCCGCCGCATCCGGTCCGGGCGCACCTCGAGGCCCTCGGTCAGTTCGACCGCCGCCTGCGCCGCGCCGCCGGCCAGCCGCAGGCACTCGCGCAGCGGCAGCCACTCGGCGTGCCAGGCCCCGGCCGAGCGCTCGTCCTCGGCCGCCGCGCAGTGCAGCAGCACCGAGGCGTACGCCGGGACCTGGATCGCGGCGGAACGGATCAGGGTGGCCAGGACGGGGTTGCGCTTGTGCGGCATGGCCGAGGACGCGCCGCGACCCGCGGGCCCGGGCTCGGCCAGTTCGCCGACCTCGGTGCGGACCAGGGACTGCACGTCCGCGGCGATCTTGCCGAGCGCCCCGGCGGTGAAGCCCAGGGCCGCGGCCAGGTCGGCCGTCGGGGTGCGCAGCGCGTGCCACGGGATCGTCTGCGGGGCCAGGCCCGTCTCGTCGGCGAACGCCGCGACCAGCCGGACGTGGTACGGCTCGCCGATCCCGTCGATGTCGAAGGCCTCTGATTCCTTGAGCGAATCAGCCGACGAGTTCTCTGCGGGCGCGTTCTCCGCGGGCGCGTACGCCAGATAGCCGGAGAGCGTCCCGGCCGCGCCGCCCAGGGAGACCGGCAGCGCCTGCGCGGACTTGCGGTCCAGCAGCAGGCCCAGCCGGTGGTCGGCATCGAGCACGAGGCTGCGCCAGCCCGCCGCCTTGAGCCCGAACGTGGTCGGCACCGCGTGCAGGGCCAGGGTCCGGCCGGCGATCGCGGTGTCGCGGTGCGCGAGCGCCAGCACCGCGCAGGCCTGGGCGACCCGGGCCAGGTCGGCCCGGATGATCCGCAGGGCCCGCGCGCAGACCAGCATCGCGCCGGTGTCGAACACGTCCTGGCTGGTCGAGCCGCGGTGGACGTACTGGGCCGCCTCCGGGTGCTCGGCCCGCACCACGGCGCCGAGCGCGCGCACCAGCGCCACCACCGGGTTCGCGTTCTCCCGGGCCGCGGTGGCCACGGCGCGCAGGTCGAGCTTCTCGGCCCGGGCCGCGGCGGTGACCGCCGCGGCCGCGTCCGGGGGCACCGCGCCGAGGCGGGCCTGGGCACGTGCCAGGGCCGCCTCGGCGTCGAGCATCGCCTGGAGCCAGGCCTCATCGCTCACGGCGGCCTCCACCGCCGTCCCGGCGCGAACCGGGGAGAGCAGCCCGGAATCCTCCAGAACCCTCATATCAGCACTCCGGTCAGGTCCACCTCGGCCTCCGGCGGCCGCACCGCGGCGGGCACGCTGGTGGCCGGGGGCAGCGCCAGCACCGCCCGGGCGATCGCGTCCGAGTCGCCGAGGGTGACCGAGTCCACCCCGGGCCGGATCCCGGCCGCGGTGACCCAGTGCACGGACTCGGTCGGCACCCCGTAGGCGAACCGGCGCGGGTGCGCCCGGCCGCGCGCGTCGAGCAGCTGGTAGGGCCGCTCGGTGACGGCGAGGCCGCCGGTGACGTAGTCGCTGTGCTCGCCCGGGATCCGGTACGGCGCGGCCTGCTCTGTCTCGAGCAGGTGGCGCAGCAGCGGGTCCGCAGTGCGGCGCAGGTCGATCTCGGGCAGCCGGGCCTCGATCAGGGTCCTGGCCCGGATCGGCTCGCCGGGCACCTGCCGGCTGGAGGCGACGAACGCGGCGTCCGGTCCGGACTCCAGCCGGATCTCGGTGCCGGGGCCGGTCAGCTCCAGCACCCCGGCCTCGATCAGGGCGATCATCTCCTCGATCCGGGAGGCGGGCGGGCCGATGGACAGGAAGGCGTTGAGCGGGGTGTACCAGCCCTCGAGGTCGTCCCGGTAGGAGCCGCCCTCCAGACCCGCGTGGTCCACCGCGAGCCGGATCTCGTTGCGCAGGTCGCGCAGCACGTCGAGGGCGGACTTGAGCGGGCTGCTGAGGTTGCCGACGTCGGCCTCGCGCATGTCCCGCTCGAGGTAGCCGAGCAGCCAGGTGCGGAACTCGCGCCGGTCGGCGAACTCGCGGTCCCCGTGCGGGCGGGAGAGCGCCTGCCAGTCCCAGCGGTCGCCCTCGGCGATGCCGTAGAGGTCGAGCACCTCGGCCAGCTCGCCGTCGGGGGCGGCCAGGTAGTCGTCCAGGAAGGCCTCGCACTCGCGCTCGCCGAGCCCGCCCTGGCGCAGCAGCGTCGAGTAGTAGACGCTCTCCACCTCGCGGGCGATCACCCGCCACAGGTCGCGGCTGAAGTTGAGCGAGCGGTCGCCGTGCGCGCCGCGCAGTTCCCTGATGTAGGCGGGGGTGAGCAGCCGGGGCAGGTAGCGGCCGGTGGCGCCCTTCTCGTTGCGGCCGCGGGCGTGGTAGGGCACGCCGCGGCGGGAGAAGGCGACCAGCCGCGGCTCGCGGCCCGAGGGCTCGTAGACCAGCCGGTCCTCCGCGTCCCGGGTGTAGCGCCCGCCGCGCCCGGCGGTGAGCAGGGTCATGTAGTCGAAGAAGTTCAGGCCCAGACCGCGCAGCAGCACGTTCTGCCCGGGCTCGATCGCGTCGAGGTCCACGTCCGCGGGGTTCGAGGGCGTGATGTACGTCAGGTAGTGGATACGGGCGAGGCTCGCGGCGCGCGCCTCGCGCGGGGACAGGTGCACCGGCACGTGGCCCTGGGCCAGCACGATGGCGTCGAGGGCGTTCAGGCGCACCCCGTCCTCGAGCCGCAGGCCCTGGGGCCCGCCGGACACGCCCTGCACGTCCGCGATCGCCACCGCCCGCGAGCGGTGCACGACCACCTGCACGTGGGCCGGGGCGTTGCGCACGATGCGGTCGAACGCGTCCCTGAGGTAGCTGCCGTAGAGCGCCCGGGTCGGGTAGGTGTCCGGGCCGATCTCGCGCGCCTGCTCGATCACCGCCTCGTCGTAGCCGCCGAGTTCGCCCAGCAGGGCGAGGCCGCGGGCCCACTCGTAGAGCGAGGGTCCCGGCTCGATCGGGCCCTCGATCTGGGCGCTGTCGTCGGTGAACACGGTGATCTGCGAGGCGACCGTGTTCATCAGCAGGTGCTGGGACTGGCCGGTGCGCCAGACCGAGCCGGGGCCGGCCGCGACCGGGTCGATCACGTGCACGGTCACCCGCTCGTGGCCGGTGCCGGCGCGCTCGTTGGCGCACAGCCGCTCGAGCACGGACAGGCCGCGCGGTCCGCATCCGACGATGCAGATCTCCTTCACGCCGCGGGCGTTCACCGCATCACGCTCCGTTCCGTCAACTGTCGGGCCAGCTCGAGCCGGCGTACCTTCGCGGTCGCGGTGTGCGGCACCTCGTCGAGGCGCAGCAGCACCGGCGGGGCCATCGGGGGCAGGTCGCGCACCGCGGTGCGCCAGGCCTCCGGGTCGATCGGCTCGTCGCCGCGGGTGCAGATCACCGGGACCGCGGAGCGGTCCGGGCCCGGCACCACGACCACCTCGGTCAGCTGGTGCAGGCGGCTGAAGAGGGCGTCCTCCACCGCGAGCGTGCTGCCGAAGCCCTCGATGACGTCGACCTCGCGGTCGAGCAGGTGCACGCAGCCCCAGCGGGTGCGGTAGCCGACGTCGCCCATGCGCCACCACACCCGGCTCGAGGCCTGCTTGTCGTAGCGCTCCTGCTCGCCGAAGTACGTGACGATGCGTCCGTTGCTGGCGATCTCGATGAAGCCGGGGTTCTCCTTGGTCGAGCGCTTCTCGCCGCGGCGCACCACGTGCGCGCCGGTGAATCCATAGAACGGGACGCCGACACAGCGTCCGTCGCCGTCGGCGCCCTTGCGCCGCCGGTAGCTGCGGATGGTGACCGGCCCGATCTCGGACTGGCCGTACATCTGGACGAACATCGGCCGCCGGCGGGCGGTGGCCTCGAGCATCAGGCGCACGGTGCGCGGGTGGATGGCGTCGAAGGTGCTGGAGAAGACCTTCACGTTCGCCAGCGGACGGCGCGGGTCCTCGGCCAGCTCCTCCCAGGCCATGTACGTGTTCGGATGCGCCTCGAGCACGGTCGGGTTCTCGGCGGCGAACAGCGCGCCGACCATCTCCGGGTCCTCCTCGCGCATGGCGAGCACGTCGTGCCCCTGCAGCAGCGAGATCGGCAGCGCGGTGAACATCCGCGAGTGCACGAAGGAGACGTTGATGGCCACCACGTGCCTGCCGCGCAGCCAGAGCTTGGCCACGGTGGCCTGCGGCCGGTAGCGCGACTCGAGGCTGAACCCGGTGTGCACGGCCAGCTTCGGCACGCCGGTGGTGCCCGAGGTGTGCGTGATCATCGCGGGCAGGCTCGGCTCGCGCACCACCGCGGGGACCCGGGGCGCCCCGGCGTAGTCGGCCAGGGACACGGCCCGCGGGTGGGTACCCGCGGCCAGGATGACGGCGCGGGAGAGCTCGAAGACCTCCGCGGGCAGGTCCTGCTCCAGCTTGTCCTGGTCGGTCAGCAGCACCGGCCGGTCGGCCCGGCGCACCAGGGCGGCGACGGTCTCGCCGTCCAGCTTGGACGAGAGCAGGGCCGGGATGGCGCCGATGCGCGAGAGCGCGAGCGCCAGCAGGGTGATGTCGAAGCAGTGGCTCTTGTGCACGACCACGCGCTCCTCGGCGCGCACGCCGGCCGCGCTCAGCCGCGCGGCGAGCTCGTCGACCAGCTCGGCCCACTCGGCCACGGTGGCGCGGCGGGGGAAGTCGGGCACGACGTCGAGGTCGTGGTCGATCGTCAGGACGCTGTTCGGGTGGCGTGCCGCGGCCCGCTCGAAGATGGTGCCGAGGCGGATGCCGCGGTTGCGGACGCGTTGCAGGATCATCGCTTCTCCAGGATTTCCTTGATCCGGTCGAGCGTGGCCACCAGGTCGCCCTGGATCTTCTCGCCCCACTCGACGATGAACCGGGACCGGCCCTGCTCGCCCATGTCCTTGGTGATCTTCCGGATCCCCTCGGTGGGCTCGTCCATCTGGAACTCGTGGGCCAGCACGCTGCCGTCGCCCTCGGGCGCGACCACGAAGCCCCACACGCTCAGCTGGGTGCGGCCGGTCTCCTTGTCCCGCATGGCCCAGCGGAACTCGCGGTCCTGGCGGGCCACCACGACCTCGGCCTCGGTGGTCCACTCGCCGCGGATCAGCGGGGCCCAGCCGACCACGTCCTCGGCGCGGTAGTTCTCGCCCCGGAAGACCGAGCCGACCTGGGCGGGCTCGCCGATCCAGGCGCCGCCGGTGCACTCGGGGCTCCACTCGCCGCTGCGGCCGAGGTCGGTGACGAGGGCGTAGACGGTCTCCGGGTCGGCCGCCACCCGCACCTCGGCACGGTTGACGAACAGGGGCACGGTCGCGGTCGTGGACGCGCCGACCGTGCTGGTGTCAGGGGTGTGAGTTGTCATGCCGGGAGCATCGGCGCGGGGCCCGGAGCGGGTCAAAGGCCCGTGACGGCTTCAGTCAAGTCCCGCCGCGGGCCGGCGGCGGGCGGCGCCGGGCATCTGACAGATCGTCGTGTGACGCATTGGGTCCCGTGCTTCACCGTGCGCACACTGGAATCCGGGGCAGAGCGCATGCCCACTGACGTGTTCCCACGGCGGTGTCGTGGACCCGAGGAGTGAGATGGGGGATCATGCTAGCCGACATCGAGTTCAGTCAGCGCCCGGCCGTCCCCGCCCCCGAGCAGGTGACGCTGCTGGTGGTGATCGCCAACGAGCTGTTACGGCACGGGCTGATCAGTATGCTGCGAGGAGTGAAGACGGTCGCCGCGGTGACCGCGTGCGGCGACGAGCACGAGGCGCTCGAGCTGCTGGCCCGGCAACGCCCGGGCATCGTGGTGTGCCGTGCCTGTGATCCGTGTGCCGGCCCGGTGGCCGCGGCGGTGCGCGGGCACGGCGCCCGACTGCTGCTGCTGCTCGAGGACCTCGAGCTCGGCGCCGTCGACGAGACGACGATGCTGGCCGCGCAGGGATTCCTGATCCAGCGCGAGGCCACCTTGGACCGGCTGCGCGAGTCCGTGGACCGGCTGGCCGCCGGGGAGATCTCCATCCCGGCCGGCCTGGCCAGGGCCCTGATCACCCGCGGTGTCGGGGTCGGCGCCGGGCACGCGCGCGGCCTTTCCCTGACCGCCCGCGAGCACCAGGTGCTCTCCCTGCTCGCGCAGGGCCTGAGCAACAAGCAGATCGCGCGCCGGCTGACCATATCCGAGCACGGGGTCAAGCGCCACGTGACGAACCTGCTGGCGAAGATGGATTCGCCCAACCGCACCCTGGCGGTGGCCACGGCCCTGCGCCAGGGCCTGGTCACGGTGCCCAACGTGCCGTGACACAGAGCACTGCCTTGACGACCACTGCCATCCCGACCCTGCGACGAGGAGGTGCGGCCCGATGCGTGCCGCCTACATCGAACGGCTCGGTGCCCCCGAGGAGATCCGGTACGGGCACCTGCCGACGCCGGTGCCCGGCCCGACCGACGTGCTGGTGCGGGTGGAGGCGAGCACGGTCAACGCCGTGGACACCTTCCTGCGCTCGGGGGTCTACCGCACCCCGGTGCCCTTCCCCTTCGTGGTCGGGCGCGACCTGGTCGGCACGGTCGAACAGGCCGGGCCCGGCGTGACGGACCTGCGCCCGGGCGACCGGGTCTGGTGCAACAGCCTGGGCCACGAGGGCCGCCAGGGCGCCGCCGCCGACTACGCGGTGGCCGCCCAGGACCGGGTCTACCGGCTGCCGCCGGGCGTCGATCCGCTCGAGGCGGTCGCCCTCGGCCACCCGGCCGCCACGGCGTATCTGGGCCTGTTCACCCACGGCGGGCTCAGCGCCGGACAGGACGTGCTGGTGCTCGGCGCGGGCGGCAACGTCGGGGGCGCGATGGTGGCGATGGCGGCCGAAGCCGGCGCCCGCGTGATCGCCGTGGCCTCCGCCGCCGACGCGGACCACTGCCTCGAGCTCGGCGCCGCGCACGCCCTGGACTACCGCGCCGAGGACCTCTATCCGCGGATCGCGCGGCTGTGCCCCCAGGGGGTGGACCTGCACCTGGACTGCTCGGGCCGCAACGACCTGGAGGCCGCCGCGCGCTCGCTGGCCTGGCGCGGGCGCATCGTGCTGCTCGCGGGCGTGGCCACCACTCCGGTGCTGCCCGCCGGAACCCTCTACATGAAGGACGGCTCGATCCGCGGCTTCGCCATCTCCCAGGCCACCACCGGCGAGCTGGCCGACGCGGCCCGCTGTATCAATCGTCTGACGGCCGCGGGCCGGCTGCGCCCCCGGGCGCTGCGCCGGATGGCGCTGTCCGAGGCGGCCAAGGCGCACCGGGCGGTGGAGGAGGGCGGCCAGCACGGGCACCGCTACGTGCTGACCGTGGACGAGACGGACGAATAAGTACACTGTCCACCCAGACGGCGCCGGTGGCCCACCACCGGCGCCCGCTCTTCTCCGCACTCAGATCTCGATGATCAGAGCACACACGGCGACGGTCCGGCACTCGGGCAGAGTGCCGGACCGTCGTCACGTGTGGCTCAGGCCGCCCGCAGGCCGCCGAGCTGGCGCAGCCGCCCGCCGCGCGGGGCCGCGCGGTCCTGGCGGTGCGCCCGGGTCAGCGCCTCCACCGCGTAGGCCGCGGAGGCGAGGGTGGCGTGGCGGTGCCAGCCGGCGTAGGAGCGGCCGGTGAAGTCGCGCAGGCCGACCCGGTCCCCGATCCGGTCGTAGTCCGCGTCCACCTGCTGGATCAGGGTACTCATCCGGAACAGGGTGAGCAGCGGCGCGTCGGTCAGATCGGTGAGCCACAGCTGCGGTTCGGCGCAGCCGCGCTCCTCGATGGCCAGCAGCGAGAACTCCTCCGGGGCGCTCGGGCCGATCCGCCGCGCGGCCGGACGCCGGCCGATCGGGGTCACGTTCGACATCCGGGAGTTCCCGACGTTCCCCGCGTTCCCGCCGTGGGTGGCGGAAGCGGTTCCCGTGGCGGAAGCGGTTCCCGCGCCCGGCGCGCTGCGCTGGGCCGGGATCAGCCCGTCCGCCAGCAGCACCCGCCCGGCCGCGACCACGACGCCGGCGCTCATCTCGCCGTCCTCGCCCCGGTCCACCCAGGGCGCGGCGGTGCGGCGGGTGCCGCGCAGCACGCGGTGCAGCTCGCCGGCCGTGGCGATCCGGCGGCCGCCGTCGCGCGGCGCGGGCGGGCTGACCAGCCGCTGCTCCGGGTCGACGCGCACCAGCACGGACAGGCCGGCCGCGCGCAGCCTGCGCAGCGCCCAGCCGACGTCCGCGCCGCGGGCGTCGAGCACCACCGGCCGGCTCTCCAGACCCCACGCGGTGGCGGTCTCGAGCACCGTCTCGACCAGGCATTCGTGCAGTGATTCGGCGCGCGCCGTCTCGGGTACGGCGCACCGGCTGCGCTGGCCGGCGTCGGCCAGCCAGCTGCCGGTGAGGTGGATGCGCCAGTTGACCGGGCAGTTGACCGACGGGGAGGCCACCCAGAGCCCGACCACCTGCTGGGCGTTGACGGCGCGGCCCAGCGCGGGCACGAACCGCCGGTTGACCCCGACCGCGCCGGCCCCCGACTTGGGGATCACCACCGGCCGGGCCACCCAGACACTCGGCGTCCAGGACTCGGTCACCCGGCGCGCCAACGCGCGGCGGGCGGCCGACCAGTCCCAGGACGAGGCGTTCACGAAATGGTGCAGACTCTGCTCGTTCGCCTGCCCGCCGCTGTGCGCGGCCAGGTTGCGGGCCGACTTGCGTCCGTCCGCCTCGAGCAGTCCGTGCAGATACTCGGCGCCCGCGCGCCGTTGGTCGCTGCGCGGCAGAACTTCCAACACAGCCGAGCTGACCTGCTGGAACAGTCCCTCCGACGCACGCTCACACGCCCCCGAAGACATGCTGCGCACGGCGTGCACCGTGGCGTCGGTTCCCGTACTCTTCTTCACCACCTGAAATCCCGCTCCTTATAGATCGGACAGGTTTCGGTGACGTCAGGGCCCTTTCGTCGTCCTCGACCACGCTAACCTCCGGCGCCCCGCCCGAGCAGGTCCGCAGCCTGCGATCTCACCCCTGTTCCGGGTCCCGGCACCCCGAGGCGGGCCCCGGAGTTGACAGATCGGCGCCCGTCCGCGGGTCGCGGCCCGGTCCCGGCGTCGATACTCACAGCGACGAGGAGCCGGCCCACGCCCGCCGGCCCGCCACGGGAGCGACGAAAATGACTGATGACGTATTCGAATGCAGCGTGGTGATCCCGACCTACAACCGGGCCGGGCTGCTGCGCCACACCCTCGAGTCGCTGTGCCGCCAGACCGTGCCGAGCAACCGGTTCGAGGTGGTGGTCGGCGACGACGGTTCGAGCGACGAGACCGCCGAGGTCGTGGACGGGTTCCGGACCCGGCTCAACCTCCAGTACCACGTGCAGCCGGACGAGGGGTTCCGCGCGGCCGCGGCCCGCAACCTCGGCGTGCGCAACGCGCGCGGAGAACTGTGCGTGTTCCTCGACTCCGGCCTGCTCGCCGACAGCGGCCTGCTGGCCGCGCACCTGACCGCGCACGCGGCGATGGCGCGCCCGCAGGCGGTGATCGGCTACATCTACGGATTCGCCAACGACACCGTCCACCTCGAGGAGGTCGCGCGGCTGGCCGACCCGCGGGATCCGGACGGCACCGCGCGGCGGATGGCCGGGATCCCGCACCTGTGCGACATGCGCGAGGAGTTCTACTCCAAGTACGGCGACGAGTTCGACTGGGTCCCGGCGCCCTGGCTGGTGTTCTGGACCGCGAACGTCTCGGCCCGCACCGAGCAGATCCGCCGGGTCGGGATGTTCGACGAGAACTTCCGCTCCTGGGGCGCCGAGGACCTGGACCTGGGCTACCGGCTGCACCTGGACGGCGCCCGGTTCCGGCTCGAGCGCACGGCCCGCACGGTGCACCTGCCGCACGGCAAGGACAGCGAGGCCATCCGGCACTCCGCGGCCGTGAACTACCGCTACATGGCGCGCAAGTACGGCACCCCCTACAGCCGCCTGCTGCCCCTGTTCCCTTACATCAATCCCATGACGACGAACGACGTGATCGAGCGGTACGGCATCCCGGACACCGCTCCGTCCTGGTGGAAGGGGCGATAGGCATGGCCACATTCCTCTGGGCGTGCTGGGACGGCGGGGGACAGATCCCGCCGAGCCTGGGCATCGCCCGCCGGCTGGCCGCCCGCGGCCACGAGGTCGTGTTCGCCGGGCAGCAGGAGATGGTGCCGCGGGTCACCGCGGCCGGCTTCGAGGGGATCGAGCTGCGCACGGTCCCGGACGAGCAGGCACGTTACGCCTGGCACCCGCTCGGCGCGGTGCTGGGCTTCCTGACCTCCCCCGTCGTCGGCGAGGAGGTGCTCGGGCTCGCCAGGTCGCGCCGTCCGGACGCGGTGATCCTGGACGCGAAGTTCAGCGCGGCGCACTGCGTCGCGCCCGAACTCGGCGTGCCGAGCGCGGTGATGCTGCACAGCTACTTCCATCGCAGCTTCGGCTCCTGGCTCGAGCACATGCGCTACCAGAGCGGCGTGCGCATGGGCAGCGGATTCCCGGCGCTGCCGTCGATCGCCCAGCTGTGGGGAGCGGCCGACCTGGTCCAGGTCAACACCCTGCGCGAGCTCGACGGACCGGACCGCACCCGCCTGTCGACCGTGCGCCACGGCGGCCCGATCCTCGAACTCGACCCGCGCGGCGCCCAGGCGGCCGGCGCGGCCACGGCCGAGCCCCCGGGCACCGACCCGCTGGTCGTGGTCTCCTTCAGCACCGCCGAATCCCAGGCCGACGCGGACAAGCTGCAGCGCACCCTCGACGCCCTGGCCCCCCTGCCGGTGCGCGTGGTCGCGACCACCGCGATGGTCGATCCGCGGTCCCTGCGGGTGCCGGCCAACGCCCGGGCCGTGCGCTTCGCCCCGCACGACGAGCTCATCCGCCGCGCCCGCCTCGTGGTCACGCACGGCGGCCACGGCACCGCGATGCGGGCGCTGGCCCACGGTGTCAACCTCCTGTGTGTCACCGCGTTCGACCCCGACGGCTCCGGCCGGGTCCCGCTCGACCAGGCGCACACCGCCGTGATGGCCGAGGAGCTCGGCGTCGGCCGGTTCGTGCCCGCTGACGCCGCGCCCGAGCGCATCCGCGAGGCCGCCGCGCACCTGCTGGCCTCAGCAGCCTGCCACGCCAACGCCCGGCACACGGCCGGCCTGATGGCCGCGGTGGACGGCGCCGGCGTCGCGGCGGACCGGCTCGAGGCCCTGGCCGACGGCTGGCGCCCCGCCCTCGAACCGCTCACCCCGGCCTTCGCGACCCTCGGCTGAGGCGCCGCCCACGGCTCGGGCCACTCACGCACGTCTTGCCCCACCGATCGAACAGGAGTGATCATGTCGAGCCAGGGACCGGGCGCGTACGCATGCGCCGTCGTGGTGTACGTCGTCGAACCGTGGCACCGGGAGGCCCTCGGCGCCACGCTGAGCGCGCTGGCCGGGCAGGACCCGCCCGCGCAGGGCGCCTTCGAGACGGTCGTCGTCGGGGCCTTCCATCCGGAACTCGACGCGGTCGTGGCCGACGCCCGCCGCATCATCGACCTGCGCTTCGTCTGCCTGCCCGCCGGGGACCTGACCGTGGCCAAGGCGCTCGACGCGGCCCTGCCCGCTCTGAGCGCGCCGCTGTGCGTGCTGGTCGAATCCGGCGTGGCCCTGGCCGAGAACGCCGTGGCCGCGCACCTGGCCGCGCACGCCGCGCACGAGGGTCCGGCCGTCGTGTGCGGCCGGATCCTGCGCGAGGTCGAGCCCGCCGTCGGCGGCCCGGCCGAGTTCGAGCCGGACGCGCTCGACCCGGCCGAGCGGCTGTTCGCGCGCCTGGACGGCGGTGCGGACGGGCTCGACGCGCCCGCGCCCTGGATGGCGCTGCGCCTCGGCCACGTCTCGGCGCCGGCCGAGCTGCTCGCCGCGGTCGGCGCCGCCGACAGGACCCTGATCACCACCGAGGGCGCCGGGCTCGAGCTCGGCTACCGGCTGCACCGGGCCGGCGCCGCCTTCGTGCTCGACCGGCAGGCCGTGGGCGTGCGCACCGCCGAACCCCGGCCCAGCGTGCACGAGCCGCGCCGCGCGGACGCGGACCGGATGCGGATCGCGGAGCTGTACGACACCCCGATCACCCGGCTGCTTCCGCTCTTCCCGTACCTCGACTTCGCCACCATGAACGACCTGATCGGCGCGCTGTCCCTGCCGGACTGCGCGTCCTATCGGGAACTGCGCGAGCGCCGCAACGCCCGCGCCGCGGCCTGAGGGAGGGCCCCGACATGACTGAGCGCCTACGCCTCTATCTCGCCGCACTGCGATCCATCCTGCGGCTGATGCCGCGCACCGGAGCGGGGCTCCCGCTGCTGCTCGGCACGCTCTACTTCATCCAGGGCCTGCTCCCGGTGGCCTTCGTCCTCGGCACCGGCGTCGTGCTCGGCCGGGTGCCCGCGGCCGTGGCCGGCGGCCCGGACTCGGCCGCGTGGAGCGCGCTGACCCGGGCGTTCATCGCCTCGGCCGGCGTGTTCGTGCTGCAGCAGCTGCTGCTGCCGCTGCTGACCTCGCTCGGCGAGCTGCTGGCCCGCCGGATCGACGGGCTGATCTACCGCGAGCTGATGGACGCCAGCCTCGGCAGCCCCGGCGTCGCCGTGCTCGAAGACGAGCAGGCGGTGGCCGACCTGCGCTCGGCCGCGAGCGAACTCGAGTTCGCGGTGCAGAGCCCCGGCCAGGCCTGCGCCGGGCTGCTGGCCCTGCTCAACCGGACCGTGCAGCTGCTCGGCTACGTCGTGGTGATCGGCGTGGTCTTCAACTGGCTCGCCGCTCTCGGCGTGGCCGCGGCCGTGCTCGTCTTCCGCTACGGCCAGACCCGCGGCCTGAACCGCTACGCCGAGGCCCGGGTACAGTCCGACGGCGCGCGCCGCAAGGCCGAGTACCTGCGCTCGGTGGCCGCGGGACCCGGCGCGGCCAAGGAGATCCGGGTGTTCGGCCTGGCCGGCTGGCTGATCGAGCAGATGCGCGAGGCCACCCTGGAGTTCCTCGGACCGGTCTGGGCCGCGCGTCGCAGAATCCTGCTGAAGCCGTTCATCGGATACACCCTGTGGGGGCTGTGCGCCACCGTCTTCGCCCTGGTCCTGCTCGGCCGGCACGGCGCGCACGGCCTGGCGCTGACCCGGTTCGCCATCGCCGCGCAGGCGACCCTGGGCGCGCTGCGGCTGTCCGAGTACTACCCCGAGGCCGACCTGCAGATCGCCATCGGCATGCGTGCGTACGAGGCGCTGCACCGCTTCCAGGCGGCCGCCGGCGCGGTGCCGCAGCGGGCCGCCACCGCGACCGCGGCGGCCGAGCGGGCCGAGCGCTGCCCGGCTCCGACCGAGGCGATCCGGTTCGAGAACGTGCGCTTCGCGTATCCGGGCTCTGACCGCCCGGTGTTCGACGGCCTCGACCTGACCATCCCGGCCGGCAAGTGCACCGCGCTGGTGGGCGTGAACGGCTCGGGCAAGACCACCCTGGTCAAACTGCTGGCCCGCCTCTACGACCCCGACGGCGGCGCGATCCGCTCCGACGGGGCCGACGTGCGCGGATACGAGCACCAGGACTGGCGTTCCCGGCTGGCCGTGATCTTCCAGGACTTCGCCCGCTACGAGGTCAGCGCCGCCGACAACATCGGCTACGGCGCGATCGAGCAGCTCGAGGACCGGACCGGGCAGCGCGCCGCCGCCGAGGCGGTGGGCCTGACCGAGACCCTGGACCGGCTGCCGCGCGGCCTCGAGACCCCGATGGCCCGGCACCTGCCCGGCGGCGCGGACCTCTCCGGCGGCCAGTGGCAGCGCCTCGCCCTGGCCCGCGCCCTGTTCGCGCTGCGCCACGGCGCCTCGGTACTCGTCCTGGACGAGCCCACCGCCAGCATGGACGTGCGGGCCGAGACCCGCTTCTACCACCAGTTCGCCCGCCTGGCCGAGGGCGCCACCACCGTGCTGATCTCGCACCGCTTCGCCACCGTGCGGCACGCCGACCACATCGTCGTGCTCGAACACGGCCGGGTGATCGAGCAGGGCGACCACGCCTCGCTGCTCGCCCTCGACGGCCGCTACGCCACCCTCTTCCGCCTCCAGGCCGACCGGATGGCCGGCTCCGGCGACGCGGGCGACCCGGTCGACCTGGACGACGGCGAGCTCGAATCCGACCTCGACGCCGAGGTGGACGCCGATCTGAACGCCGATCTGGACGTCGGCCTCGACGAGGATTCCGACCCTTTCACAGCGTCAACGGACACCGCGCACGCCGCGGGCCGGGCCACCGCGCCCGAGAAGACGGAGGTGGCCTGATGAAGGGCGCACTGAGCGGCTCGTGGCGGATGCTGGCCACGGCCTGGCGGATCGACAGGGTACGTACCTGCGTGGCGCTGGTGCTGGTCATCCTGGCCGCGGTGGCCGCACCGCTGCTCGCGGCCGTGCTGCGCTGGATGACCAACTCGGCCGCGGCCGGCGAGGGCGGCGCCGCGACCCTCGCGGGCGCGGCCCTGGCCACGCTGGCTCTGGCCAACATCACCTTCGGACACTTCGCGCACATCGCCTACTTCGAGCTGTCCGAGCTCGCCGAGGTAGACTTCGACCGCGAACTGGCGATGATCTCCAACGGCACCCGCGGCATCGAGCACCAGGAGGACCCGGCCCTGGCGGACACCATGGCCCTGCTGCGGCAGGAGTCGCGCCGCTACCGGGCCGGCTTCGAGGCGCTGCTCAACTGCACCGGGCTGCTGCTGGCCATGGTGATGACGGCCGTGCTGCTCGCCCGGCTCGACCCGTGGCTGCTGCTGCTCCCGCTCGCCGCACTCCCCCCGCTGCTCACCGGCCGCGCCGCGGAGGAGCGGATGGACCGGGCGCGCGAGGCCTCGGCCGGAGACACCCGCGTCGCGCTGAACCTGTTCCACCTCTCCACCTCCCCGCGCGTGGCCGGAGAACTGCGCGTGTTCCGGCTGCGCGGCGAACTGCTGGACCGGCACGACCGGCTCTGGCGCGCCGGCACCCGCACCCTCTGGCGCGGACAGCTCTCCGGCACCGCGCTGCGCATCCTCGGCCAGGTCATCTTCGCCCTCGGATACGCCGCGGCCGTGCTGCTCGTGGTGCGCGACGCCGCCGAGGGCCACCGCAGCGTCGGCGACGTGGTGATGGTGGTGGTACTGGCCGCGCAGGTGAACCAGCAGGTGACCACCGCGAGCGTGCTGCTGCAGAGCCTGCAGCGGATGTCGGCCACCTACCGCAGGCTGGACCTGGTGCGCGACCGCGTCGCCGAGATCGAACAGGCCGCCGCCCGGCCGCAGGCCGCTGCGGCCGCGGCTCCTGCGACGTCTGCCGCGATGACCTCGCCTCGCCCCACCCC